>PCAV01000119.1 GCA_002730675.1 Rhodospirillaceae bacterium | reverse complement strand
ACATTGTTTAGCACTAGAAACATTGATCGAAGAGCATATTAAATTTGGAGGACGGGTCATAGTGGCTGCACATCAACCTTTATGTAAGCATCTTTCACCTCAAATCATACAACTAGAGGCTAAGCTGTGATATTGATTTTCTATCAATATTTTATAAGGGAGTTTGAGATCAGTATATCTCAAGTGACTGATATATTGAGCCAGATAGGGTTTTTTATATTGATCATGATGTTATTTCCACTCACACTAGGACCAGACCCTAATAAGCTGTCAGAATATGGCATAGCACTTGTCTGGATTGCTGCATTTGTATCAGTTGTTCCGGCATATGACCGATTATTTACAGACGATTATTTACACGGTTTTATTGAAAAAGCAGCTCACAATGATCAACCACTTGGATGTTATGCTGCTGCGAAGTGTTTATGTTTTTTCTTAGTTACAACAATACCACTGCTTATTATATTACCCGTGATTTGCACTATGATAGGGCTTAACTTATCTATATTTTTTGAACTTGCCATTTCACTTGTACTTGGTTTGTTTGGAATGACCTTATTAGGGGGAATTGCCTCTGGATTAGTTTTAGGCGCAAGAAGAGCTGCTATTTTAGCCGCTGTTTTGGTTCTCCCGCTTAGTCTTCCTATTATAATATTTGGGTGCATGACAGGAATAGCTCTTATTGAAACTACGCCTATAAAACCTTATATTTCTATTATGATTGCTATGGATTTAAGCTTGATTGTGTTAGCGATACCAATTATGCAATTAGGTCTAAAAAATGCTATAGAAAACAACTGAAGGCATAATAACAAAAATCACTCATGCTTCCACTTTTATCTATTTATGGAATTTTAAAGATTGTGCTCTGTTAAGGACAGCCATGTTTAATTATTTAGCAAATCCAACTAGGTTTAGAAAAGTTGCAAGCTTCATTTTACCTTTCCTAGAAGTTATATGTCTTTTGTCTCTTGGATATGGCTTGTACCTCGCTCTTTTAGTTTCTCCAGCTGACTATCAACAAGGGGATGCTGTGCGCATTATGTATGTTCACGTTCCTTCTGCTTGGCTAGCACTATCTAGTTATCTACTCTTGGGCATATGTTCATTTTTCTTTCTTATATGGCGACATCCATTGGCAGAGATTGCAGCGCGCTCAATTGCGCCGATCGGCACAGGCTTTGCTGCATTAACCCTAATAACAGGTAGTTTTTGGGGCAAGCCAATTTGGGGTGTTTGGTGGGTTTGGGATGGACGACTAACTTCTATGCTGGTGTTATTTTTTTTCTTTATTGGTTATATTTCACTTTCAAATGCATTCGACAGGTCAGAGAGAGGCGCTCGCCCAGCAGCAATTCTTGCGCTAGTAGGATGTATCAATTTGCCAATAGTAAAATTTTCAGTTGACTGGTGGCATACGCTGCACCAGCCTGCAAGTATAATGAGATCTGGGGGCATTTCAATTGACTCGGCGATGCTCTGGCCATTACTAACCTTATTTTTTTCTTTTCAAATTTTTTTTATTATTATAGTTCTAACTCGCATGTTAACCCTTCTAAATGAGCTAAAGTATTTGAAACAAATTTCGCGCAGTTGATAATGAAAATAATTTTTACTGATTACTCTTCGTACATTTGGGCGTGCTATGCGATATCTTTTGGTATGATATTACTATTTTATATTCACGCAAAACTACGATTATTTCAGTCAAATAAAAAGCTAACAAACATTGACTTATCCTAGACTGTGTGAAAATAGGTCGGCTTGTTTTTTTGAGTTTTTTATGGTCTAGTGCGCCTGCCTGTTCTTTTGCGTTTGGAATTTGTGGATGCACTGACAACATTATCTATCAACTCACGATGAGGTAGTTTGATTGCTTTACTTAAAAGTGAATAAGGGTCAGTTTTATGTGGGAATGCCATTGCACGCACAAAGTGGTCTTGAAAAGCTGGTTCTATCGCTGTTTCTATTTTATTAATTTGTCTAACTATTTTCTCAATTTCTGTTCTTGCCATCAAGCTTAACAACGCCATTCTTGCCCCTGCACCTGCAGAATTTCCAGCACCGATTACATTTTTTAATTCACAATCAGGTACCATACCTAATATCATTGCATATTTTGGCTCAATATGGGTGCCAAATGCACCTGCCAATATGACTTTATCTACTTTTTCAACTCCCATTTTATCCATTAATAATCGAAATCCAGCATATAAAGCAGCCTTTGCTAACTGGATGGCTCTGACATCTGCTTGCGTAATAGCTATCTGCTCAGTGACTTTGTAGCAAAATGTTCGACCAGACTTTTCGATTCTTTTTGTTTTGGACGATAACGCCCCATTTATTACTCCATCTTCTGAAATAATCCCAGCTAGATACATTTCTGCGATTATTTCAATAATTCCGGAGCCACAAATACCTGTTAAACCAGTTTTTTTAACCTCTTTATGAAAATCAGCAGAATCTGACCATTGGTCTGAGCCAATGACCTTATAAATTGGCTCATAATTGTTGGGGTTTATTCGCACACGTTCTATTGCTCCTACAGCAGCACGTTGTCCTGAAGAAATCTGTGCACCTTCAAAAGCTGGACCAGTTGGCGAAGATGCTGCCATCAGATGATGGCAATTTCCTAAAATTATTTCAGCATTGGTTCCAATATCAATTAGCAATGTAATTTCTTCTGAATCTTGCGGAGCCTCTGCTAAAACTGCCCCAGCGGCATCCGCTCCGACATGACCAGCAATACAAGGGAGCAGATAAACCCGCGTTGCCGCATTAAAACGTAATCCAACTTCCTGAGCTAGACAATTAACTGCAGTATCCAGCGTTAATGCAAATGGAGCNCCACCGAGTTCAACAGGGTCAATTCCAAGCACNAGATGATGCATAACTGGGTTACCAACCAAAACAATNTCGAAGATGTCTTGTACATTTAGACCTTCTTGTTTTNAAGCTTTTTCGATGAGTTCCTGCAGTCCGTTCTGAACTGCTTTGGTGAGTTCTTCAGCACCTCCTTCATTCATAAAACCATAACTTACTCGGCTCATTAGGTCCTCACCAAAACGAATTTGNGGATTCATCATTCCACTCACTGCTAACACTTCTCCAGAATTCATATCACAAATCTGCGCTGACATCGTGGTAGAACCAATATCGATAGCAACACCTAATATCTGCGTCTTTAATCCTGGCATAACNGNCACAATATGATTNCCATTNCGCAAAACNACTGTGACCTGCCAATTTGATTTTCTCAANTTAGATTGCANTTCAACTAGCACTTGCAAATCTGCTGAAATTTCAGANCTNTTANAAACACTAACTCGAGACGGCCATTGTTCAATTAANGCTTCNGCCACCCTACGAAGGTCTCCAGAGGGCTCNTGCATATCAGGCTTTCTCACTTCNACAAAACATAAACGAGTTGGAGGATTAATATCAACTAATCTATTGTCTGCTTCTTTTCGAATTAATTGCTGATGCATCTGACTTGCTGCTGGAACGTCAATAACCAAATCACCAAGTACATCACATTGGCAAGCGAGCCTTCGGCCTTTTTTAAGATTACGCTTTTCTAAATATNTAGTCTCAGTTGCGTTTGGNTTGGTAAGATTGGTTGCAAATGAGAGAACTCCGTGTTTTGCGAATTTGCCTTCTCCCACTTCTATTTGACATCTTCCACACATTGCTCTGCCACCACATACAGAGTCAATGTCAACCCCTATCTGCCTTGCCGCTTGAAGCAGGTTNACNNTNTCATNTACNAGACCCTGTCTCCCAGATGGCGTAAAAATAATTTTACATTTTTTTCCTTGCTTCAATTCAATCTCTTTTTAGTCTCGTGCACGCCGGCGAGTAGCGCGGCGCTCACGTGTGTTCGTTCCAGAAGCATTGGGCTCTCTGAATTTCTTGATCCATTTTCTACATTCGGGGTCTACACCGTTCATTACATCAGCACCTAATATCGCTGTCATCTCCTCCGAATGAAGAGGATTCATAATAGCAGAGGTCATGCCCGCACCAGCTGCCATTGATAAAAAAGCTGCATTCATCCCATGCCTATTCGGCAGTCCAAAGGAAATATTAGATGCACCACATGTTGTATTAACCNTTAATTCAGAGCGNAGCCTTATAATAAGATCAAGCGCTGACCTTCCTGCAAGATTAATAGCTCCAACAGGCATAATAAGCGGATCTACAACGACGTCCTGTCTATCAATACCGTAGTCAGCTGCTCTTTCAACAATTTTTTTAGCAACTTTAAATCGCTCATTTGGGTCCTCTGATATACCGGTTTCATCATTTGAAATAGCNACAACAGCTGCCCCATATTTTTTAACAAGCGGGAGAACCACTTCAAGACGCTCCTCCTCTCCNGTTACTGAATTCACAAGTGCTTTACCCTGATAAACAGCCAGACCAGCNTCCAANGCCTCAACAATAGAGCTATCTATCGAAAGGGGTATATCTGTAAATGATTGTATAAGCTGTATAGANTCAGCAAGAATTTTAGGCTCATTGGCAAGTGGTATTCCAGCATTAACATCGAGCATNGTAGCTCCGGCCTCAATTTGTGCGATTGCATCTGACTGAACTCTGTCATAATTTCCATTTGCCATTTCTTCTGCAAGCAACTTGCGACCCGTTGGATTAATTCTCTCNCCAATTACGCAAAATGGGGCATCAAACCCAATTACAATTTCNTTAGTTGCAGATGATAAAACTGTTNGTGTCATAAAATTTCTTCTTTCTNCACTACNCCATATTCTGTTTATTTATCCTTTTAAAAAAAAGTGGGGTTTCAAAGTTTAATTCTCTATTANTTCAAACCCACCATTTGTTTTCAGNCTTACATTTCCATNGCTAATAGCTCGGGCATATTTCGCTGTTCTAACAAAACCACCGAATGGATAATAATGGAAATGCTTTATAAGACAGGCCTTATCTGCTGCCATTCCTTCTGCAAGCCCAGCTAGCAACAGATGTGGTGACTGAACAGTCATTAATTTAGCCACATTTCCTGCTTGTTTTGCTATGAACCTCATAGATGGGCCGATTCCGGATATTTGGGCAAATCGAAACAATGTCTTAATCGTAGCAGGACCTGGAATACCAATCCGAATAGGTAATTGATTTCCATCCTCTCTAGCTTTTTTCTCCCATGCTAAAACTATTTTAGCTTCAAAACAGAATTGGGTTTCAATATACATGTTTAAATTTTCTTTTATTGCAAATTCGTTTTTTTCTTGAAGAGCTCTTTTTATTTCATTATCTGCAATATCTGGCGATCCTTCTGGATGGCCCGCAACACCAATTTTTGTGATACCATTCGCCTGCAATATTCCTGTTTTTAAAATTTGCATACTACAATCAAATTCACCGATAGGTTTATCAACGCCACCGCCTATTACCAAAACTTCCTTGACGGATGCTTGTTTCGCAAAAGTAGAAACGATTTTTTCTAAATGTTTTCTGTCCTTTATTGAGCGAGCTGCAATATGGGGAATAGGTATCATTCCTTCATCATGGAGTCTTTTTGCAACTAAATAAGTGTCTGCTGGGTCTGAGCCGGGCAAGAACGTAACATTCACGTGTGTTTCAGGCTCTAATGCATCTGCAAAACTCTCAACCTTACTTGCGCCGTTGGGAGTTACTTCTATAGACCAGTTGGCCGCAGCTNATGNTAATGCATCAATNGTTAATGACATCTAANAAGCCCTTACATTTCTATANNNTTTGTGTAAAATATTCTAAATTATGATGTGGCCAACTCACGCCAATCTTCTGCTTATTTTCGACATTTTTTAGATTGTATTGCCATTTTCTAAAATAATACANGAGATGCCTATTGTGNCTTTATGAATCCACCATTTGCTATCAANNTGCGAAGCTCTGTTACACTAATTAGCTGTTCTATTTGATTAGCTAAATTATCAACTTC
The DNA here is from genome assembly GCA_002730675.1 of Rhodospirillaceae bacterium. GTDB lineage: Bacteria > Pseudomonadota > Alphaproteobacteria > Thalassobaculales > Thalassobaculaceae. The sequence continues at coordinate 2,059 of PCAV01000119.1, read as the reverse complement.
CTTTTCTAACATATCAGTACAAGAAATGGGGTCTCCACGTCGCCAATCCTCGAGATAATCATCACTCTTATCCGCTCCAGACCTCATGGCTGCTTCATCAATTGCAAGAGCAAAACGTTTATGTAATTCGCGTTTTACTTGCCTGCGATTTCTCCCTCTCCCAGACTCGGCGATTACCTGAGCAGGAATATCCCGCCAATATATTACTTTAATTTGTGCCATAGATAATAAGTGTGTTGAACATCAGTCCGTTGTAATATGACAAAAAATACGCTAACTAACCTTTGCTACATTCATTTTTTTACTCATAAATATTTTAGCTGTATCAACTGCAACAGCAGCATCGCGGCAGTAGGCATCTGCGCCTATGGACTGAGAAAATGCCTCGTTTAATGGCGCACCTCCAACAAGCACAATATAATCATCTCGAATGCCTTTTTCTACCATTGTGTCAATTACAACTTTCATGTAGGGCATCGTTGTAGTAAGTAGCGCAGACATACCCAAAATATCAGGCTTATGTTCTTCTAGTGCCTCCAGGTAATTTTCAACTGGATTATTGATTCCTATATCAATAACCTCAAAGCCAGCACCTTCCCACATCATTGACACTAAATTTTTTCCAATATCATGAATGTCGCCTTTTACAGTTCCAATGACTGCTTTACCTACTCTAGGCGCACCTGTTTCTGCCAAAAGCGGCCTCAAAACAACCATTCCAGCTTTCATAGCGTTTGCGGCCATAAGAACTTCAGGAACAAATAATATACCATCTCTGAAATCTATTCCAACAATGGTCATTCCCTCAACAAGAGCTTTTGTTAAAACATCATATGGCGTCCAATTTCGACTTAATAAAATCTTTACACCCTCAACGACTTCTTCTTGCATTCCATCATATAAATCATCATGCATCTGCTCTACGAGCTCTTCATCGTTCAAATCAGCGAGAATAATTTCATCATTATCTGTCATTTAAAACCTCCGATAATTCGACCAATTTTTGTTCTAAAGCATGTCATTTAAAAGTTACTCATTAAACAACAACACGGTTGTTAACAGATAAAATCTCTCCAAGTAGTTTCAAAGGACAGATTTGAAGAAAGAAACCTAGTTTATTAATATGACAATGCGAAAATCCATGAATTAATTTCAATCAAATACGTCTTTTTTTATGATTTACACGACAATTTGAAAAATGAAATTCGAAGGGTAAGAATTTAAGGATACAAATAGGTGCTCAAGCTTAACTATTCTAATCAGTTTTCTCAGAAAATTTTGTCATTACAGGGACCGAAATTATAGCAAAGAAAAGCGAAATCCCTGTGAGACCGAAAGCTTTAAAACTTACCCAAGCATCTGTTGATAATGTTCGCCATGCAATTTCATTAGCTATTGCCGTAACAATAAACATAGAAACCCAAACTAATGCTAAATACTTCCAGCCTTTTGTTGTTAGTGAGATCTGCTTACCAAGCAAAACCTTCATTGGTTGTTTTCCAAGCATCTGAGCGGCAAGAATAACCAGCGCGAACAATCCACTAATTACGGTGGGTTTAATTTTTATAAAGAACTCGTCTTCAAAAATTAACGTTAATCCTCCAAAAAAAGCAACTGCAACACATCCAAAGGCTGCTATAATGGGAATACGCCTATCTAAATGCCAGATTACTCCAAGCGATATAATAGTTGCTGCAATCAACACAGACGTCCCCCAAAAAATTCCGGCGAAGTAATTCGTTAAGAAAAATAAAAATAAAGGAGCAAATTCAATTAAAGGCCTGCTTGATTTAGAGTGCTGATTGGATATATCTTTTTCTGAAATTTCTGCCATCAGGCAACCTTTCTTTGAGTCTTTGCGCAACAAAACTTTGCTGTTTTACGAATTAAATCAGAATTATGAGGCTGCAACCTCGCCAGTTCTCCCAGTTGTTGGCGCCAATATTTTGCCCCTCTCTCTCCACTAAACAAACCTAGCATATGGCGAGTAACTTGATGTAAATTACCTCCATTTTCAATAACCATATCAGCATAATCAGCCATTTTCATAGACAAAGAG
>PCAV01000118.1 GCA_002730675.1 Rhodospirillaceae bacterium | reverse complement strand
TGCACTCCAGCCGGGAGATGGCCCCTCCGGCGCGTTTTTTACCGTGAAGACCGCCTACTAAAGCCAGACACAAGTCTCGAAACCCTTCCTGTTTCTAAAAATATGGGTTGGTCAGATGATCCCCGTGATGACACAAGGTATAACACTCTTATAAAAACACCCTATCCCTTCAGCCATGAGACACTTTGGCGTTCGGATAGCCTTTATGATATCATTGTTGAATTGGGATATAATGACAGCCCCCCAATCCTAGGCAGGGGCAGCGCGATATTCATGCACCTTGCGCGACCCAATTTTGAACCAACGGCTGGTTGCGTTGCTCTGAAAAAATCTGATCTTTTAAGCCTGCTATCTTTGGTAAGTCATGGAGATTTATTGAATATAGTTAAATGAACAATCAACTAAATGTCCCGGGCCCCAAATAAAGCTGTTCCGAGACGAATATGAGTTGCGCCGAGCTTTATCGCCACTTCATAGTCGCTGCTCATTCCCATGCTAAGGTTTTCTAAATTTGTTTCTTCAGCGATACCTGCCAGCAATGCAAAGTGTAATGCAGGAGTCTCATTTGCAGGCGGAATACACATGAGCCCGAGGATATTGAGACTCAGTTCATTTTTACAGTAATCGACAAAGTCTGCGGTCTCTTCTGGATATATGCCAGCCTTCTGTCTTTCTTCTCCAGTATTCACCTGAATATAGCAAGGTATTTCCACCGCTTGCTCAGACATTTCGTTTGAAAGTGCGGCAGCAAGTTTCGGCCGGTCGACAGTTTCTATGACGTCGAAAAGAGCAACAGCTTCCTTGACCTTATTTGTTTGAAGCGCTCCAATTAAGTGTAACTCTAAACCCTCATATTTTGATTTCAACGGCTTCCACTTTGTCTTCGCTTCTTGAACCCTATTTTCACCAAATATTCTATGACCTAATGATATTAGCTTCTCTATTTTTTCAATAGGCTGAGTTTTACTGACTGCGACCAACGATATATCTCTTGTATTTCTCTTTACTTCGGCGGCAGCCAAGTTGATGGCTTCTTGCACCTCTATCAACTTTTCTTTATAACTCAAGTGACAGTCCTCCTTTATCTGAACTAAACCTTAAGTTTACCATTCTTGTCCAAGTAGCCCATCTCAACCATCAACTCTCCATGGTTGTCTATGACTTTTGCTATTTGAACATCTGATAGAACGCGGCGATAAGAACCTACCCTCCCTTGGCGGAAAAATTTGTGTCCAGCTCGGGACTGTTCCGCAAAACCATTTTTGGCCTCTTGTTGAGAGACGACTTGAAAGGAACTATGACGAATAGCGCGTTTTAAGCGCGGAATATCTTTTGGTAATCCTAAAAACTTCATCAATTTTCCAAACGATTTGACGGGATTTTGAATCATATCTTCGTACCGAAGACATAAAGGGCTGAGATTTTCAACATTGAACCAGCTGTAATAATGATTACTCCAACCTCCAAGTATTTGGAAAATCCCTTTTTCTGTGGAATTTATCCGATGGTATGGAGACGAGATAGCTTCTATAGCGTCATCAATTGTTAAGTTATAATGATCAGAAAACGAAATCAGCATGTCGAGCGGGTTTCTTATAACGTATACCACTCCAGCCAAATGCTCCAGCCATATCAATGGGCTATTTTCGAAATTCATCACAGCGTTATGCGTTTTGGCGAAAACAGTTTCCGAATGAGATCCCATATATTTCTGAACCTGGTTCCGGAGCTTATGAATATTAGTGTCACTCTCAGTACGCAGTGATTTTCCACAAACCATCTCATATAAGGAATATGAATTATCCGAAAATCGAACCACTTTCAAATTATTAATATCCGCCGGCAACTGTGTGTTACGAAAAAGGTTTTCCAGAAAAATTCGAAGCCATGTATTCCCCGACTTTGGATAAGATGCCAACCATATTATGCCACCACTCACAGCGGTCTCCGTTTCCTGAACATAGTAGAATTAGTTAAGAGCCCGAGATTTAAGACGTGTTTAAAAATTCTTTATTTAAAAATTAACTAGAGAAAAATTTTTTCCACCTCTTTTTAACCAGTGCTTTTGTGACCCCAGATTTACATAAAAAAAAGGGCCGCCCAAGGGCGACCCCTCATGTTTTTTTGCAACTATTAGAAGCCGACTTTCAAACCGGTTACAAGATATGTACCTGAATGTTCATCGTCAGTTACTGTTGCGTCATCGGTTGAGTAGGTTGCATGACCTAGCGTGCTAGCCCATGTTACACCACTACCTAATGAGTATTTAGCAGACAGATGGAAAACATCTGCTTCAGCTTGGCCTGCCTTTGCTGCTCCGCCTTCACGCTCACCATGGTGATAACCTATACTTACGCCCATAGGACCTGATGAATATGTGATGCTACCTTGAACAGCTGTGCCGTCTGCAGCGCCAGTATCTTCAAAGTTTGCTGTCGCAATATTGATACCGAAAGCACCCATACCTAATCTTAAGCCAACAGATGTTGCTTGTGGCTCAGAGTCAGCGCCTGCACCTGCCTCAGCATCTGTTACGGTACCGTAACCAGCTGACACGCCAACAGACATACCGCCCATTTTCTGCTTGAAGTTAGCACCAACAGTTACGTAGTCAGACTTATTAGCGTTACGATCGAACTGGCTGCCACTATCTTCACCGGCCCATGGAGCATAAGATACGCCCAACTGGAAGCCGTTTACACGTGGTGTATAGTATGTGACTTTTTCAGAGTCGTTCATGCCGTTTGGCTCAACATTGGTTGATCCCATTGGCTGCCGATAATGACCTGACTGGCTGATAGAACCGCCTGTGTTTACCCAAATGCTCTGGTCACCAGAGTTGAAACCAATGCCCATGTCTTTCGCGCTGTAATGCATTTTATACATTGCAGAGTTTTCAGAACCTATGTTGATTTCGCCGAAACCACCTTTGAGAATCAGGTATGATTCGTCGATGGTGTCACCACCGCCGTTACCTTCGAGCTGCATGTTAACGCCAACGGACATGCCGTTGTCGAGCTTTGTCATTCCCTTGAAGTGAACTTCAGAGTCTGATTTTACATCTACGCCGCTGTAGTCGGCGTCGCCAACATCGTCTTGGCTAACATAACCAACCCACTGCTCCATGTATCCGCCAACGCTCAACTTCATTTTTGCGCTTGCGGGAGCGGAAGCGATCATACCAGCAGCAACTAGTGCCGTCGATCCTAGAAGAATTTTCTTCATATTCTCTTCTCCTTTAATACCACGTTGTGGTAGTTCATTAATAGAGACAATAGCCATAACGCGTTTACAGCTGTTGCTACCTCTAGATTTCCTCAGTATTTATTGATTTTAAGCCTTTTGGTCAAACGTTGTTCACCGCAAATGATGCAAAAAAACCGCGTTGTTACATAAATGTCACAGTTTTTCTTAAATAACAACGAGTTCTGCAGAGCAAAAGTCAAAAGTAGCTGTGGCACGCGTTGCAAATCGGTAACCTTTTATATTTTTGCCTGCTAATTCATTTGTTTCTTTCAGCCGCACAGGCTAAAAGGGACAAATAGCTGGTCTTAAAAATTTTTACGAGAGTTTGTGAGATGAAACGCTTTTTTTGGTCATTACTAATAGCGCCGATTTTATTTGCATGTGAAGGGGCCGACATTGAATACAAATACCCTGTTAAAGTAGGTGCCGGCGATCAGTACGGTTATGAAGAGCCAGAGAAATTTTTTGGCAAAGATGGTTTCACATTATTTGAAAGCGGAGGCTCAAAAGCAAGCGGTTCAGGAAGCGGGGGGATTGGCGTAAATAGTTTTCTTTGGCGTGCATCTTTAGACACTATAGCATTCATGCCCCTTCTTTCGGCCGATCCATTCGGCGGCGTCATAATAACTGACTGGTATGGACCGCCAGAATCTCAAAACGAACGCTTTAAGTTAAATGTTTTTATCCTGGGAAAGACCCTCCGTTCAGATGGAGTACGGGCAACCGTATTTAAACAAGTGAAGGGTACAGACGGATCTTGGGTTGACGCCGCACGCGATGGAGAACTCGACAGAGACGTCGAAGACTCTATCCTAACACGAGCCCGAGAACTTAAGATTAACTCTTTACCTCAACGCTAGAGATTTAAACATCTCAAACAATAGTAAAAGAAGCCAATTAAGGATAAGTTTCATCAATGAGGCGCTATAATTTTCGAGAAACCGAGCAGAAGTGGCAGCAGAAGTGGGCTGAAGCCAAGACCTTTCAAGTATTCGAGAACAGTGACCTTCCAAAATACTACGTTTTGGAGATGTTCCCTTATCCATCAGGCCGGATACACATGGGCCATGTTCGGAACTACACTCTCGGTGATTTACTTGCCAGATACAAAAAGGCATGTGGCTTTAACGTCATGCACCCTATGGGATGGGACGCCTTTGGACTGCCTGCAGAGAATGCCGCCTTTGAGAGAAGTATACATCCGGCAAAGTGGACACATGAAAATATAAGCACCATGCGCGATCAGCTTAAAGCCATGGGTCTCTCATATGACTGGGACAGAGAACTATCAACGTGCGATCCAGAATACTATAAGCATGAACAGAAGATGTTCCTCGATTTTGTTAAAAATAATCTTGCTTACCGAAAAGAAAGTTGGGTGAACTGGGACCCTGTAGAAAATACAGTTCTTGCCAACGAACAGGTCATAGACGGTAAAGGATGGCGTTCGGGGGCACCTGTCGAGAAGCGTCTTTTATCACAGTGGTTTTTAAAAATTACTGACTACAGTGACGATTTACTCAAATCAATCGAAACTCTTGAGCGNTGGCCGGACAAGGTCAAACTAATGCAACACAATTGGATAGGACGTTCCGAAGGGGCAACAATCTTTTTTAACATCATCGGACNTGACAACCGCCTTGAAGTATTTACAACCAGACCTGACACAATATTTGGTGCCTCGTTCTGTGCTATAGCGGCAAACCACCCTATAGCTTCAAGCCTTGGAGAAACCGATGCCAAACTTCAGGACTTCATATCAGAGTGCAACAAGCTCAGCACAAGTGAGGCTGACATTGAAACGGCAGAGAAACGAGGCTATGACACAGGATTAAAAGTCGCTCATCCCTTTTTAGATGGCCATGAACTGCCAATTTACGTGGCAAACTTTGTGCTGATGGACTATGGAACTGGGGCTATTTTTGGCTGCCCAGCGCATGATCAACGTGATTTAGATTTCGCACTAACTTATGAACTTCCCGTGCTCCCTGTTGTGTTGCCAAAAAACGAGAGCGCCGAGGGATTTACAATAAACAAAGTAGCTTACGCTGGAACCGGGTCCATAATTAATTCTGGTTTCCTCAACGGTCTAGAAATTGACGAAGCGAAAAAGGCCGTTATTGACGCTTTGGAGGCCAAAGGAGCCGGCAATAAAAAAACAACGTATCGTCTAAGGGATTGGGGTGTTTCAAGGCAAAGATACTGGGGGTGTCCGATACCAATTATACATTGTGAAGACTGCGGCATTGTTCCTGTTCCCGATGAAGACTTACCAGTTTTACTACCGGAAAACGTGGATTTTGAAAAGGTTGGTAATCCTTTAGAAAATCATCCCTCTTGGAAATTTACTAAGTGTCCATCATGTAAGCGTGACGCTCTTCGAGAGACCGACACTTTTGACACGTTCTTTGAATCGTCATGGTACTTTAATCGGTTTTGCGATGCGAGAGGGGAAGTTGCTTTTGACCAAAAGTCTGCTCAGTATTGGTTGCCAGTAGACCAATATATTGGCGGTGTGGAGCACGCCGTTTTGCATTTGCTATACTCCCGTTTTTTCACTCGCGCACTTCGTAAATGCGGCTATTTAAACATAGACGAGCCATTCGATGGCCTCATGACGCAAGGTATGGTTTGTCACGAAACTTACAAAGACTCGACTGGCTGGCTTTTTCCAAACCAGGTAACGAAAAACGAACTTGGCGATTTCGTTAATTCTAAGACAAACGAAAACGTTGTGCTTGGACGAGTAGAAAAAATGAGCAAGTCGAAACGTAATGTCGTGGACCCAGAGGCGATAATAGAAAGTTACGGCGCTGACACAGCCCGCCTCTTTATGCTCTCTGATTCGCCACCAGAACGAGATTTAGAATGGACAGAGGCTGGCGTTGATGGCGCCTGGCGTTACTTAAATAGACTTTGGAGAAGTATCCTCGAGTTCAATGAACGCCCTTTTCCAAAAACTAGTGAGATATCAACTGCAAAAGAAGGTGACGAACTCCAGCGGTTAATTCACAAGACTATAAAAGCAGTGACGGAGAACATAGAGCGGTGGCGATATAATAGCGCAGTGGCAAATATTCGAGAANTNAGTAACCATTTAAATGATTTTNAACCAGAAAATAGTNATGACGCGAAAGTTAAACTCTTTGGATATGAAGTACTTCTGCGTCTNATTGANCCCATGACACCGCACATAGCCGAAGAAATTTGGCAATCTTTAGGAAAAACTGACACCTTAGGAGCGCGGCCCTGGCCTCAGTTCGATAAGAGCTTAGTAATTGATGCAACTATTTCTATAGCAATCCAGATTAATGGTAAGCTTCGAGGNAGTATTCAAATTCAGCGTGATGCCACTGAAGAGGAAGTAAAAGCNTTGGCTCGCGATCTACCCAATATCAAAAAAGCAATCGAGGAAAAAGAAGTGCGGAAGGTAATCGTTGTACCAAATAAAATTATCAACTTTGTCATTTAAGATAATACGACTAGCAGTTTTCTTGAATTTAATAATGGCAACAGGCTGCGGGTTCCAGCCTCTTTATTCTCATGGAAGCGATAACTCTAGTCACGTTCTCAATCAACTCTCGCGCATACAAATTAATCCTATAGAAAATCGAACCGGCCAAATTCTTCGGAACTTGCTACAAGATAAACTAACGCCGTTGGGTGTGCCATCTAGTCCAACTTACAAACTTACTATTTCTTTGAAAGAAACTCGGTCTGACATGGCGATTTTGCGAGATTCCACATCAACTTTTGCAAAAGTAAAAATGGACGCGAAATATCAACTTATAAACATTGAAACGAAAAACGTATTAGATAGTGGAACTGTCACCTCCACCACCGTATTTAATATAGTCAGTTCCGAATATGCTAATCTTAGCGCACAAAAAGATGCACGCAGGCGTACTGCTCGTATTATCAGCGACTCAGTTAGAGAACGGCTAGCACTGTTTTTTTTAAAGAACTATAAATGAGTATTTTGTGAAACTTTCGATAAAANATCTGGATAAACTGAGCAAANTCTTTCCACCTGANTTAAATGGNATTCTANTTTATGGGCCTGACGCTGGCCACGTNAGTGANGTTAGCCAGAAAATAGGGAAATCACATGTAGACGATCTTAGAGATCCATTTCAGGTAGAAGAGCTAAGCGTCAATGAAATTAAAGAGGATCCAGCTCTTTTATCTGATGCCGCCAGGTCCCTACCTATGACCGGCGGGAATAAACTTATAATAATACGCGAGTGCACCGATGCGCTCACCTCAAATCTTGAGGAAATCAGTCGTCTTGAGTCCATAGAAGCCAAATTTTTAATCCTTTCAGGCACACTCAGCCCCCGCTCCAAGCTTAGAAAGCTCTTTGAAGACAATAAGCGCTTGGGTGCTCTTCCATGTTACGCTGATCAAAAAGGTGATCTAAAATCACTCGCTTTAACGGTTGTGGCTGAGGCTGGGATTTCTATGCGTCCAGACGCATTACAGTATCTT
>PCAV01000117.1 GCA_002730675.1 Rhodospirillaceae bacterium | reverse complement strand
AATCATAATTCCGCCATCAGCCCCTAGGTGATGGACTCCAAAATACAACTGCGGCGTGGGGCATAATCCAATTTGAAATACTTTAAGTCCTTGGGATATGAGCCCCTCAACTAATTTTTTTTCTATTTCTAATGAGCTGTGTCGTCCATCACGGCCAACAACGACACTTCGCCCGTTATTTTTGTTTATGGCGGAACCAAAAATGGCACCTATAGCATGTGCGTCCTTTGCGGTAAGTGTATCATTAATAATCCCTCTAATATCGTACTCGCGAAGCACAGAGGGGTCGAATTTATGAAAGTTATTCATGATATCTTTTCTTAGTTAGATTGTTGCCTGCCCACTGATGTATAATTGAACCCTAATTGCTTCATTTTTATCGGATCGTAGATATTTCGAAGATCGATTATTGTCGGTTGAATAAGTGCTCGTTTCATACGTGCGAAGTCAAGACCTCTAAATTCATTCCATTCTGTTAAAATCGCAAGTCCGTTGGCCCCCTCCATTGCTTGATAGGCATTATCGCACCATTCCACGTCATTGAGAATTTGTTTGCCTTCGTTCATACCTTCTGGGTCATACGCTTTAATGTTGGCTCCCAGGCTTTGGAGTGCAGGGATAATTTCAAGACTGGGGGCATCTCTAATATCATCTGTATTCGGCTTAAAGGTGACGCCAAGTATCGCTATTGTCTTATTTTTGATATTATTACCGCAAGCTCTTAAGATTTTCTCGGCCATCAATTTTTTTCGTTTAGAGTTAATGTCTATAACTGTCTCTACAATTCTTAGAGGCGAATTTACTTCTTGCGCGGTCTTAACAAGTGCTATTGTGTCCTTTGGGAAACATGAACCACCATAGCCGGGGCCAGGGTGTAAAAACTTTGATCCAATGCGACCGTCAAGCCCTATTCCCTTGGCAACATCATGAACATCTGCCCCGACATTTTCACAGAGATCAGCCATTTCGTTTATGAATGTGATTTTTGTGGCTAAAAATGTATTGGCTGCATATTTAATAAGTTCGCTTGTCTCCATATCAGTGAATACAATTGGTGTTTCTCTTAGAAAGAGTGGGCGATATAATTCGCGCATGACCTCTTTTGCACGCTCGCTATTTACCCCAATAACTACTCTGTCTGGGCGCATGAAGTCGTTTATAGCCGCCCCCTCTCTCAAGAACTCTGGGTTTGAACTGACATCAAACTCTGCATCCGGACGAAGTTTTCTCATGGTCGTTTCAACTTGTCGTCCAGTGCCAACTGGAACTGTAGATTTAGTTACGACAAGTGTATACCCATCTAGGGCCTCAGCTATCTCTTCCGCTGCGCTAAAAACGTAAGTTAAGTCGGCGTGGCCATCACCTCTTCTACTTGGGGTGCCAACAGCAATGAACACAGCATCTGAATGCGCAACGGCGGTTCTTAGGTCGCAACTAAAAAATAGGCGGCCTGCTTTAACATTGCTGTGGACAAGAGCTTCGAGGCCCGGTTCAAATATGGGTATTTCACCATTATTTAACCTTTCGATTTTAACTTTATCTGAGTCTACGCAAGTCACTACAGCTCCAAATTCGGAAAAGCATGCCCCCGTGACTAATCCAACATAACCTGTCCCAATCATAGCAATTTGCATGACTAAGTCCTGCTAATTTTTTTTAAAAAATTTAAAATTGATATTTTCAAGTCCGGTCTATCCAACGCTAGCGAAATGTTTGCCTCCAAGAATCCAACTTGACTACCACAGTCAAAGCGCTGTCCTTCAAAACGAAAACCGTGTAGTGGCTCGTCGCCAATTTGTTTTGCTATGGCGTCGGTTAATTGAATTTCACCCCCGGCACCTAATTCGAAATTATTTAATGTTTCAAAAATTTNGGGCTGCAATATATAGCGTCCAATAATCGCTAAGTTTGACGGCGCATCAGATATTTTGGGTTTTTCAACTAGCCCCTTCACTTTGACTAAAATGTCGTCTTTCCCTTCTTCTGGTTCTATTATTCCATAGGAAGACACTTCTTCTGAAGANACTTCAGTGAGAGCNAGCATATTGCCACCCACTATTTTATAAATATCNATCATTTGTTTTAAACAACCTGGCTCCACGTGAATTAAGTCATCGGCAAGCAATATGGCTACAGGTTCTGAGCCTACAAAATTACGCGCGCACCATACCGCATGGCCAAGTCCTAACGGCTCTTGTTGCCTTATGTAAGCAATTTGCCCGGGGTTTGGTATACTTGCCTTAACGAGTTTCAATGATGAATTTTTGCCGCGGGTTTCCAGCATTGCTTGTAGTTCGTATGCATGGTCAAAGTGGTCCTCAATTGCACTTTTCCCTCGCCCAGTTACAAAAATAAATTCTTCTATACCGGCATTAGCGGCCTCTTCTACCGCGTATTGTATAAGCGGTTTGTCGACCACAGGCAGCATCTCTTTGGGCATCGATTTTGTGGCGGGCAGAAATCTAGTCCCAAGCCCACCCACGGGAAAGATCGCCTTTCGAACAGTATTAGGCATTAAACCTCCTAACCAGCTGACGAACTAAGTTCCAAACAAAATAGTTAATCGTTACAAAGCATAGGCTAATTAAATAATTGTTCTATAGAATCAGATTNTACAAGCTAATACAACGATCAGACAGTTTGTAAAAGGACTTCCTTCGCTTTATTTATCTGAGAGGCAAGAAAAGTTGATCCGCCACGGTCAGGATGATTAGCTACTATGAGCCTCCGATGAGCTTCGATTATTTGGCTTTTACTAGGATTTTCAGCGAGGCCTAGAATTTCTAAAGCTTGGTCGATGCTCATTTCCGATGAATGAAGATTACTTTGATTTGTATCTTTTTGGTTGTCCCATTCCGCTCCATAATTGACTTCTAAAAAGTTTTCTAGTANTGCCACCGTTTTAGGNTCGTNTTCAGCTTCGTTCAACAACTGCANTAGCTGTTCCAAGTTGAGTTCTTCAAGCCGTTTGCCAGCAAAANGACCTTTTTTAATGGTTCCCGTCATCCTGCCACTGTCGTGATCCAAGCTCATCTCTAAAAACGCCGTTTGAACAGATGAGCTTTGCCCTTCGCTTGGACCGCGTGCTGTTTTCGTAAAGTTACGAATTTGTTGCGCAAGTCCTTTCAGGCGCATAAAAATGGGAAGAAGTACAAAAAGTAGGGTCCATAAAAACGAACCATTTGTTCGATACAAAAAGAACACAGCTACTGCGAGTAGTATAAAACCAGTAGCCCAAGTTAATAATTTTCTTATTCTCGCTGGGGATGAATTTAAAAACAATCGCAGCAAGACGAAGCAAAAAATTGCTATTCCTAAAAAAATTAATAAAAAATTTAACATAGCCTAATTATTGTTTGATNTGATTTGAAATNTTTAGTGCTTCGCCCTTTCTTACTTTCGAGTAAGTTTGTAATTCTTTTAAACCACCGACTGCAAAGATTGCTACAGCCTTTAGTAACTCTCTCAGTTGGTTGGCGCTATTTGAATTGAACGAACAGTAGACACCATTGGTTAATTTCGCTATTTGACTAAATCCTATTTTTGCAAGTGGATCATGTCCCTCATGGAAACAAAATACTGGTACGCCAAGTATTCCGAGTTCACCTGCAGCATGACTTACTCTATCTATATCTTCTTCAAAGGCGTCCCCGATTAGAACAACGGCTTGGACTTTCCTTTGCTGCGTTTCTTTCACAGCCTGTTTTAAAACTTTTTCGATTTGGGTCTGTCCACCTAAACATCGCACTTGAAGCATTGAATTAAGTAAACTTTTGGAATTAGATAGCCACTTTGTTACTTTAAATTCACCATATCCACGGAAATATGCTAGCTGCACTTCTAATTTTCCAATAGTTAATGCTTCAAGAAACATCTCCGACTGCAAATGGCAAGCTTGGTCCCAGCTCGGTTCTCTGCTGGCAGTTGCGTCCATTGCAAACATTAGCCGGCCAACTCTATTTTCACGACCAGCGCTATGCATAGTTTTCACTTTACCTAAAAATGCTGCTATCTCGTTGGAAGACGATATTTGGCCCTCGTTTAGAAAATCATTAATCTGGTCCTGCGAAGAAGTCCGACTAGGATCGGCTTTATTACGCTTTACAGGTGGCATCGAACCACTACTTTTTTTATGTATCATTCCACGTTACCTCAACTCAGGTATACATTATTATGTGGTTTAAAAAACACTAAAAGCTAGTATTGAAGGCGAATAAATACGTCTTTGTCTATGGGATTTGTTATGTTGCGCTTAAAAATAAGGAATGGAAAAAAATCTGACGCGCGGGCGGTATGTGATATGGCGGCAGCGTTATCGGCTCATGAGGGTGTCGCGGATCCAAAATTTACAATAGGGGATTATCAAAAATATGGTTTTGGAAGGAGACAACAATTTAAGACTTTAGTAGCTGAAGCTGGTGAGAAAGTAGTTGCTTATTTAATATTTTGCGAATCATTTCATATCGGAATAGGTACTCCAGGGCTAAATATATTGGATCTTTTTGTCGATAATTCGTTTCGAAGAATGGGAATCGGTAAAAAATTATTTGCTACTCTTTCGTCCTATTGTATTAGAAACGACGGTACTTGGATCACCTGGCAGTGTCAGCCAAAAAACGAGTCGGCACTACATTTTTATAGAGCTATTGGCGGAAGACAATACGCTGCTTTAAACTTCGAATTGGCGGATAGTGATTTGGTAAAACTTTCAAAAAAAGTTTAATGGGCTTCGAACACTTTTTATTTTAATTTCTCGGACACAAAGTCGAGTCGGTCTTGACCCCAGAAGAGTTCGCCATCAACGATATAACTCGGTGCGCCAAAAACGCCTTTTTTAATGGCGAAATTTGTATAACTTTCGTACTTTTCTTCTGCTTCGTTTGAATATGCATACTCTAATATGGCTTGTTGATTTAAATTAGATCTTTCACAAAGCAGCCCGATTATATCGGGGTCGTCGATGTTCAAATCTTCTTCCCATAGTGCAGCTAAAATCGAGTTCGAAAATTTAAGAGCATCGTGACCTAATTCTCTAGCTGCAATAATCGCCTGTGACGGTAAAGCAGCCGTAGATGGAAAGTTATTTGGTTCTACCTTCATTGTGGATTTGCGCCGGCTTTTCCAGCGGTGTAATTCTAATAACCTGTAAGCCTGTCGTTGGGGAGCTCGCTTTGGTAACGGTAAGCCTCCAGAAATGGGAAAAATTTTTCCAAAGTTTACTGGATAGACATTTACAAGCCTTTTATTTTCTCCAGCAAGTTTGGTAAAAAGTTTACTGCCTAAATATGTCCAAGGGCTGGATGGCGACATAAAATAATCGATTGTACCGTTTTCCACTTTTTTCCTAACTGGTGCTCTAATTTAAGATCTGCTTGACGTGTGCGGCTATAGCCAGTGAACTAGTCATTCCTGGAGATTCTATCGCGTGAAGGTTAATTAATCCTGGAACACCATGGTCCTTGGGACCCTGTATGAAATAGTCTGTTGCGGGTTCGCCAGGGGCCTGAATTTTAGGCCTGATGCCGGAGTAGCCTGGTTGCAGAGAGTTATCGGGAAGGTCAGGCCAATATTTTCGAACGGCTTCGTAGAAGCTATCGGATCTTTGAGGATCAACGTCATAGTTTATTTCATCAACCCACTCTACATCAGGGCCGAAACGAGCCTGCCCAGCTAGGTCTAATGTAAGATGCACGCCGAGACCAGCTTGTTCGGGGGCTGGGTAAATAAGACTAGAAAATGGCGCTTTACAGCCAGAAAGCGAATAATAATTACCCTTACAATAATGGTGCGGAGGTATTTTATTTTTTGGGAACTTATTGAGTTGATGATTTAGTTTTTGAGAATGCAATCCCGCTGCGTTGATCACAGTCGATGCTTCTAACTGCATCGGAGACTCGCCGCCAACATTTAGAATGATGCTTTTTTCACTAACTTCACCACTTGTAACTGGAGAGAAAAAGGCTATCATTCCGCCACAGTTTTCCGCATCGCCTTGGAGAGCGAGCATATAGGAATGGCTATCTGCTACCCCGGTAGATGGTGACCATAGTGCAGCAACACAATTAAGTTCAGGTTCTCTTGCTATCGCTTCATTGTGAGACAAAAATTCGAGGTCGTTTACACCATTCTTCTCGGCTCTCTCTTGTATTTGATATAAACTGGAAATTTGTTCCTCTGAGGTTGCAACAATTAGTTTTCCTAGCTGATTGAAGGGTATACCTCTTTCCCTTAAATACGCGTACATTTTCAATTTACCTTCAACGCAGAATTTTGCCTTTAGACTGCCAGGTTCATAGTAAATACCTGCGTGGATTACTTCGGAATGCCTGGAACTTGTCTCGGTTCCTATAGCATCAGCTTGTTCCAAAATAATAACTTCCCGTCCTGCCATTGCGAGTTCTCTAGCGCATGCTAGGCCTACCACCCCTGCTCCAATTACTACACAATCAACTTTTTCTGGCACAGTAAACTCCGTTTTTGGGTGTGTATAAAGGGTACATTCTAAAATACGCAAAGGCTTAATATAAGAAAGACCTAATCTTTCAATGAAAAGTTCTTTAAAAGTCTCAGCTCAAGTTCGAGAAAAACAAACAATAATGTAAGGTTAATCATCTAAGTCAAGATATAAAGAAGTGTTTTTTTTGAAAAGGGTCTGAAAGCATTTTTGAAGAGTTTGCTCTCGACTTTTGAATAAAAGCAGTGAGACTTTTGAATAAAAGCAGTGAAAAGATGACTGATCTCTCGTCCGTGTGTCCGCATGAATGTTTAAGAATTTGTACATTAAAAATTGAACGCTTGGAAAAAGAACAATTAGTCGTATTACGAGTGCTAAATCAGATAGTTATAATGCTGGCGTGATTTGTGCAAAAGTTGCTCGATATTCCGAGCGCATACTTCACCCAAAGTGGCTACTGCATCCACTTTTACGCGCAGGAGCAAAGGGTAATGGTAAATTTGTTGAGATTAACTGAGACTAAGCTCTAGATAAAGTAGCGGATGAATTCAAGACAGAAGCTGTAACATATGGAAATGAGACAGTCTGGCCATATTTATTTGCTGGGATAATGGGAATAATACAACGTAATGGTACCCAGAGA
>PCAV01000116.1 GCA_002730675.1 Rhodospirillaceae bacterium | reverse complement strand
TCGAATGGCCTGAACCTATTCGAAAACAGTCAAACCATATGGCTGATTATGCAAAGGGATTGGAAAAACTCTACAATCTTGGTCTTCTTTATCGCTGCACATTGACACGCAAAGAGTTAGCGGAGGCTATGTCCGCTCCCCATGGAAACGACGCCGCTAAAATAAATCAGAAATCCCCTAGGAACACGTTGCGTTACATCTCAAAGAGAGAAAATGAAAGACGCTTAGAGGAAGGCGCACCTCACGCGATTCGGCTGCGTATGGAAGCAGCTTCAAGTTTAGCTGGAAAATTAAGATGGTTTGACACCAAGCGTGGTGAGCAAACGGCAGAACCCGAGATATTCGGAGATATAGTACTAGCCAGAAAAGACATTGCGACAAGTTATCACTTGTCGGTCACTATAGATGATGCGATCCAAGGGATTACGCGGGTCACAAGAGGAGATGATCTATTTCAAGTTACTCACATTCATAGATTACTCCAAAGCCTTCTAGAATTGCCAACCCCGGACTATTATCATCATAAAATGATTACCGATGAAAATGGCGTGAGGTTGGCGAAACGAAATAAGTCGGCCTCGCTGAAAGACTTGAGGGAGTCTGGTCACAAACCGGAAGATCTCATTCGGCGTCTAGGCCTCAGATAGCTTGCTTTGCTTGATCGGTTAACTCCGTGTGCGAATATTTGTAAAATGTTCTATAAGCCCCAATCTTAAGACCCGTGCATGTTTTACAGCTAGACAAATCATCCAAAATTTACTTTCTATCCTTACTTCAACGGAGAATGGGTAAAGGGCAGAAGTATCGAAGCGTGCATTTCGTCGAGCCTGTCCGGTCCATCTTTCAAAAATTCTCGCCAGTCCGGATCGGCAGCAGCAGCAGCTCTCGCCTCAGCGCGATGATTCAAGTCCTTATATGCCCACAGATGCGAAACCTCATTAGGTTGCCCGGTGTCTGTGATCCAAATGCAAACATTTTTAGAATGTCGTTCCCTCACGCTCATAGCCTTGGTTATAGCATCGGCAAATACTTTTGTCTTACCTACCTTGCACCGATAATACCTATATTCGTATACATTCCCTTCACTATCTGGGGCGACGAGTGGCTTTGTGGCAGTCATTAGTCTGTTATCTTGCCTGATAATAAGGGGACCGGTTTTCGTAAGATACTCGTTTTTCCATGCTTCGTTTGCAGCTAACTTTGCTTTTACTTCGCTACGATGATTCATATCATCGTAGGACCAAAGGTGCATTACCTGGTTTAGAGGTCCTATCTCCGTCAACCAATAGCCCTCGAGTTTTCCGTGATCGTCTCCCCTAATCGGCCGTCCTATTTCAGCTGAATATTTAGCTAACAATGGCGCTTGACCCGGGCCAGTGGTGTAGGTTCGAAATTCATAGATCATGTAGACTTCCCCGCTATCAAATATGATGTTGCTTTAAAATACCTTTAAGTTGACCACTCACAATAAACTGCCGACTGTAGAATCTAAATTCATCATTTGTAAAAATGTATATGCGATGTAATGATCTATAACATCGTCACACAATTTTTTATAAAAATATCTAATAAAGTGTAATCAAGTCGTAAAAATATAGGTTCAATAAACCCAGATCCTTAAAAGGCAAATTTATCTAATGCTATTAACCTAATATTCGTAGAGGAATTTAGCTTTGTCGAATACAAAAATTAAAGAATACCCCAACTTTGTTACTCACATGGAGTGCTCACTAACGGGTGAAATTTATGAGGCAGCTAAAGTGCAGGGCCTTTCTAAAGCAGGTCGACCACTATTAGTTCGATACAACCTGAAAGAATTAAGTAAAAGCATAACAAAAGATGAACTAGCACGCAGAAAAGGCGGTTTCTGGAGATATAGAGAGTTTCTTCCAGTTAAAGAAACCAAAAATGTGATAAGCCTTGGAGAAGTAACGACCCCGCTTATGTTGCTGCCCGAAACATCTAAACGCCTAGGGGTGCCAACGGAAAATCTTTTGGTTAAAGATGAAGGGCGCTTGCCCACAGGATCTTTTAAAGCAAGGGGTCTCGCACTTGCTGTTTCGATGGCCAAAGAACTAGGACTCAATCACCTAGCTATGCCAACCAATGGAAATGCGGGTGCAGCAATGGCTGCATACGCTAGCTTTGCCGGTCTGAGAACAACGATATTCTGTCCTGATGACACACCCGAAATTAATATTTCCGAAATAGAGTTGCAAGGTGCATCCGTGTACCGCGTAAATGGGTTGATAAATGATTGCGGAAAGATTGTTGGTGAGGGGAAAGAAATAGTTGGCTGGTTCGACGTATCAACGCTTAAAGAGCCGTACCGGATTGAGGGTAAAAAAACAATGGGTTTGGAATTGGCTGAGCAGTTCAACTGGGAACTTCCAGATGTGATTTTTTATCCAACAGGAGGTGGAACAGGACTGATAGGAATGTGGAAGGCTTTCGCGGAACTAGAGGCTATTGGCTGGATAGGCAAAAAACGACCTAGAATGATTGCCGTTCAGGCAGATGGCTGCGCGCCAATTGTGAAAGCATTCCAAGAAGGCGAAGAACATGCGCCAGTATGGGAGAACGCCACTACCGCTGCCGCTGGAATAAGGGTGCCCGTTGCTGTGGGTGATTTTTTAATACTCCGGGCAGTGAGAGAATCTGGCGGTTTTGCCGTTTCTGTCTCGGAAGAAGATATTTTTGACATTCGGGATGATGCGGCCAAACGCGATGGCGTTCTACTCTGTCCAGAAGGTGCTGCTACGCTTGCAGCCTACGAGCTCGCACTAAGGGATGGATTGGTTAAAAAGAGTGAAACTGCTATCTTATATAATTGCGCTACCGGACTAAAATACCCAATGCCCACCGCGTATAAAAAACTTAACCGACATGATTCGATTAACTACGAGGCCATGCAATGATATGGTAATAAAAATCATGACTGAATAAACCGAGAAACTTTTGATAACTTTTGAAGATGGAGCCAACAATGTTACTAGATGTGCGTACGTACACATGCAAACCAGGAACAATAAAAAAACATTTAGAAGTCTATGAACAATTTGGAAAGGCGCCGCAAACAAAGCACCTTGGACAGCCAATTGCATACCTCGTCACAGAAACTGGGAATGTTAACCAATACGTTCATATATGGGGGTACGAAAACGCGGGGGACCGCGAAGCCAAGCGTGCAGCAATGTGGGCGGACCCTGATTGGATTACCTATACACAGGAAAGCGCAAAACTCGGCGCATTAATTAATCAAGAAAATAAACTCATGCGGCCAGTAGATTTCTTTGCTGAGCCTAAGCGGTATTAGTTGCATCACCTGAACCTTTATTTTTCTAAACATATTTTTCCCAGCATCAAACTTTGCAAGTTGCGAACGCTTTATCTTAAGAATTTGGTGAAGAGTGAAACATAAAAAATCTTCTCCATCTCTTGATGTTAGCTAACGGCAAAATTTGAGAGAACAAAATCGGAATGTCCAAAATATATCTTGTGAAAATCCGGCGTTTATTAGTTGACATGTTCATTGGTGTTCACGAACACGAAAGACATAGTAAGCAGCGAGTAGCTATTGATGTTGAGCTTGAACTAGACTACCCAGCAGAGGGTTTTAGCAAGGCCATTTATAAGAACGTCGGATGTTATGAAACTCTAGTAGACAAAATAAAAACTTTATCAAAAGAAGGCCATGTTGTTTTAGTTGAGACATTTGCTGATAAAATAGCCGATATCGCATTAGATGATGAGAGAGTTACTTCTGCCGCTATACACGTCGAAAAATTAGATATTTTTTCTGATTGTGAGGCCGTTGGAGCTACAATAAAAAAGTCGAGAAACAAAATTAGCTAGTAAATTTAGTTTTTGAATAAATTTTGAAGAGCACGTAATTCTTTTTGATTTACCATTACAACTTCTGAGAGTATTAAAATATGAAAAATAGATGGATTTATCATCTATCACGGAAGAAAGATGTGGATGCATCTTTAGAACTGGACTTTTATATCCCATCTGCTGAAGATAAAAACGATGGTTTTGTTCACTTTTCAACCGCGAAGCAGCTAGCCATCAGTGCCAAGAAGCATCGAAATGGGGAAAAAGACATTTTTCTACTTGAAGTTGATACCCATTTAATCGTTGATGATTTGAGATGGGAGTCAGCTAGAAATAATGAATATTTCCCCCATTTATACGGCCCTTTTTTTAAGAAATACGTCACCCGACTAACCGCAATCTCAATCGATGATTCTGGCAATCATTTATTACCCAAACTCAAAGACGAGCCGCATGAATAAACTTTTAGAGACAATCTCACTCCGATTACTTCGATACCTTCCGGCAGAAATAGCCCATTCTACTACTATAAAAATGCTTAAGTTAGGTTTTGCATCATCAAAAGATCTGAGGGCTAGCGATTTTTCAGAAACTATTTCGAATATTTTCGAGTTAAGATTTCGGAATCCCATAGGCTTAGCAGCGGGCTTCGATAAAGATGGAGAGGTTTTTGACCAACTAGCTCAAATTGGTCCTGGGTTCGTGGAAGCAGGAACACTAACTCTTAAGCCCCAGATAGGTAATCCCCGTCCGCGTGTATTCAGGTTGTCATCAGATAATGCCGTTATCAATAGGCTCGGTTTTAATAACAAAGGCATTATGGATGGACTACAGCGCCTAAGCAAACGTAAAGATAAATCTGTGGTCTTGGGCGTAAACATTGGGATCAACAAAAATACTCAAACGCCTGTCGAGGACTATGTTGAATGCTTAACACTTTTACGAAATATAGCTGATTATGTCACTGTGAATGTCTCTTCTCCAAACACCCCCGGGCTTCGTTCATTTCAGCAAGTAGAGAAACTGGAGGAACTTTTAAACACGTTAATTACAGCTTCAATGAACCACAATGATGCGAACCGGCCATTACCCTTACTTCTTAAAATTGCTCCCGACCTAAAAAATGAAGAAATCAATGAAATTGTTGACGTGGCGGTATCAAGTGGCATTTCTGGGATTATTATCTCAAACACAACGCTTAGTCGTCCCGGAAATCTTTTAGATGCTAAGCGAGGCGAAGCAGGCGGCCTAAGTGGAGCGCCTCTCTTCGAACTTTCTACACAAAAATTGGCGCAGACCTTCCTTGCAGCAAAACAACGCATCCCAATAATTGGAGTTGGCGGCGTCGACAGTGCTGAAACGGCATATACCAAGGTCAAGGCTGGAGCTAGCCTGATCCAGCTTTACACCGCGCTTATTTACAAAGGACCTAGGCTGTTTACCGAAATTAACAAAGGATTATCTGAGGCTTTAAAAAATGATAACATAGAGCATATCTCAGAGGCTGTTGGTATCGAGGCTGACTATTGGGCTTCTAAAGAAGTATAAATTTGAAAGGAGCGTTGCTGGTGTCGAAAATACTGATTATACCACTCTTTATAGTCGCGCTCGTCTCCGGACCACTTTACGAAATTTTAATAAAGGAGACTATCAGCACACTCAGCTTTGTCATTTCGGTTACATCGACATCATTAGTTATAATTATCAACTTTCTCCTGCAATTGAGGAAAATCAATAGAAAAAATCGCCAAGTTTCTATCGATCTTGAAAATACGAAAGAGATCGTTCTAAAAATTGAAGTTCAGCTTAAAGAGTTGCAAAAAAGAATTGACAAACTACCGCAGACTGAAAATGTCGCTTCTGAATTACGAATACTCCGAGGCCTTATGAAACAGGTTACAGAAAAGGTTGGTGAAACCCAGACCACTAAAAATATTCCCCTAGAAATGAAAACTGATGACGATAAAGCGAACCAAAAGGATCCGAAAAAAGCTGGACCACGTGAACCTTTTCTGAATTATGACGATACGGAGATACTCGCTTTTCTAGATAGAGCGGTTAGAGAAGACCGTGTTCANCTCTATGTACAACCCACTGTGCGCCTGCCTCAAAGAATTCCTGCTTTTTATGAGTGCTTTTCCCGAATTACTGACAATGAAGGAAATATTATCAGACCCGAGCAGTATCTTCCTGTATCAGACGCTGCCGGTCTCACAGCAGCTTTGGACAATCTTTTATTATTCCGATGTGTACAGCTCGTTCGCCAGACACGCCGAGAACAGCCTAACATTTTATTCTTCTGTAATATTTCAAATAAGACACTTACAGATATTGAGTTTTTCACTGATTTTATAGATTTCATGGCTAATAACACACAATTAGCCTCCAGTCTTATTTTTGAATTCAGTCAAAATACTATCGAAGACAGTACATTTGAAATACACACAAATTTAAAAAGACTGGCTGGTTTAGGCTTTCGACTGGCAGTTGATCAACTGAAAGACCTGAACTTTGATCTTTCGACTCTATCTAGTAAAGGCTTTAAATTCATTAAGATAGATGCTCACCTTCTGCACGAAGTAGCAAAAGGTGAGGGCGCCCTGATTAACATGAATTCCTTGAAAGGTGCCATGGACCGACAAGCTATGGACTTAATTGTTGAGAAAATAGAGACAGAAGAGATGCTTCTTGAACTTTTAGATCTCAAGATTGACTTCGGTCAGGGCTACTTATTCGGAGAACCAAAAGCAGTAGAAAAATAGATNTATGGCAATTAAAGAGTTACAATCAATAGACGAANTTTCAGATTTTTTTGAGGTTTTTATTTTCGATATATGGGGGACCATCTATGATGGACAACTATTATTTGAAGGTGTCAAAAACGTGTTACAAAGCCTACGTCAAAAAGGCAAATGCATAATATTTCTATCCAATTCTCCTCAGGTAGAAAATGTAGTCTACGAGAGGTTAAGCGCACTAGGAATAGATAGCGGTCTATTTGATGAGATAGTTACATCCGGCGGAGAAGCGAAACGGCAACTTTCTGCCAGGCGCCAGTCGAAAAAAAAACAATTTAATGGGCCAGTTTTCCTAACCGGCCCTAACCGCTATCCAAACGTCATCCCTGAAGAAAACTTTCTTATCGAGACCGCTCTTGATAAATCAAAATGGATTCTCAACGCTGGCCCTGACAAAGCCGAAGAAACGCTCGATCATTACATTGAAATCCTCCAAAGAGCCAAATCACTTAATATTCCCATGCTCTGCACAAATCCCGATAAAACTGTATTGCATGGNAACAAAACACATATATGTGCCGGTTATCTCGCCGCTTATTATTCATCTATCGGAGGGGTGGTCTCATATGTAGGTAAACCCTACCCTGCCGTTTTTGAGCGTTGTAAATCGCTAAGCGGCAAAATGGATACTTCGAGATATCTAATGATTGGAGATAATTTAGAAACAGATATACGTGGCGCCAATTCTATTAAATTTAGTTCACTACTTCTTGGAACTGGAGTTCATAAAATTACAGAAAAATCAGGATGCAATCTTGACCTTAATGCTATCCACTTCCTTCAAAATAAGCTGTCATCATTTGCCGATTACGCTATGACACGCCTAAGATAACCAGCAAATAAAACGCTGCGAAAAATCATAGCTACCTTGACGTTCAATTAAGAGTGGCGTATATCGTCCCTATTCTTTTGAGTAGTGAGTGACTTATCAAAAAGGAGACGGTTCCGTGGCTCGTCGATGTTCCATAACTGGCAAGGGTGTGATGACAGGTAATAACGTCAGCCATGCTAATAATAAGAATAAAAGACGGTTTATACCGAACCTGCAAAAAGTTTCGTTCATCAGCGAGGCGCTTGGTGAAACGGTGAGCTTGAAAGTTGCTGCATCTACGATCAGAACTATCGAATATAAGGGCGGCCTGGACTCGTTTTTAAAAAACACCAAGAATGCCAAATTGGCGCCAGATGCCAGAACTTTAAAGCGCAGGATCCAAAAGGTGGAACAAGCAGCCTCCGAATAAGACTACCTCCGCTTATTTGTTCTTTCCTCAGCAACTAATAATGGATAGCGTTAACTAAACTCGTGGGCGCCCTCAATAGTCTTATTAAAACTAAGCTATTGATAAAGAGACAAACACCCACAAGTTGGTGAGCTACCGCTAGGTTGTGAGGAACACCATTTATAAGAGCTAAAACTCCAAGACTGAACTGCAGAACAACTAAGGCTCCGAGGCTACATGCAGCAGATCTTGTACGAGTAGCGGTATTCAACTTCAGACACCTAAATAGCAACCACGCGATTGCGACCGTGGTAACCACTCCCAGCAACCTATGATTAAACTGCACCGCCGCAGGATTTTCGAAAATATTTCGCCATACTACCTTCATGGCCAAATAATCTTCTGGAACAACTTTTCCGCCCATCAACGGAAACATGTTATAAATAAGTCCAGCGTTTAGACCCGCAACCAAAGCACCGGCCAAAATTGTGGTCAAAATCAGTCCACACACTAATTTTGCATGGAGCACAATGGTATTTGTTGTCGAAGGCCCAACGCCAACAACTAAGTCCATAAGCGTCCAAACTAACACCCCTAAAATAATAAATGCCATTCCAAGATGGGTGGCCAGTCTATATTGGCTTACCGAAGGTTCTCCAGACAATCCACTTTTCACCATCCACCAACCAATAAAAGCCTGCATGAAACCAAGGATGGTTATTAATAAAATTTTTGGGGTCAATTGTTTTGGGATTTTTCGAGAAACTAAAAAAAACAGCAAAGGGACAAAGAAGACTAACCCAATCATGCGGCCCCATAATCTATGAACATATTCCCACCAAAAGATTTCTTTAAAAGCCGATAAGTCCATCCAAGAATTCAGTGATATAAATTCTGGCGATCTTTTGTATAAATTAAATACTCTTTCCCATTCTTGGTCATCTAAAGGGGGCAGCCATCCAACCAGCGGTCGCCACTCTACCATTGATAAACCTGAGCCCGTTACTCGCGTGATACCCCCTATAATGACCATCAATATGACCATTGTTATAAGAAAAGATAACCAAATCACTAATCCACTATTTTCTGATTTAACCACCAACTTCCGCTCCAATACCCTCTTCTTCTGATATGGTGCAAAATATAAAAAAATTCAACCAAATCCCGAGGACTTTCAGATAATTTCTAAGACAGGCTTTGATCTTCTAAAGCTCTATTGATAATATTCCGTTTATAGGGTTTTGGATGGTCGTTTATGAGAAAATGCATAAACTTCATTTCGAAGTTAATGACAGGATTCTGTTTACTTATATCGGGTTGTGCACAACCAGTGTCTGACAACCCCGGTTTGACGAAATTTTCAGAGTATACTTTCACCACATCTAATCAAAGGAACTTGGTGTGTGAATATAATGGGATGAATACTACCGTTAGACGCACAGACATTCCCCATTTTATAAACCTCTCAATACTAAAGCCGCCAATAAAGGTTAGGTGTTCTAAGGAAAACTATTGGGATAAGGTAATTGTTTTAACTCCAATAAGAACATTTGGTTTACTAGATAGGCTGGCACTGAGGCAAAACATCACTATTCAAAACATCAATCATAGTAAGGCGAGCGTGGGACCTTTATCCGGCTTGCCAAGAAAACTACATGTTGTACTCCGCAAAAAGTCATTTAAAAACGCAGACGAGCGAGACCTCTATTATGCGGAGGAAGCCACATTCATCACAAAAAATTGGAATGACATGGCATCAGAGATCAACAAAAATTGCCAAATTAAAAAGAATAGTCATGCAGAGCTTTCCCTAAATACCGACTACGCTGCCTGCCAGAAAGCTCATGAACAAATTCAAAACCTTTTGAGGAACGACATAATGAGGTTAGAAATTGAACGACGAGGCTCGCTTGTAGAATAAAATCATTGCGTCAAAGCTCCGAAAAGCCTAATAAACTCCAGGAGCAATTGAAAAAGAGTCGGTTCTCTCAAAAAAAAATCCTGATTTGTCGGCTTACGAGAGAAAACTTTCAATTTATAAAGGCTTTTTGTGAGGGCACATTCAATGCAAATTGGAATAATAAAAGAAAGGCGGTTAGACGAGAAGCGGGTCGCCGCAACTCCTGATACAGTCAAGAAATTTATTGCGATGGGGCTTCAAGTAAACATTGAAAAAGGAGCAGGCATCACAGCAGCAATCACAGACGACGAATATCGAGAAGCTGGTGCAAATATCTTTGACGACGCATCGAGGGTACTAGAGAACGCAGATATTGTCTTGAAAGTTAACAAACCAATAGGGCCAAAAGACAAGGATGTCTCAAAGCTCGATGAAGTGAAGCTCCTCAAATCTGGATCTATATTGGTAAGCCTCATGGAACCTTATAAGGATAGAGGTTTGATTGATTTAATTGCCAAGCAAAATATAACCTGTTTCGCTCTGGAATTAATCCCACGGATAACGCGAGCGCAAACGATGGATGTTTTGTCTTCCCAATCCAACTTAGCGGGTTACAAGGCAGTTATCGAAGCGTGTACAACCTACGGTAAAGCATTTCCGATGATGATGACCGCCGCAGGAACCGTACCACCTGCTAAATGTCTAGTAATGGGAGCGGGAGTTGCGGGCCTTCAAGCTATTGCAACCGCTCGCAGACTTGGTGCCGTGGTGTCGGCGAGTGACGTTCGACCAGCAGCAAAAGAAAACGTCGAAAGTTTAGGCGCTAAGTTCATTGCTGTAGAGGATGAGGAATTTAAACAAGCTGAGACGAGCGCCGGCTATGCTAGGGAAATGAGTGAAGAGTACAAGAAGAAACAAGCGGAATTAATCGCAGCTACAGTTGCAAAGCAGGATATCATCATCTGCACTGCTTTAATACCTGGAAAGCCAGCTCCGGTTTTATTAACAACAGAGATGGTTGACACTATGAAGCCTGGTTCAGTGATTGTGGACCTTGCCGTAGAACAGGGAGGGAATTGCCCGCTTTCTGAACCCAATAAGTTAGTCGACCGAAACGGGGTTCAAATAATTGGCTGCACAAATCTGGCTAGTAGAGTAGCAATTGACGCATCAGCCCTTTTTGCCAAAAACCTGCTAAATTTTGTATCACCACTTATTAATAGTTCAGAAAATAAGATAGAAATTAATATGCAAGATGAAATCATCGTAGGTTCGATGATAACAAAAGATGGCGAGATCGTTCACGAAGCGGTTACAACCTCGGTTTAACCCAGTCAATCAAACTACGATAACGTATTAAATGTATTATTTATACAATTTTACACCGTTGTATCGGGGCATATATAAGGAACAAATAAAGAATTGAGTAAAGAGGTATAAAGTGCAACCAGGAAGCGTCGATCCACTTATCTTTGGTATTACAGTACTAGTTTTAGCCTGTTTTGTCGGCTACTACGTCGTTTGGCGTGTCACTCCCGCTTTGCATTCACCTCTTATGAGCGTAACAAATGGTATTTCTTCAGTTATTATAGTTGGTGCACTGATAGCCGCCGGCCCCTCTGAAGCCAACTTTGCTCAAATCATGGGTTTTTTCGCAGTGGTTTTAGCGTCTATTAATATTTTTGGCGGCTTCATTGTAACTCAACGAATGTTGTCAATGTTTAAGAAAAAACGCTGATTTAGGAAACGACAATGACCGATAATATTTCAGCCATCCTCTACTTAATTTCCAGCGTATTTTTTATATTGGCACTACGAGGATTAAGTTCGCCTGGTACTGCGCGCCAAGGGAATGTTTTCGGGATACTCGGGATGATTATCGCTGTTGGAACTACTTTTACTCTGCCAACTGTATTGAGTTACGAAGTTATTCTTGCTGGAATTATTATCGGCGGCGGAATAGGGACATTCATAGCCCGAAAAATAAAAATGACGGCCCTACCTCAACTAGTTGCAGGGTTCCACAGCCTCGTTGGATTAGCCGCCTGCTTCGTGGCCGCAGCCGCGTTTTTTAGGCCTGAGGCCTACGGAATTGGCACTTTTTTAGACATTAGCACAGGTAGTTTAATAGGAATATCAATTGGTTTAGCTATAGGTGCAATAACCTTTACAGGTTCAATTATCGCATTTGGGAAACTGCAAGGGCTTATAACTGGCGCGCCACTAACTTTCCCGGGCCAACACCTCGTTAATGCAATCTTAGGAATTACTTTAGTCGCTTTAGTTGCTTGGATGACCATTGAGCAAATTGAGAGCACTTTTTGGGGAATATTTTTATTATCGCTGATTATTGGAATTCTGATAATTGTGCCAATTGGTGGAGCTGATATGCCCGTCGTGGTATCTATGTTGAATTCTTATTCCGGATGGGCCGCATGTGGCATTGGCTTTACACTTGGGAATAGCCTTTTAATAGTGACTGGGGCGTTAGTAGGTTCATCGGGAGCCATCCTATCTTACATTATGTGTAAGGGTATGAATCGATCTTTCCTTAGTGTAATACTGGGTGGATTCGATGACGGCTCAGAAATCTTTGGCACCACAACAAGCCGCGAAAAGGCCATTAAATCTGGAAGCGCAGAAGATGCGGCTTTTATTATGAAAAACGCGTCTTCAGTTATAATTGTTCCAGGATATGGGATGGCCGTAGCACAAGCACAGCATGCTTTGCGCGAAATGGGGGAGTTACTGCAAGCCGATGGCGTCGACGTTCGCTACGCTATTCATCCCGTTGCTGGTCGCATGCCAGGCCATATGAATGTTCTCCTAGCTGAAGCAAATGTCCCTTATGAACAAGTATTAGAATTAGATGAAATTAATAAAGATTTTACACGAGCTGATGTCGCCTTTGTCATAGGTGCGAACGATGTAACTAACCCGGCCGCTAAGACTGACCCCTCAAGTCCAATTTATGGGATGCCTGTATTGGATATTGAAAATGCGAAAACCGTACTTTTTGTTAAAAGGTCTATGGCCTCGGGTTATGCTGGTGTAGAGAATGAATTGTTTTTCCGAGATAATACAATGATGCTTTTTTCGGACGCAAAATCGATGTGCGACGAAATCGTTCAGGCCTTAAACTAACTAAAAAAATTATTATTGCGGGCACTATCAGCCAGATCACTATCCTAATTTCTCGTTTTCTATAATTTGAGCCTGCAGCTCTTCACCCTTCGAGAAAAGCACGGTATGGAGTTGCTCTACTCTTGGAGGCTCCTTCCAAATAATGGTATCAAAAGCATGGCAATTTCCACAGGTCGCGGACCATTCTAGAGCAACCGCGCCACAGCTATTACATGCCCACGTTTTGTCTGGAAGTGCTCGTGAT
>PCAV01000115.1:5634-9262 GCA_002730675.1 Rhodospirillaceae bacterium | reverse complement strand
TAAGGGCGTATAATTAGCTTAGCGGACACACCCTCCGCCATTTTTTAAATCCAGAGTCTGTACAATTTCTGTAGAGATCCGCTCTAAACCCTCACAGTTAAGCCATTCTTTCATCTACCCCTCGTTTTTCGATCATAATGTAACACTCCAAGTACGAGAGCATATCTTAGCACATGAATGCTTACCCATGCTTACTCTGGCATGCCCAAAAAAGCTAGCTACCCCTTTTACCCCTCGAAAAAGGTTCGTGTCTAGGTGTAAGGACACGAACCAATCGGACACGAACCTCTAGTTTTTGTGGTGTTTTGTGATTTTTTGTTTTACCGGAAGATCTGGGTTTTTGTACTTTGGTTTGAGAACACAAAGGTAAATTTTATTGTCTTCACAAATGTAAGCACCGGACATTTTTTTTTCTTAAATGGTTTTTTGTTGCTCACCGTGAAAGTGAGGAACTAAAACTTTTTTGATTTTTCTATTGAACTAAACTAATTTTTTAAGTGATACATTAATCTGAAGAAAGCTCTGTTTGTTATTATAAGACAAGAGGTTAATCTTTAATTTATTCAAACTAAAAGTTATTTGACGATTTACTTTGTCATAAAAACTGAAATTAATTGGTGGCCCTATCAGGTTGCAAGGTGCTGTATACTATAGGTGTGGAGACGGGTAAAAAAAATAATTTATTATTAAATNACCAACTTTGTTTTGCNCTTTACAGTGCGAGTAACTCGGTGATGAGGGCATANAATAAGAGNCTTANGAANNATNACTTAACNTANACCCAATATCTAGTNNTANTGGTGCTTTGGGAAACACCNGGCACNACACTAAGTTACCTTTCGGAAAAGCTCAAATTGGGTTCNGGNAGTNTGTCTCCAGTTTTGAAAAGAATGCAAAACAATGGGTTGTTGCTGAAGGTTAGATCTGCANAGGACGAGCGAACNATTAACTTAAATTTGACTCAAAAAGGGAATGAACTTAAAGAGACTGTATCAAAAATTCAGNAGGATGTTAGTTGCCAAACGGGTCTAANCCATCAAGACTATTGTGATCTCAGGGACTCCATTAAAGAACTTAACAAAGTTTTAGAACTTACCGACAGCCCTAGATTAAACCTCCGCCTCTCATAGAAGGCTTGTTGATGTAAATTTGCCTTTTTTTCATAAAACTTTCCTATTTATATTGTGCGATAACTAATCGCGTGCTACATTTTTATTGTCTCTGCAGGTTGAGATTTGTTTAATTTTTTTTGAGGAGAGATATATGTCGCTTTTAAGTTTGTTCAAAAAGCACGGCGTGAAGCAAGCTCTCAGTTGTTTAATTTTATCCGCCGGTATTTTGGGATTTACTTCTGTGCATGCTGACAAGAAGAATTTGCCAACGGTAACGGTAGTAGACCCTTCTCCAGTTAACTGGTTGTGGATTACTTGGAATACGATGGATGAAATTGTGAGAGTTGACAGTGAGGGAAATGAAATCCTTGATCTTGCTGAAAGTTACACATGGAAAAATAAAACTACGCTTGAAATGGTTTTGAGGCCAAATATCAGATTTCATGATGGCGAACTATTGACAGCCAAAGTTTTTAGAAAAAGCTTTGATGAGGTTCAAAGATGGAAGAATCCTCATCCACCTGGTGCTTTTCTAAATTTTCATCCTAAGACGAAACTTGAAGTTCTGGGTAAATATTCTGTTCGATTTACGTTTCCAGAGCCTGATGCTTCAGCAATAATGAAATTCAGGGGTATGCACGTTGGCAGCACAAAATTTTGGAACCAGTTAGCTTTTATTGATGCGAAGACTAAAAATGCCGAAGGGCATTGGTGAGTCATAGATGAAGCTGGTCCGTGGGGGACTGGCCCATTCGTATTAAAAGAAGGAGTTTCTGTTTTGGATAAAAGATCACCAACTGTGATTATGGAGCCTAACAACGACTACTGGAATCCTACAAGAATTCCAAAAGTTAGGATTAAGTTCGATAACATCATTTCAAAAGCGGAAGCAATTGACGAGGTAATCAAAGGCGGTAAAATCGATATCGTCACAGAACTTACTCCAGCTGAAGCAATGAAGGTAAGTGAGAGCAGCAAAGCCGGTGTTGTCGAAAGCAGAGCAAAAACTGTTTTGGTTGGTGTTTTTAATCAAAATAAGTCTGGTTCGAAATGGAAAAATAAAGAATTACGCCANGCNATAAATCATGCCGTTGATAAGANCCTTGTTTTACAAGAAGGGCATCTNGGCTNTGGGACNATAATGCCCGCGATGATTACTGGTGGTTCTTTTGGTTACAACAGTTCACTTTNTCCNTATGCTTATGAGCCCAAAAAAGCTCAGGCGGTTTTGAAGGAAGCAGGGATTAAAGATTTTGTTATTGCAACGGGAGCAGGTCATAAAGCGGTTGCCGATTCCATAGCAAAAAATCTATCTGCTGTCGGGATTTCTGCAAAAGTGGATACATCAGGGTCCGATGGTTGGGACATAAAACTTGTTGAACATTTCGATTGGTCACCCGACCATCCTTACGGAGTTGTTCATAGAGAGTTTTTTGGTCAAGACGGTGGATTCAGATCAATGCCTGTTAATAAGGGTTTTGAGGATATTGGCAAAAAAATCGTAAATAGTCCTGACAATCAGGAAAGTTTGACAAGAGAGCTTGAGGCATATGTGCATGAGCAGGCTTTTGCCCTATTCTTATACGCCCCGTCAAAACTCTATGCAGTGTCGAACAGGGTTAACTTTACCCCTTATCGTACAACTGTTTTGGAGTTAGCTGAGACAACCGTAAGGTGAACTCGTGACGAACAACCCCCCTTTTATACCTGCTAGAAAGGGGGGTTTGTTTTTGTGATTGTTGGAACTGCTGGACATATTGATCACGGGAAAACTAAGCTTATAAAATCTCTTACCTCAGTTGATACAGATTCTCTTGAAGAGGAAAAAAAAAGAGGTATAAGCATAAATATTGGTTTTGCTTATCTATCTACACCGATGGGTGACGTGATCGGATTCGTCGATGCTCCAGGACACGAAAAATTTATTACTAATATGTTAGCGGGGGCATGCGGAATAGATTTTTGTTTATTAGTTGTTGCAGCAGATGATGGTGTTATGCCACAAACAAAAGAGCATTTGATTATATGCGAAAATTTGGGAATTACTGACGGTGCTGTAGTAGTAACGAAAACGGATTTGGTAGGGCCCGCTGATTGCGAAATAGTCATAGAAAGAATAAAAAAATTTCTCAGAAAATCTTTTTTAAAGGATTGTCAATTTTTTCAGGTTTCGAATAAAAATTTGGACGGTATTCGACAGTTAAAAGACTATTTGCTAAGCACTAATATCGTTAAAAGATCAAAGAAAATAAGTCAAAACTTTCGCTTACCGATTGATCGATGTTTTACGAAAGATGGAGCCGGGACAGTTGTTACAGGCACAATATTTTCTGGCGAAATAAAAAAGAACGATTATGTTACACTTCTGCCTCAAGGTAAAAAACTGCGAGTAAAGGGTATTCGAGCTCAGTCTAAAGANACTANNATCGGACGGGTAGGCGATAGATGTGCTNTNAATTTGACNGGAAATAANTTAAAGAAAAATGAGATCAGCCGAGGGAANTGGATTGTNGAAA
>PCAV01000115.1:0-5629 GCA_002730675.1 Rhodospirillaceae bacterium | reverse complement strand
TTAAGTCNNGTCACTANAAGAGTNGATGGNTTTNTANATTTATCGGATTCNGAACNTAAAGCTTTGAAGCATAATTCCATAATTCATTTGCACATTGGTACTCAGAATACAGTAATAAAATTAGCGGTTTTGCATGGAGAAGAAATTTTGCCCGGACATTCTGGTTTCGTTCAATTTATCTCAGCGAAAGAATTTGTTTCCACTTGNGGAGACCACTTCATTGTAAGAGACGAAAANTCTACCAGAACNTTGGGTGGCGGTCTAATATTGAATCCCGATGCAAAATGCAAATTCAGACGAAAGAAAAAAAACATTGTCTTGCTAAAAGCTCTGTTGGAGGGTATACAAAGTAACTCCGAAAGACTTGAAGGCCGGTTACTGAAACTCGCGAGGAATGGTTTTGATTACGATTGGTTAGCAAAAATTTTTAATATAAGAAGGAATAACATCGCGGAATGGCTTGATGATAGTGGACTTGTAAAGATCCCATATACGGGAGGCTCATTAGTTTTTGAGCTAACATTTGTTGATAATTTTAAACTAAGAGTTGTTCAGTGGTTAAAAGTCTACCATAAAAAAAATTTCGATATATACGGACCCGACATAAATACACTCTTTGAAGGTGTTGGGGGAGATATGCCTTTAGAGTCATTTAATTTTCTACTAAAATTTATCACGGAGTTGGGGATTATTAAAGTTAAGATGGCGAGATATTACCACCCTGAGCATCGCCCAAAATTGGTTGACGAGGANCGTATATTATTTCAAAAAATTGAAAAGTTTATTCATGAAGATGAACTTAGTCCTCCACAAATTACAGNGTTATTTCCAGAATTACAAATAAATGCTAAAAAAGGCGAAATACTAATGGCGAAACTTGAAGAGTTAGGCCACGTATGCAAAATCAGAAAAAACCAATATTTTCTGGCAGAGACTGTGCAAAGGCTAGCTAAAAAGGTTGAAGAGCTTGCTAACGCAAAAGGGAAGGAGAAATTTACAATGGCCGAATTTAGAACCGTTACGAAGCTTTCGAGAGGCCTTACAATTCCATTTTTAGAGTTTTTTGACAGATCCGGATTAACAACCAGATTTAGCACTGGAAGAAGAATTAAAAATTCGTGTTCTACTGTCTTTGGTTGCGATGACTACTAATCTAAGGAAGAGAAACGTTTCCCGGTGGGGCGTCTGGACTTCAAATCCAGGGAGGGTGGTTAGGCCATTCTCGGTAGGTTCGACTCCTATTCTCTTCCGCCAAAATTTCTTATGAACGCCAATTCCATTCCGAGTATCGATTTCATGCTATCCCTCGAAGGTGGTAAAGGGCTAGCCTTCAATTACGGTAGGAAAAGCGTCGTCAAGACTTTACGTAGGACAACTGCTGAGTTTCGGACCAAGATAGTTTCGGGCGAAATAAGGTCTGTTACTGCAGATATAATTTTGAAAAAATGTGAAGAGGCGTTAGAGGAATCTAGCCAACCCTCCCTCAAAAAAGTTATCAACCTTACGGGAACAGTCCTACACACTAACTTTGGAAGAGCACTACTGCCGCGTAAAACT
Organism: Rhodospirillaceae bacterium; assembly: GCA_002730675.1. Taxonomy (GTDB): domain Bacteria; phylum Pseudomonadota; class Alphaproteobacteria; order Thalassobaculales; family Thalassobaculaceae. Next base: position 4,072 of record PCAV01000115.1, on the reverse strand, counting down.
ATCGAGGAGGTGGGAGATAAATATGCGAATCCTGTTACCCTTGAATATGATATTTCTAAAGGAAAACGTGGCGATAGAGATGATCATATCGTTGGTCTAATAAAAGAACTTACTAATGCTGAGGATGCCACGATAGTTAATAATAATGCGGCAGCGGTGTTTCTTACATTAAATAGTCTTGCTCAAAAAGGAGAAGTCGTAGTTTCCAGATCAGAATTAGTTGAAATTGGAGGGTCTTTCAGAATACCTGATATTATGCGAAAAGCTGGCTGTCGATTAGTGGAAGTCGGCACCACAAATAGGACGCATTTGGAAGATTTTGAAGATGCAATAACCGAGAAAACGGCTATGGTCATGAGAGTTCACTGGAGTAATTTCAAAATCACGGGTTTCACCGCCTCCGTAGATCAGGAGATCCTAGCTGACCTGTGTAAAAAAAGAAAAATTCCTTTCATCGAGGATTTAGGTAGCGGTACTTTATTAGAAATGGAGAAGTTTGGCCTACCTCGGGAGCCNACAATTCAAANCTCTTTGATNAAAGGAACTGACCTTGTTCTTTTTAGTTGTGACAAGTTGCTCGGTGGACCGCAGGCGGGGATAATTGCAGGCAATAAAGAATTAATTAAAAAAATAAAAAGAAACCCTTTGAGAAGATGCCTGCGCGTGGGTAAGCTCACTTTGTGTGCGTTAGATTCTGTTCTGAGAATGTATTTAAAAGAAGAAACTTTAATCGCGGAATTACCTACAATGCGGCTATTAACGAAAAGCGTTGACTCTATAAAAGTTCAGGCAGAGAGGTATTTCTTTCTGGTCCAAAATGCGTTGGAACCGGAATTCAGAGTGGAGATGGTTAATATGAAAGGACAGGTAGGTAGCGGTTCTCTACCGGAAGATAAATTACCAAGCTTTGGATATAAAATCAGCAGTAACAGNAAAAAAAATCAAAGAAATAGTNNAATTACAAAACTAGAGCGAAGTTTTAGAAAACTTAGCATTCCTATCATCGGCAGAATTAAGGAAGACTCATTATTTTTAGATTTACGATGTCTTATGGATGAGGAAGAGTTTGCCAAATCTTTCAGTGAATTGAAATCTACTGACCTGTAGACATGTCATTTCGTGTCGCATTCTCCTGCCACTCTCGATAGTCAATTGACCACGTACTTTTGATGAAGCTCAATGCCGAAATGATTTGGTCTACGTCTAGAATATTCTTAAAGGCAGGCATATTACTTTCATATTCNAATGGTTTATTTTTTCCTGGNGTGAAACCGTTCAATACAACCTCAACTAAATATGAGTCAGGATGGTGCCAGGTGTGCCCACTTTCATCGTGGGGTGGCGCAGGAAGACGACCATCCGCTCCAAATGTCTCCCAATTAGGCTGACCTTCTAGATTTTTACCATGGCATACGGCACAATATGTCCCGTAAACCTTCTTACCTTCTTTAACGACAGAAATNTTAGTATCTTTTAAAAGAAAACGGGATTTTTCTTCGGCCAGAACGGTCGAATTCATAATAAATAAAACAGCAATTAGCTTTACTGATACCATGGTTATATGATGAATAACATTCTTTTAAAGTTCAATATAATTATCACTTCCGTCTTCCTATTTGGTTGTGTGGAAAGTGGATCGATAGGCAATAATAAAAACTCGGAGCGGATAATCGCAGATAAAAAAAAAGTGGATGCCTTTTTTGATTCTAGTTTCAAGGCATTTGACAGATCTATGCAGCCGTTGGCAAAGTATGAGGGTAAGGTTATGGTCGCTTACTTTTGGGCTACATGGTGCGCATCTTGTGTGAGAGAAACAACTATGTTGAAGGAACTGGAGGAGCAATATAGGGATAAAAATGTGTCNTTTCTTGGCATCGCTGTAGATAANACGGACAAAGTGGAAAATTTTGTTAAAAAAAANGGTATCACATTTGAAATACTCATAGGCGGCAACGATGCCATCGATCTTTCAAAACAAATGGGAAATTTGCGCAAGGGACTTCCTTATATGGTTGTTATTGATGCCGACAATAATTTTATTGCAAAGTTTTTGGGGGAAACGTCAAAGGAAAAATTGGAAGAGGCGATAATTAAAGCAGTTTTATAAGCCAAATGTATTTATGCAGGAAAGCACAAACGAAATATCCTACTAAAATTAAATGGGAATCGTAAAAAAATTTTATGATGAAAATGTTTTACCTCATTTAATCAACTGCGCATGTAATAATAAAGCATCCAATGTACAGCGGTCAATTATAGTGCCAAAAGTTAGTGGCACTGTTCTTGAAATTGGGTTTGGCTCGGGTCTAAATTTGCCATTTTATAACAAGGATAAAGTCCATCATTTGTGGGCGCTTGAGCCCTCGAAAAAACTATTGCAGCTCGCAAAACGGAATATTAAAAACACTAGCTTTTCAATGGATATTTTAAACTGCTTCGCTGAGNATATTCCCCTACCTNACGACTCAGTCGATAATGTTTTAATTACTTACACGATGTGTACNATNGTCGAACCTATCAAAGCTAATATTGAGATAGGGAGNGTTTTGAAAAAAAACGGTAATTTATTATTTTGCGAACACGGGATNGCCACCAACGATAAAGATGCGAAATTACAGAAGATGATTAATCCCTANTGGGAAAAAATAGTCGGGGGTTGTCAATTGACCCGAGATATTCCCGCAATCATTTCGCAGTCTGGATTTAAAATTGATCAACTGTCNCATGGGCACCTTAAAGGTATTCCAAAATTTGCTGGATATAACTATTTGGGGCTGGCAAAGCACCATTAATTTAAATATTTATCACGCCCTCAGTTACACAGTGTTATTTTTACTTTTTGGAAAAAATTTGTCACCCTTTTTTGTTTGAACAGGTTNTGCTAAGGCGATGTTAAGACAAATGCATAAATATTTTGCGAATAAATTACTTCAAGGTTGTACGTGGCTTGTTTTGCAACGGAGCTAAGGATATATTTGAGNTCACGGGTGCTTGTTATAATGTCGTTGACTATGTAACCCAATGGCATNATGCTAGGGGTTTTGATANGTCNCAAATATAAACACTGTACTCAATTGGATGNAACNAACGGGNTTTTATNAGCAGAANAAAGCNGAGTTTTATCGCAAACTGTACAAAAAGTGGGTTAATTAGTTACACAGAAAAAAATANGGTTTAAANTTAANAATAGNNNGTGGNNAGAAAACTATGTGTANGAAGTNCATTTNTAATCCNNTCTTCCGAAACGTCANTTANTTTGANAGTNNTCCATGTTTGAAATTATCAGAGAAAAAAAGAAGGTTCTTTTGTTTGTTTTNTTNGCGCTAGTAATNCCNCCNTTTATAGTTGTTGGTGCTTGGGATCAGTTCAGTCCTAACAGGGAACCTGTAGTTGCGAGTATAGATGGAGTCGATATATATAAACGAAATTGGGAGAATGTTCATCAGGATTTCGTTACAAACTTTAAAAATAGAGTTGGGAATAATATACCTGATGAGATGTTGAATTCAGATGAGGTAAAGAGAGCAACTCTCGATAATATGATTAACCAATTTATCTTACAGAAGGTTGTTTCGACATCTAGAATAGCGGTTTCAGACAAAGATGTAAAAACTATAATTTTAGGAATTCCTGAGTTTCATGATGAGAAAGGTGTTTTTAATTTAGATCAAGCAAAAAAAGTTTTAGGTCGCCAGGGAATGTCTACAGTTGATTTTGAGAATCGCCTTAAAGCCGACTTATCTTTAGCTTTGATTCCTGAGATTTTAAATTCCTCAAATTTTGTACCCAGAACAACTATAAGAAAATTAGCCCGAGCAGAAAATGAAAAAAGGACATTCGGTGTGAAGCTTTTTTCACCTCTATCATATAAAAATAAAGTCAAGGTAACAGACGCAGAAGCAAAGAATTTTTTTGATAGTAACGGATCAAGGTTTGTTATACCTGCTACGTACGATATAGATTTCATTGTCTTAGAGGGAGATGACAAGGTCGATGAAGTAGGGAACTTGCTTTATGAGGAGAATTCCGGTTTAGACCCTGTCGCTGAAAAGTTTAATTTGAAGGTTGAAAG
>PCAV01000114.1 GCA_002730675.1 Rhodospirillaceae bacterium | reverse complement strand
AAGAAAAGTAATGAATAAACACCATTTTTAGAATTAATACCCAGACGATTATCAGGTGATTGCTACCATTCCCAAATCCTTCAGAATGATTTGCGTTTTTTCAATATGTCTCTGATTTTTTGACGCTAAATTTTTTATAAATTCTCTCACGAAAGCCTTTGCATCTTTGGGGGTTCTGTTTAATTTGTTGGATTTTTCAAACGCATAGCTTTCTCTCGTTCGCTCTTTTTTTATCTTTGTTGAGCAAATATTCAGCTAACAGTCGAAAAAACAAAACAACTACCAAAATATTTTACTAGGAAACTATCTCGAAATCTTTTGAAAACATCAGAAATTTTGGAATGCCCTTGTGTTCCCAATACTTGGAACATAAAGGCTTGAGAAACTGGTACAGGTTGTTTTGGTAAACTTGCTTTAAGTTGGCGAAGTTCAGGATTGAACTCAGAAAATTTCTGAAATGTTTTTTTATTCTTTCATCATTTGAATAAATGCAAGAATGTATAGCATTATTAACTTCATATCCTAAAATATGAGTTTCTTTTTATTTGTTGGTGTTTTAGAGTTGAAGTCAGCATTTTCAAAATCCTCAAAATTGTGAAACTTAATTATTGATTTTGATTCTAAAAAGCGGCGAGCGTTTGCCTTCGATAGCATTCTCATGGCTTCGTTTAGATTACGCATCACGCGTTGAGATTCATCTTAAATGCCTATGAATGTATCTGGATGAACGTTTTTACCAGCTACCTACAGCTCGATTTGATCATATCAATCTGGGCAAGGGAGTTAGTCCTAAGACCGAATAATATTGAGTTAGCCCATTCATTTTTTGTCTCCACTCGAAATATAAACATTTGTTTTTAGACTGTCAGAATGATTGAAAGTTTTGCGTTTCTTGTAAGCATCAAGAGAAGCAAGAACTTCTTCATCACTTAGAAATACAATATCACTTCTCATCATTAACATTAGAGCCCCCTCCAGAAATTACTGATTATTTATAGTTGGTGATTTTTGAGTTGGCTGCAATCTAAACTGAATGTTGCAGACATTGCTTTGTGACTTTGTTCATACGTCTGTATTAATGTTCACAAATTTGGGATTGGAGTGTGACTTTTGTCACCGTTTTTTCCCCTCAGCCTCTACGACTATAAAGCACTTTCATTCATAAATTTTTTGACTATGGTCTCTAATCTTATTTTCGACGGAAAATCAAGATAACGAGATATCTTTGCGCAAAGCTGTCAATAGAACAAACCACGTCTTCCTGTTAATGAGGCTTGGTTACAGAAGAAGTCATTTAATTCAAGTCATACTGATTTATTGGGGTAACAAGATACAAAAATATCTATGCAAGTTAACGTTGAAAAGAGTTTGGGGAGATTTTTGAGCCGGAGGATAGCAATAATAGAGCAAAAACGATTGCTAAGATAAAATGTTGCAACTCCGCTGAAACATATAACAATGCAAAACCTGTAACAATAGGTCCGGCTGCTGCTCCCAAATCTCTCCAGCTTTGTAATCTTGCTAGATTATCTAGTACTGTGTCACTTCCATCAAACTGTTTGGCGATGATTGTTGGACCCAAAGCAGCTATTGCGCCTCTAAAAATTAATAACACTATAGCTCCAAATATTACCTCATTCAAAGATATTAGTATTAGACCCAATATGGTCGATGCCGCCGATATCAGAAATATTCTTACCGCGCCAAATTTATCCCCCAAACTTCCAAAAAGAGGGGCCGCTAATGCCTCGCCTACATGGCGTAATGCTAACAGAGCTCCACCACCAATAACAGCATTTGCCAAACTAGTCTTTTCGGCTAGCATGAGAGTAATTGAAACGGCGAAAAGTCCATCTATTGCATATCCCTGAATAAAAAATAATAAATCTAATATGGACGGTTTTGTTAATTTAGCGGAGTGCCGTTTTTGCGTCGGTTGAGTTTTCACGTGTTTTGGCAAGGTTAATGCGATTAGAATAGAAAAACTTGTAGGAATAGCTAAAATTAAAAAGACGTTATTTGGGCTCCAAATAGCAGCTAACCAAGTGCCTAGAAGCAGGGCAATTATCGGTCCAATCCTTTGTATTGATTGACTTGTGCCAATACGAGTTCCTGCTTCACTTTTTTTGGTAACGGCATATGCTAAAGTTGAAATAAGCAAAATAGCATAGGCTATGCCCCAAAGGATACGTGCACATAAAAGTGGAAAGAAACCAGTGCTAATACCATACAAAAAAGTGCTCAGTGTAGCTATTATGGCAGCTATAACACATAAGGCTCGCGCGCCAAAAGTTGATACTAATTTACTGATGAACGTGTAGATGAAGATTCTGACAATCCTATTTGCTGCCAGAAGAATGCCTACCATTGGTATAGTTAACCCAAAGTTGTCTGCATAAACAGGTAAAATTGCGTAAATGAGAGAGTCACCTAATAAAGCAAGCGACATCAAAGTTGATGAACTTATGATAGTTTTCCAACTTTCTTCTTGTTCCAAGAGACGCTCCCAAAAAAAGCTTTTGTGCTTTCGCCTAAAACGGACGCACTAAAGTGGCCAGGCCCTCTATATCGTGTGATGGGTTCAACAAATTGTTTCGGAAACTTCGACTAATTTAAGAGCAGCAAATAGAATTAAATTGAGGCTTAGAATTCAGCACGTTTCTAAAAATATCAGCTTTCATGTTTCGACAATTTAACGACGAGCTTCCAAGTTGCAGGTATTGAAAACGCCAACAAAAACAGCTTTAAAACGTCTCCATAAAGAAATGGTAGTAGACCAAACTTAACTGCTTTTTCGAATCCTAAGATAGTGGTTAGCCACGCGACCCCAAACACGTAGAACACTATGGTTCCTGAAAGAGCTAACAAAAGTGTGCTAATAAAAGTACGTCCGTAGCCCTGTTCTGTGAAGTACCCTATAAGATACACTGCTACGAGAAAACCAAAGAGATACCCGCCAGTTGGACCGCTCATATACGCTAACCCGGCGCCACCCGCAAAAACAGGTGCTCCGATCGCGCCAGATGCCAAATATACCAATACAGTATAAGACCCAAGCCGGGCGCCGAAAGTAAAACCAATGAGCATTACAACTAAAGTTTGCATGGTAATGGGCACGGGATAAAAAGGAACTTTTAGTTGAGCAGAGATCGCTAAAACTGCAACGCCAGCGATCAGCAGAACTAATTTTTTAAACAAAGAAATATCATAAGAGCCCAAGTTGGAGGATGGAGTCCCAAACATAACTTTAACAAGAGAGTCTTTATTATTCTGCAATCTAATTGAACTCACCAAATTCACTCCACATTATTGATATCTATCTTCCCTTAAGTATGACTGATAAAAGTCTATGATTACAATATGAATATCAAACGTTTAGAGGTTTGATCAACAACTCGATCTTATTTTTGCGTAAAAAAGTTCGTTGACTTAAATTGCAACATTTACTTGATAAACCAAAACCGGCATTCTCACTTCATTTGCCCCACTTTTGACGGCTAGCATTGCCAACAACTCTGAGCAAGCTCCTATTTCTGAGACTTACGAATCCCGGAAATAGTTGTCTAAAGTGCCCGCTCGTAAGCTTGGCTCCGGGCATCGTCTTTTTCATTGGTATATCCCAGCCTGGCACTTCTTTTCCAAAAGTATCAAAAAAACTGGTTTTGGCGTTTATATAATCTGGAACTAGCTTAAGCCATTCATTTCTTATTCATTCATATTTATTCTAAATGATTTGTTCAAGTTTTATTAGGGCACTCGAGGTTGGTGGATAGATAGGGGTTAGGTTGAATATGGACGTTAAACCAGATGTGATTAATTTGCTTATAAAGCCATTATTTTTGGATTACGTTTTTTAATCGTTCAAAAAGAGATAGACCCAAGTTAAGAAGTAGCAAACACTTAAATATTGTGGCGGACCAACTCATTCTTGCAGCATTATACGGCTCAAAGTGAGAAGCGTATTGTTCTAGAGAACTTATCCACCTTCGCCTTTGCCTACAATCTATCTTCGCAATTGTTATAAATCTTGGATTTTTCTAAACTATTATGTACAATAATGCGAGTAATAAACACTATCGACGCAAAGCTCGTTAAGAAACGAGTGAGTTAATTTGATTTTTTTATAAGTTTATCTACAGAGAGAGAAAAAATGTTACTTGAGCTACCTGACTTACCCTATGCCTACGACGCCCTGTCGCCTTACATGTCAGCGGAAACGTTGGAGCTACATCATGATAAACATCATCTTGCGTATGTAACGAACGGAAATGCACTAATTGAGGCAAATGGCGTGGCCGGGAATAGCATTGAAGACGTTATGGTCGATTCATTCAATGAAGGTGCTGGAGGCCCACTTTTTAATAATGTTGCACAACATTGGAACCACTTAAAATTTTGGGATTGGATGAGGCCTGATGGGGGAGGCTCTATCCCAAGTTCACTTGAGAAACTGATAGTAAGAGATTTTGGCAGTACAGCTGAGTTTGAAGCAGCATTTATCAATGCGGGAGTTACACAATTTGGCTCAGGATGGTGTTGGCTAGTCGTTGATAAAAGTGGAAAGCTAGCCGTTTGTAACACTCCCAATGCTGTAAATCCAATAGCTACTGGCGCCGGCAGTCCGTTGTTAGGATGTGATGTTTGGGAACATTCGTATTATGTCGATTATCGAAATAGGCGGCCCGAATATCTAGAGGCATTTATTAAGCACTTGGTTAACTGGGAGCGAGTCGCAGACGACCTGAGTACTATTCTGAAATAGAGTTTTGGCAACCGAAAATAAATAAAACGACTTACTCATTCATTTATCCAATCAAGGCATAACACATTCTGTGCTTTAATTGGATTTCGCAACTTAGTTAGGGGGCGCGTAAGTCACCCCCTTCCTAGACACATCATATAAATGGCCTCTACAACCGATAAGTAGCGGCCCGTCAATCACTATACCGCGTATCTCTGTAACACTTATGTTTTTACAGGGTTATTGGTTGTGTAAAAATGAAGGTACGAAACCTAGTCCTTTTCTTAGCTGGTAACCTTGGACATGGCGTATTATCAGATGTCGGACTGACGTCATGATTAATGCTTATGGGCCCAAACCAAAAAAACTTGTCAAAATTCCTGCGTAGAGTGAACNTTGCTTGTAACAGANAGCATATCTACGTATTTTCTATAAAGTATGAAATTTTAATCAAAGTTTTAAGTAGATNTTGTTATGGCAAATTTAGTTAAACTCGCGTATATCGCTGTCTCTTCTAGAGACCCCGGTGCTTTACATAAATTGTTATCAGAATGCCTCCAACTCGAGCACTTTTCAATAAATACNCCTGNTGGAGCAATANATGCATACGGTATAGGAGACACAGCACTAGCAGTATTTCCAACGGGTTCAATGTTCCTATCCAAGGATAAACCAGGCGTTGATCATCTGGCATTTGCAGCCCAAAATATANATGAAATGGCATCGCTATTTATTGATGACNCAAAACATTCGAGCGGCATAAATGGGCTGGAACAGGTTCAAATTCCTGAGGAGTTAACACGAGGCGTATTTATNCGGTTCACGTCAATAGCCAATCTTCGCGGCAGCAGAACAAAATTTGTGGAACGCATGGACCATATTGGAATAGCATCAAGCAGTAATATTCTAGCGGAATCTATATTTGTANAGAAACTAGGCTTACCATTAGAAAGCCGTCAAACAGATGTGGAAGTCAAAGTAGCTATGGAGAGTTTCACCTCCGATAAATATGGAGTGATCTATAAAACTCGCCCGCCTGAGACTATGGGTGGATTGAGGGTTTCTTTTATAACTATTGGAGACACAGAGCTTGAATTTTTAGAGAATTTCAATAATCAACACTCCGCCGAAATTGCGCACGGAACGCCTGGAAATACAAAGCAAGATCAGGGAGCTATCACGAAGTATGTCAACAAATATGGNCCTGGTCTACACCATCTTGCTTTTAAAACCCCAGATATAAACCAAACGTTAATGCATCTCGAGAAACATAATTTTAAGTTGATTGATTCGGTAGGAAGAGAAGGATCAAGAAGATCNCTAATTGGATTTATCCATCCCTCATCAACCGGTGGTGTATTGATCCACTTCGTAGAACGTGAGGAAGTTACAAATGCTTAACATCGAACGAATCTGAGGTGTGCAACAGATAGTAAGATCCTCGGCTATTGCTTCAAGGAATCAACAGTATAGTAAATTTATGAGATATTGGTTTGAAGAAGAAAACGTTGTTTTTGTTCAGAAAGGACGTGATGATTATGAGGCCTTAGACGCCATAGAAAAACAGAGATTTGAATATTATATCGATGAATGTGTTAGAGTGTTTTCTTTCAGCCTGACGACAGGCCAGGTATTCTCTACATCATAACTCCACTACAAGAGAATTAAAGAATTCTTCAAATATCGGGGTTGTATCCAATGTTACGAGCATCTGGTTTCTGAAAAAGTTATACCGACTGCTCGGCAACAACATATAAAAGAGGCATTGAAATAAAAAAAGGAAGCCGAATTGTCGGGCGATCCGCTTTGCGAATGGCTGGACAATACAAGCCTTGATTGACGGTTAGATATTTAAATTACTAACGAACCTAACTGTTCATTTTTTCTACTCACCAGCATTTACGGGCATAAACTATTTAATTTTCTGGTAAATTTGTGAGACAGCCAACTCCTTTTTATAAGCATTACAATAACGGCCTCGCTAAAGGTCCAAAGAGACAAGCATTTAGATAAAAGAAAAAGGGAGCCGTACCAGTAAGTTATGCGGACGGTGTCAAATGTATTCCTTCGTCCTGTACCAACACAACAAGCCCCTTACAAACGTTGCCCAGAGCGTTGCGAGTATGTCAGTCCTTTTAATAGATGCCACTTGTTCTAAAGTTTTTTGTGTTATTTTGCATAATTCTTTGCGTCTAGCTAGTTACATTCCATCCAGAAACAGCCTTGGTTTCTAAAAACTCCTCGAGCCCTTCGATGCCACCTTCTCTGCCATTTCCAGATTGTTTGTACCCCCCGAATGGACTTCCTGCAGCTCGCGGGGCTCCATTGACTTGAACCATTCCCGCCCTCAACTGACGAGCAACACGTTGTGTGCGTTTGCTGTCACCACTTTGCACATAGTCCGTGAGCCCGTAACTCGTGTCATTCGAGATTTTTATAGCGTCATCTTCATTGTCAAAAGGTATCATCGAAAGAACGGGCCCAAATATCTCTTCGCGAGCAACTTGCATCTGATTGTTTACGTCGGCGAATACAGTTGGTCTTACGAAATAACCTTTATTAAAACCCTCCGGTCGACCTAGACCACCTGCTATCAATCTTGCCCCTTCTTTTATACCGATATCTATAAGCCCTTGTACCTTATTATATTGCACTTCCGATACTAACGGGCCGATATGATTACCCATCAAATTAGGTTCGTTTACCTCCGTATTTTCGGCCGTTCTCTTGGCTACTTCGACAGCACTTTCGTATACGTCTCTTTGAACCAACATTCGTGTGGGAGCATTGCAAGATTGTCCGGTGTTGTTGAAGCAGTGTGACGCACCTCTTTTCACTGCTTTTTCTACGTCGCAGTCGGAAAAAATTATGTTGGCCCCTTTCCCTCCTAATTCAAGGGAAACTCTTTTAACCGTGTCAGCTGCCCCTTTGGTGACAGCTACGCCAGCTCTAGTTGACCCGGTGAACGGACTTAAACAAGTTAAACAAGAAAAAAGTCAAGCATAGGAAAAAGAAACAGTGTGAACTTTAACTGTAAACGCTGAAGCAGATAAAGGCGCTAGAAAGACATTCAGACAAATGGAAATGAACGATAGTGTAAAAAGGTCAGGATAGGTTTGTGTTTGACGTTCTTATTTAAAGCTATTCAATTTCTAGTG
>PCAV01000113.1 GCA_002730675.1 Rhodospirillaceae bacterium | reverse complement strand
CTGCAATAGAGTACGCGTTACCTGCACAGGGACACTGTATATGTGCTTAGGTCAAGACGATGATGCTGATTTGAAAACTCCCTTACGAAATTCTGAAGGTGATGAGGCAGTCATAAGAGCTATCCGCGAAGCAATTTTGCGCAAGCCCAAAGGGCACGATTTTATCATAGACCGTAATGCTGCAGTAGAGCCTGTAACAAGACATATGAGCGTTACTGGGGGATAGGTCTCCCTTCCTGGATTTTATAATAGCTTAACCGGAAATCCTGTCCCAACTCTATTAGCGGGTTAAAGCCCCTAGCGGCATAATACCGCAGTCTAGCGAAACCTTTCTCCCTATTGTCCACCGTACTTCCTTTAATATACAGCAACTATCGTCTTAACGGTGAGATATTTACTGAAGACCCGTGTACGACCGTTCATGTTCCATATCAATAAACAACCAATCGAAACCGGAGTTTGAAAGCATTTGTGCCATATTAGTGCTAGTCATACTATTTAAGCCCCCCGCCACACAAACCTGCCCTTAAGTAATCCTTTCGCGAAACGTATTAGACATGAAGGCTACTCTCTTTCTCTCAACGTTTTGAAGAATCCACTGATTTCCAATATTTTTAATTATTCCCAACTGAAGCCGGGCGTGCGAAGGTAAAAATGCAATCCCTCGTCTTGGATAACAAAACTACGCATTCTTCTGTTCCCTCTATTATGATGGGAGTGAAGCTCTGCGCCGGGTGTTATTTGAGCCGCCCCACTTACCCACGGAACTTTCTCGTCCTCTATCATCGAGTGAATTCCCTCTCCCTCTATCGCCAAGGTAATTGCTGCTCCATTATGACGATGAGGCCGTTGGTCACCACCAGCCTCAAGTGTATTAATTGCAGTATTAATCATAGGAATTGTGTTCCTGCTAGGAGCTGTCGTTGGCGTGGAGAACTGTATTGACACACCTGAAGTCTCTGCTGTTTTTGGGCGCTCATAAACTGCCGACAAATGCTTCTCTATTTCCTCATGTGGCCAGTGAACCGTTTCATTTCTTGATTTACCAGGAAGCGGTGCTTGAAGATTTTCAAACGCTAGCAGTGGCTCATTAGTTACACAAAATATTATCGCTGTATTGTAAGCTTTATGTATAGTTTCATTCCCTCCTGGAAAACAAAAGACATCTCCCGTTCCCCACGACACTTTATCCGCACCATTCCGACTTAGGCCATCTCCCTTCAAAACGTAATAAATCTCACCGGAGGCAATGAATGAATGATTAATTTTTTCGTCCGCATTTATCCTTATATACCGTGCTAAAATAGCGGGTATCGTAGCTGGATATGGCGTTTTAAGTTTATCTGAGATATCAAGTTCAATTAATCCAGGATTGCCGTCAGGATCAAAAGCTCTATCGCGTTCACTTAAAAATTGATGGCGCGGTACAGAGGGCCAAGACCAATTGAAGAAGTTCTCAGGACTATTGTAGATTGCTCTCTGCTACTGTGCTAATTCACCGTTGTCTTGTTCTTGGTAAATTTCATTGTTTGAAACTGATTGTAGCGTCATATCCCCCTCCGCTGTAGTCACTCTGTCAGAATGTATCGTTTTATTTGTAAATTTGTCATCGCATTGGCGATACATTTTGCTATTTTACTGTTGGGGCTAGCAGTGCCTGATTCATAGCATTTTGGGCATTGCCATTTTTTAGCATTAGTGAAAATCACGACTATTAAAATTTACTCGAGCTCGTTTCTCTTTGCTCGTTGCATTCGTTAATGATTGGACTGTATTTGTTGATGCACAGGTTTGCTTACTTTTAATCGTATTCTTATTCCTCTCGACTTGATGCTGATTTTGTTCCGGTAATTCCGATAAATAAAATGTCAAATCTTGAAGATTTTCTGCAATCAAATGAATGACTTCCCCTTCACGCTGTAGTTTCCCTGTTACACCGAGTAACTTCGCATTCATAACGGCGTGTTTAAAACGCTCAAATTGACGAGACCAAATAACAAGATTTGCAACACCTGTATCATCTTCAATAGTGATAAACAGAATTCCTTTAGCTGTACTTGGACGCTGTCTTATTAGCACCAAACCAACTACACTCACGCGTTCCCCATCATTAAGGTCATTAAAGGCAGAAATTGGTTTGTAAAAACCTTTGGGAAAAACATTCCGTAACAGACTAATAGGGTGAGACTTAAGAGATAATTTGAGAGAGGCATAATCATCCATTACTTCTTCACCAAGATTTGAAACTGGTAGATTTATGCTAGGTTCGCTATCAACAACACAGCTCTTGTCAACACTTAAAAGGGTATCAAACAATGGCAGTTCTTGTTTTTTCTTTTGGTTATTTCTAAATACAGAAGCATTCAGTCCGCGCACATGCCAAAAGGCCTGTCGTCGTGAAAGTGAAAGTGATTGAAATGCATCTGCACGGGCTAATATTTCCAAGGTCACCGACTGGATACCTGAACGAATACTTAATTCCTCTATATTTCGATACCCCTCCAGTCTATTCTTTTCGATAAGAACCGCTTCTCCCTTTCTCAATCCTTTAATTTGATTCATCCCCAACCTTAAAGCCAAAGCACCATCTTTTTGACGTTCTAAGTCACAATCCCAATTAGCCATATTTACGTCCGGCGGCAATACAATAACTCCATGTTCACGAGCGTCTCGGACAATCTGTGCTGGCGCATAGAACCCCATAGGCTGAGAATTTAACAAGGCAGCCGCAAAAGTGGCTGGCATATGACATTTCATCCAACTCGACACGTAAACTAATAATGCAAAACTCGCTGCATGACTTTCGGGGAAACCATAATTGCCAAACCCTTCAATCTGTCTAAAACAACGCTCTGCAAATGACTTTTCGTACCCTCGTTCAACCATACCNGCAATCATTTTAAGACCTAGCTCACCAATTTTATCTGTTTTACGGAACGTCGCCATTGCTTTACGTAGTTGGTCTGCTTCACCAGGAGTAAATCCCGCAGCAATAATAGCAATTTTCATTGCTTGTTCTTGGAATAAAGGTACACCCAACGTTTTATGCAGTACTTCTTGTAATTCCTTAGACGGCAAATCAACCGGTTCTTCACCATTACG
The DNA here is from genome assembly GCA_002730675.1 of Rhodospirillaceae bacterium. GTDB lineage: Bacteria > Pseudomonadota > Alphaproteobacteria > Thalassobaculales > Thalassobaculaceae. The sequence continues at coordinate 16,612 of PCAV01000113.1, read as the reverse complement.
GCGTCTTATATAGGGATGCACCATATCGCCTTGTATGGGACCAGGTCTTACTATTGCTACCTCTATAACTAAGTCATAGAATGATCTTGGTTTAAGNCGNGGTAGCATTGCCATTTGCGCACGACTCTCCAGTTGGAAAACACCTAGCGAGTCACCTTTACATAACATATCATATACTACAGGATCTTCCGACGGGATATTTGANAAATCAAGTTCAAGACCATAGTGACGANGAGCGATATCAAAACTTTTTCGCAAGCAACTCAACATGCCGAGTGCTAATACATCTACTTTTAATATTCCAAGTGCATCTAGGTCATCCTTATCCCATTCAATTACGGTGCGGNCTATCATCGCTGCGTTTTCTATCGGAACTAATTCATCTAACCTATCACGTGTTATTACAAAGCCACCAACATGTTGAGAGAGATGTCTAGGAAAGCCGATTAGCTCTTTAGCTAATTTGATAACCAGTCGAAGAATTTTATCTTTAGGGTCAAGACCAATCTCTAATAGTTTTGAAGCAGATATATTTTTGATATCACTGCCACGAACCTGACCAACCAATATATCAATTATAGCGTCTGAAAGNCCCATGGCTTTTCCNGCCTCTCTTATAGCGCTACGCGAACGGAACGTAACCACTGTTGCAGCTAACCCAGCACGCTCCCTACCATAAGTCTNATAAATNTGCTGAATTACTTCTTCACGTCGCTCGTGCTCAAAATCAACGTCTATATCTGGTGGTTCNCCGCGTGCTTCACTAATGAACCGCTCGAATAATATCGCAGATTGATTAGGGTCAACTGCTGTTATGCCTAAGCAATAACAAACTGCNGAATTTGCAGCAGAACCACGTCCTTGGCATAAGATATTGCGCTCATGTGCAAATTTCACCATATCATAAACTGTCAAAAAATATGGCGCATATTTTAATTTTTCTATTATATCTANCTCATACTTTATCTGCTTTTTAACTAACTCAGGAACTCCTAGTGGATATCTATCAATCGAATAACGCTTTTTTGCTCCTTCCCAAGTCCTGACTCTTAGCTCATCTTCTGCGCTATTACCTGATCGCGTTAAAACACTTGGATATTTATATCTTATGTCAGTCATTGAGAATTCACACCTGTCAGCAATCTCAATTGTNTTCGTGATTGCATCCGGATACTTCTCAAATCCGTTTTTAATTTCCAGATAAGACTTCAAGTAACGCTCTGCATTTAACTCAAGTTCAAAACCAGCTTGCGTTATAGTNCATTGCTTACGTATGCATGTTAAAAGGTCTTGAAGTGGTCGACGACGAGGGTGGTGATACAGAATATCNTTAGTAGCAACCATTGGCGCACCAGATTTTTCCGCTAACTTTTGCAGTGCAGCCAGCCTAGCATCGTCATCTTCTCTATAGCACAACGAAGCAGAGAGGTAGACTGAGCCAGATAGTTGCTCCACCCATTTTGAGAGTTCATCCGCAAACNCTGAATCAATTCTCTTTTGGTCTACGTACAACTTTGATGCACTAAAAGATACTGGAGGTAAAATAATTAAGATTTGTCCCTGTAAGTATTCAATTATNTCAGCACGCCATAACTTACACATTGATTTTTGGGCTCTGCGCTTACCTAGGGTTAGTAACCTTGTTAATCTACTATATGCNCNGCGGTCTTTTGGTAAACATATGAAACTAGCACCATNTTCAATATCTATCCGTGCTCCTATAATTGCCTGAATTCCTATNGCCTTTGCCGCTGTATGAAAACGAACTACCCCNGCNAGTGTATTACGGTCCGTCAAAGCGATGGCCNTATANCCAAGAAAGGCAGCTCTTTCAATTAGCTCTTCCGGATGGGAACCACCCTCGAGAAAACTAAAATTGCTCAATACATTAAGTTCTGCATATGCTGCTATNTGTTTTTCCATCNNACNACTTCTTAGGCAAAAAAACCGTGCAGATACCAATGTGAAAGTTCATGATTTTTTTTTATGAATTCCTTAAACATCCAATATCGACGTCCTTGAGTGTCCTCAACCCTGAAATANTCGCGTGTCAGATGATAATTTTCCATATACCACCATTCTGGACTAATACGTTCCGGTCCGTTAACTCTTCTTATTTGTATATTATTGCGACGCCATTGAAAGTTCTTTGGTCTACCGCGCTTACACACCAAAATAGAACTTAGACGTTCCGGGGGCACTGCTAAACGCAGAGGGCGGACTGCTAAAAAATAATCTAGTGATCGTTGTGCTTTCTGAGTCGTTCTAAACGTTTCTAGATTGGAAATAGCATGCCATACCATTTCAGAATGTTCCGGGCAGTAGCTCTCTTTTAAAGAGTGCAACGTTACTGAACTAATACCAAATCTATTTGTCAAACTATCTATAAGTTCCGATAGCTTTAGCTCAGATGTTTCACTTTCATTATTTAAATAGACTTGTTTATATTGGATAACATCAGTTTCAGTTGCTTCTAACGTAACAACGTCAACTCCTGTATCTAATAGATAATTATCAATTTTTTCGGAGAACAACCTCAACATGACATCTGAGTTTTGACTTACTTCGCTGGTCCGAATTTTTAACTCCTGCACCTTTCCATCAATTTTATATAAGCTAAGTCGCAGTTGTCTTATACCTAACGACCGCGTTACAAGCATCTCAATGACTTGGGGAAGCAAGTGACCAAGTATTTGTTTTATTGTTTCTGAATTACTAATCGGCTCAAGCAAAACTAATCTTGCCAAGTAAGGCGAATGTAATGTTTGTGGCGATACAGTTTCTTTTTCTGTTCCTAATGCTTGATCTAAGCGCAATCTTATATTTTTACCAAACCTGGCACGGAGAGGAGCTCTTGGTACTAACATTAATTGACTGATTTTCCGCAAACCAACTTTACTCAAATCGTCAACTGTATTCTTTGGTAAACGCAAAGCAGATAGAGGTAATTCAGAAAGAGCTGATCGCTGCTCGCCTGGAGCGATTAACTGGGTCACTCCGCTATTAAAGCGTGCTACTGCCCAAGCACTACCCGGTGTATCAGAAATAGCACCAAATGCTGTCCAGTTTATCGCTGTTAGACGTGATATAATGTCACTTAAAAGATCAGCTTCTCCACCAAAGAGATGGGCGCAGCCTGTAATATCCAACCAGATGCCAGCATCCCCTAATCCCTTATTTGCTTTATCAATAGAGACAAGTGGCGTATATCGTCCGCACCATCTTGCCAAGGTTTCGATTGCCAGTTGATCAGCGATCAAATCTGTTTTAAATACCAATAAACTTGGACACGCTGCCAAGGCATCCTCAAGCGATAGTCCAACAGCAACCCCCATTTGCAATGCCAGAGGACACGAGGCGGCAACAACCCTTCGACCTGCCCGATCTTGAATAATTATTACACCCGAAAAATCATCTTGCTTTGCTCTTTTATCAATCTCAATACGCTTGTAACGTTCGATCGAAAAATGAGGGAACCAGAGATAAAGCAATCGTCTTTTCACTTCATTTTGTTCTTGTTTTGTTCTCATTTGAGGACATTAAGCGTCTTGTCAAAAAAAATAAACAATTTACTTCACATAACATTATTCTGATTACGAAAACTGCCAATATGAAATAACTAATCTAGCCTGACGCTCTTTGCTGGACGATATTACTGTAAGCGACGCTTACAGCAGCATTTTCTCCGTAGCCTGACGCACAAACTCCTCGGGCATCCTACTAGCGACAAGTTTATCCGGATGATTCTCCAAAGTAAGCCGCCTGTAGGCATGCTTAACTTCCTCTTGTGAGGCAGATGGATCTACACCCAAAACACTATATGGGTCATCAGCTCTTGAAATATTTTAAGTCGCCAGCAGCCGCTTAAATTGGAATTCATCAAATCCAAAGATTTGAGCCACTCTCCCTNGGTAATCAATTTCCTCGGGATTAACGACACCATCTGCCTGTGATATATAAATTAGACTCCCTAAGGNTTCCTCCAGTACTGGAGATTGCGGATTAAACAATTTTTCAATCTGCCTAGCATAAACTTCAAAACCAGCAACATTTCTTCGTGCCAAGTCCCAAACGCGTCCAACGTTCTTAATTTCGTTCTCTGGTATATGGAAAATTTTACGAAAAGCTGTAATCTCATCCCTTGTTACAACGCCGTCTGCTTTAGCCATCTTTGCCGAAAGAACGATAACGCCAATCGTAAAAGCTATTTTTTGCTTTGTTGCTTCCTCATCTATAGGCAAATCCTCAGAATTCAATGTAATTTTATCAACAGCATGTCCCGCTGCCGTGCCTATCAAAGCACCAAGCGGCCCTCCTAACGCAAGGCCAGCTGCACCTCCTATAATTTTACCCCAAATACCCATGCTATCATTTTATCCAGAAGTAAAAAAACGCCATTCAAAAATAGTACTATTTCCTTACTAAACAGCTACTTTTTTACAATGCTTCTATTCATGCTTTATTCATAAATAGATGTCCATATAATTTGAGTTATGTGAAAACTTTGCTCTTAGCAATTACTGTATATTGGTATATTAATATAAAATTTTCTTACTTAGTGAAATTTAATGTTTTCGGGAAAGATCAATGCACGTCGACGCAATACCATCAGATGCGCTCACGCGTGAAAAAGTAATCGGAATAATGGTGCAGCGCTTTGGTGATCAGTTCACTACAGCCGACGCTATTAGAGAACGACACGGAAAAGGGGAAAGTTATCATAGCGCAGCTTCACCTGATGGCGTATTTTTCGCGAAATCAACAGAAGACGTAGCGGAAGTCGTCAAAATTTGTTCAGATCATAAATTTCCCATTGTACCTTTTGGTGTAGGAACCTCCCTAGAAGGTAACATCGCTGCCCTCAAGGGAGGTATTTGCATCGATCTATCGATGATGAACAAAATTTTAGAAGTTAATGAAGAAGACTTAGATGTAAAAGTAGAGGCTGGGGTTACTCGCAAACAGCTTAATGATTTCTTGAGAGACACTGGACTATTTTTTCCAATTGATCCGGGAGCGGATGCTTCAATTGGTGGCATGGCCGCAACGAGAGCATCCGGCACCAATGCTGTGAGATACGGCACAATGCGAGAGAATGTTTTATCATTGACGGTTGTCACAGCAGACGGTCGTATTGTACAAACAGCTCGTAGAGCTAGGAAGTCGGCTGCTGGTTACGACCTTACCCGATTATTCGTAGGCTCTGAGGGAACCCTTGGTATTATAACAGAGATACGCTTGAAAGTTTATGGCATTCCAGAATCCATTACATCAGCGGTTTGCCAGTTCGAGGATTTGGAAAGTGCGGTAAACACATCTATACTTATAGTACAAACCGGTATTCCAGTAGCACGCATGGAATTGCTGGATGACGTGCAAATGGGAGCATGCATCAGTTATTCAAAATTAGAGGGTTATGAGGAAAAGCCTACCATCTTCTTCGAATTTCACGGGACTGAAATCGGTGCGAAAGAACAAGCAGAGGCCGTACAGGCAATAGCGGAGGAGTTCGGTGGCTCCGCTTTTCAATGGACCTCGAAGATGGAAGACAGAAATAAACTTTGGCAAGCACGTCATGACGCTTATTACGCAGCTATTGCTCTGCGATCAGGGTGCCAAGGCTGGGCAACGGACGTTTGCGTTCCAGTTTCTCGCTTAGCAGAATGTATCAACGAAACAAAAGATGACCTCAAAGAAACAGGACTTATTTCCCCACTAGTCGGTCATGTTGGAGATGGAAACTTCCATATGCTTTATATAGTCGATCCTAATAATCAGGAAGAAATGACGAAAGCTCAGGCACATTCAGATCGGATGGTAATGCGAGCATTAGAGATGGGCGGGACGTGTACCGGGGAACATGGCGTGGGCTACGGTAAAATTCACTTTCTAACCAACGAGCATGGTGAGGCAATGTCGTTGATGCGATCGCTTAAAACAGCCTTTGATCCAGATAATATAATGAACCCTGGAAAAATAGTTAATATTTGAAGAAGGTCTATTCACCACAAGACTGCAGTATCCATTTCGATATCCATTCCGAAATTTTGTCTGAATGGCGATCCATCATAAGCATGTGAGACGCGCCCTTGAAGCCAACATCAGGTAATGAGATGAGTGAGGCGTTTCCACCTAAAGAGTTCATATGTTCGCAAAATTCAGCCGCTTCCCCTCGCGCACTCTGCCACCTCGGTGACTCCTCGATATAGTCTCCGAGTAAGACAAGCCAGGGAGCTTTCTCCGCTATATTTTTATTTATATCGGTAAGCCTAGGCCAACCCGATGCTTCCACACAGATTACCCCTTTAATAACATCCATATTTTCCACAGCCGCCTTTCCTCCAAGAAAACCACCCTGACTATGACAAATGAGAACACACGAACCAATTTTTTTAAGTGCCTCCCCAATACCCCGCACTTGTGCCTCCGAAGTGCTAGTCCACCTCGGTACAAACTGACGTTGAAAAGCCTCCATATATTCTAGTGGGAATTCAAGTCCTTTAAATGGCTTGCCACTTTCATAATTTTCTGGTTTGCCAAAGCGAAAAATATCCCAGGCCTCCTTCAACGTTCGTTGGATAGGTTGGCCGTCCCAAACATTGTCAATTGCGCAAAATCCTGAACGACCTCTCTCCACGTTGTCCAAGACATAAACGGCAAACCCTGCAGATAAAAAATTATGTAACCAGCCGGGACGCCCATCGGGTGTTGTTTCCCAGCAAGCACCTGTCAACCCGCCGCCATGAAGCAAAACCAAAGGCCATTTATACTGACGTTTTTGTGGGATAAAATATTGGACATAAACTTGTTCTATTAGGAATTCGCCATTCGGATCCTGATCATGGTAAGAAGTTTCCGTAAACCAGACTTTACGGTTTGGTTGGCCACGCACCTCAACAATCCGGCCACCAACATGAAAACTTCCAAAATCGCTTAAATGATACATTGCACCAACACTTTCTGACATTCACTGATATGCCTTCAATCCAGAAAAAAAGAGGCTTGCAGTAATATCTTTATTAAAATCGTTTTTTGCTTATCATCTTATAGATATCAAAAATTGATGCTTAAGGAGAGTAAAATGCGTTGGGTCAGGGTAAAAACACAGAACGGGCCATCATATGGTATCATTAACAACGATATTATCTCTGTTGTCCGAGGAAGTCTTTTTGAAACAATCGAACTTACAGGTGAAGAAATCAAGTTGGCCAATGCCAAAATTATGGTGCCGTTGGAACCCAAAACGTTTTATGCAGCCGGCTTAAACTACGCGCAACACGTTATAGAGCAGGCAAGAGCAAACAATCGAGAACCCAATATCCCGAATGAGCCGCATGTTGGTTACCGAGCTAATAATGCTTTGATCGCAGATGGCGAACCCATTATCAAACCCAAAGATTCTTCTGAAGAATTTCAATATGAGGGGGAGCTAGTCGTTATAATTGGGAAAAAAGGTAAAAACCTATCGGAGGATGAAGCACTCAATATTGTTTTTGGATATAGTATAGGCAACGACATCAGTGAGCGAAAATGGCAGAGGGAAGATAGAACAATGTGGCGCGCAAAAAATTCAGATACTTTCAAGCCTATAGGCCCTTGGATTGAAACTGATGTAGATCTCAATAGTTTAGTAACCAAAGTTACGGTGAATGATCGTGAAGTAATATCTTTTGAAACAAACAGCATGATCTTTGGGGTGCAAAAGTTCATAAGCACCATGTCTAAGTATTTGACGTTGGTCCCGGGGGATATGATCTGGATGGGTACGGAAGGCCACTCAGAAAACTTAAAGATAGGAGATGTGTGTAACGTTTCTATTAGCGGAATAGGTACGCTAAGCAATCACATCATTGCGGGCACATGAGAAATATGCAGAACACTTGGAGATGCTGAAAACCTACCAAAATTAAATTTTTCTTATTTGAATAATTTAATAACACTACTCGGGTTGCCATTTGATATAGCCAAAGTTTGTCTTGATAATTGAGTTTGAACACTTTGGGCTGTCATGCGGACGCCTTCGCGCTCAACATCACTTTCCAATACGTTACCAAGATTCTTTATTAACGTCTCATTGAAATCTTGGAGACTTCTTTGCCTTAAACTTACCGCTTTATCGGCCCCACCTAATGCCGTGCTTGCTTCTGCCAAAGCTGCCTCTAATAACTTAAATTCGCTCTGAAGGATTGAATTTGGATCGCTTATTCTACTGCCATTTTTTATTGTAGCAGATAACGAATTAATCACTGACCCGAGAGAGGATTGAGAAGTTATAGTTAATTCCTCACCAGTTGCCGTTGCAACTACATTCAAATCTTTTCCGTTAGCGCTAAGAAGATTAACAGCATTAAACTCGCTGCCTCCGATAAAACTCTCTGCTTGATTTAATAAATTTTCAAGGTCCGTTGTGAGGGATCTCTTCTCACTTTCCAAATTATTGGAGTTCGCTAATGATATAAGTTTATCTTGAATAACCAACGCTAATTCTGAAATATTTTTTACTCCGGCTTGAGCCACTGAAACAGCGCCACGCGCATTTCCCAAATTTTGTGTCAATATTGAAGACACCCTTAGTTTACTGCGAAATGTTTGGTCTATTATCTTCTCAGCAGTGATTGATTTATCAGTCGCACTTCCACCCAGTGCCAAACGGTTGATTGCACGGTTGGACGATTTTTTGTCCGAGTTGACACCTCTTAAAGATTTAAAAAACTCAGAACTTCCTGTTAACGGAGTAATAGCCATAATAATCTAGTTTCTAAGATAGCAATCGTACCGACATGTCGATGTTTCATAAACAACATAATTAAGGTTTTGGATTGAATCAACCGAACTAATACTTTTAACTAATTGGGAATGTTTGAATCCATAAATGGTATCCGTTCACAAAAATGTGACCTGAGCACCCAAATTGAGTACCCAATATCTTTTCGAAAGATGGATCACTTATGAAATTTTCTCTGCATTTCGGCAACTTAATTTGCCCTGACCCAACCGAGGCAAAGAAATTAGCAATAGCAGCTGAAACCGCAGGTTTTGAATCTGTTGTCGCCGTTGAACACGTAGTTATTCCATCAAATTATTCTACAAAATACCCTTACAGCAAAACAGGCCGATTACCAGGAAATGAAAAAACAGATTGGCCCGATCCACTTGCCTGGCTAACATTTATTGGAGCAATAACCAAAAAACTAAAGCTGATAACCGGAGTTCTTGTTCTTCCGCAGCGTAACCCAGTTATTTTAGCAAAGCATCTTGCAACAATTGACAGATTGACAAGTGGCCGAATTGAGCTTGGCATCGGAGTGGGATGGTTGAGAGAAGAGTTTGATGCTCTAAATGTACAGTTTAGTGATCGCGGCGAGCGGACAGATGAATATATACAGGCTATGCGAAAATTATGGCGAGAAGACGCGGCTACATTTAAAGGAAAATTTATCAACTTTGATAGCGTGAATTGCAACCCAAAACCTATCTGTAAAAACCTNCGCATAATNATTGGCGNNCATTCCGCAAAAGCCGTTACACGTGCAGCAGAATTTGGTGATGGTTTTTTTCCAGCTACTGGAATGCAAAATGACCTCGAGCCGATTTTGAGTTTATTATGGGAAAAAATGTATAAGATAGGAAGAGATCCAGAAGAAATAGAAATAATGACAGGTTGCCCGGAGCTCTTGACAAGCCCATCTGAGGAGGCATTAAAGGAAATAAAAAATAAACATGAGCAAGGAATTCAGAGACTTGTGGTACCCTTAGATGGTCTATTACCCGAAATGGAGACCAATATCCTTCGTTTTGGTGAGCAAATCATTAATAAGGCTGAATAAAAAAAGCTTGCCTAAATTTCTTACTTCAACTTTACAAGGTAAAAATATATTAGNTAANGTTATATTGGTTGTATTTCGACCAACTTTCTACGGTGCTCGTTTTATTGATGTCTAAATTTTAGGAAAAAAAATGCCCCAAGACAATCTAGGAAATATTACAGAAGAAACATTAGAGCCACTGAAAGTTTACTGGCAGCCAGGTTGTTCTAGCTGTCTAAAAACAAAAGAGTTCCTGCTGGAACATGGCGCAGCATTTCAATCTGTAAACGTATTGGAAGATGATTCTGGGTTNGAGGAGCTNAAGGCGCTAGGCTTGAAGCTCGTCCCTATCGTAGCAAGAGGTAAAAACTGGGCCAACGGTGCGGTTTTTAGAGACGTCGCAAGAGTGGCCGGTTTTGAATATGGCGGGCATAAAATGCTNCCGCCAGAAGAAATTAAAAATAAAGTAATAGTCATTCTAAGCGCAGCGATCAGGTATTTAAATCAAATCCCAGAAAANAAATTGGACGAAGTACTCCCAGGGAGGCCACGATCCTACCGGCAACTTGTTTACCATGTATTGAGCATCCCAAATGTTTTTTTAGACAGGGTTGAACATGATGCTCCATANACCTATGAGGCCTTAAAATCNATTTTGCCTAGTGAAATAAATAGCACAAGTGCATTAATTGAATTTGGTAATCAGGTTATAGTTCGGTTCAACACTTGGTGGGACAGAGAGGGCAACACCACTGACTTTTCTCAACCTGGAAATGTTTACTACGGCGAAGTAACGTTGCATGAGGTCCTAGAAAGGACAGGATGGCATTCGGGACAACACACCCGTCAGATCATTCTTTTACTGAAAGAAAAGTTAAACATCAATCCAGACGGTGCACTGACAGACGACGATTTCGATGGATTACCTATGCCTAAAAATGTTTGGGATAATGAACGATCATTCGGCGAGGATTCGTATTCATCGCAGGCGGAAACCTGGGACGATACTAAGACGCGTTGAAACTCCAAGTTTTATGCGCGGTATATTGAGATGAGCAAATCAGNATGGAGACAAAACTGACNTTGCAAAGCAGTTGTACATTTTATTAGAACTTATATTTAATTAAGGATCGAATTATGCGTCCAATTAAAATCATGGCAGCGTCGGGNATGCTAGGCTATGGCTTCACCGAAGAGGCNTTCAATCACGGGCTGNGTCTNGGTATCGATTTAATNGCNTGCGATGCGGGATCCGCAGACCCTGGACCCTATTATTTAGGCAGCGGTACTCCTTTTGTGTCCAGAATAGCTGTGAAGCGTGATTTATCACTGATGATCAGAGGGGGAACACAAGAAAAAATACCTGTATTTATAGGGTCCGCAGGAGGAAGCGGGTCAGACAAACAGGTAGACTGGACNCTTGNGATAATCCGTGAAATCTGTTANGANCAAAANATTTTTCCNAANGTGGCAGTTTTAAGAACNGAGCTCAGNCCAGAGAAATTAGTATCAAAAATAAANTCTGGAAAAATTAGCCCTTTAGGCCCTATCAAAAATTTAAATCAAAATGATGCTGATGAAACCCACAAGGTAGTCTCCATGATTGGCGCGGAGCCTTTCCAGCAGGCGCTGGAGGAAGGAGCTGACGTCGTTATCGCTGGCCGTTCTAGTGACGCAGCAATATATGCGGCTCTCCCTCTAATGAGAGGTGCTGATCCCGGATTGTCTTGGCACATGGGAAAAATAATAGAATGCGGTGCTCAAGTAATTGAACCACGGGAGGGTCAGGATTGTGTAATTGGAACCATCTACCATGATTATTTTACTATCGAACCTGGACACCCGGATCGTCGTTGCACTAGAACGAGAGTGGCAGCTCACACTTTATATGAAAACCCAAGCCCATACGAACTTAAAGAACCTAGTGGAACTTTGATTACAAAATCCGCAAATTTCGAGCAAATAAATAACAGGGTCGTGAGGGTATCCGGAAGCAAATGGGAACCGTCAAGTACATATACCGTAAAGATAGAGGGGGTAAAAAAATTAGGATTTAGAACAGTTTTTTTTGCGGGGACTCGGGATCCAATACTAGTAAGTGGAATAAATAAATTTATCGAGTCCTGCCAAACAAGAGTTGAAAGAGATTCAAAAGCTATTGGCATTGAGAAAGAAGACTACACGCTAAATATCAAAGTCTACGGAAAAGATGCCGTCATGGGAGCGAATGAACCGCTAAGCGACCAGAGTGCGCATGAGGTTGGCATTTTGGTTGATGTTGTAGCCAACGATCAAGATACAAGCAAGGCGGTTTGCGCAAAGGCGCGGTACAGTCTTCTTCATACTGATTTTCCTGGCAGAATGTGCATCTCCGGCAACCTAGCTATCCCTTTTTCGCCTTCCGATTTATCGGCAGGCGAAGTCTATGAATTCAATATATGGCATGTTATGGAATGCAATGACCCGATGGAGACAGTTCGAATGGAGCTCATCATACCGAACGACCCTCCGAAAGAGAGACTCAATGGCTAAACTACGTGAACTAGCAAAGGTTATTCGGTCGAAAAATGCTGGTGCCCTTTTGCTTACTTTAGACATAATGTTCGATAATGAAGAAGCGTACCACACAGTTTTTAATTCAGGAGTGCTGTCTCCTCGCAGGATAGCTTCGCTATACAACCTCAGTGACAATCAAGTTGAAATTATTGCTTTTGAGGTGGCTCTAGCAATTAAAATCACTATTCCACGACACACCACTGCTGGATCACCTGGAGATAGCGATGTATATGGAGCACAGCAACATGCTCCCCTATTCGACCTAGAAATTACCGCTAGCTAACCGAAGATAATATGATCGTGGCCAACGTCCACGATATTTGTGAGGTGGCAGCTTTGCCATTCAAGATCATAAGCCAAACTCAAGAGTAGCATCAAAATAAGTGCTGTCTAAACAGGAAAAAATTGTTTGCAGCAAAGACTTGATGAGAATGCTCCTAATTACTACCTTAGTATAAAGGATGGGTTTCGATAATGTTCGCGATAATACAATTAGTTGATTCTTTAATAAGCCTATATTTGTGGTGCCTTTTTATATTCGTCATCCTAACGTGGCTCATTCACTTCGGCGTTGTTAATACACAAAACCGTCTAGTTTATTTAGTCGTTGATTTTTTATATAAAATCACTGATCCAGTCCTCCGACCAATCAGGAACATTTTACCAAATCTTGGTGGTATAGACGTATCGCCAATCATTTTGGTTTTAGCACTGATTTTTATTCGAAACTTGATTGTAGTGGACTTAGCTAAATTAATGTAAAGCCTAGCCGAAGGCTAACCACCAATATGCATATTTTAAGCAGCTTATAAAAAGCGTCTGATCATATTCAATCAACGCACAAAATACTCACCAACGATATACTACTAATTCGAAGCACAGGAATTTGATTAACGTTTTCCAGATTAATTTTTTTTGGTTTTATTGGTTCATCAATATTACTATCAGGAAAATTGATTAAAAATGAAAGGTGATTTTCCGTGGCAAAAATATTAGACGGCAAGGTCTTCGCTAAAGATCTACGAGATGAATTGAAGGGTATCGTGTCCACTTTGCGAGAAGAATACGGCAACGTCCCGGGTCTTGCTGTAGTACTTGTTGGGGATAATCCAGCGAGCGAAGTATATGTTCGAAACAAAGGTATCCAAACTAAAGAATGCGGGATGCGTTCATACGAACACAAGCTGGCAAGCAATGTACAGGAGGATGATCTTTTGAAAGTAATTAAACAATTAAATGATGACCCCGAAGTGGATGGGATCTTGGTCCAACTCCCCCTTCCCGATCATATAGATTCACAAAAAGTTCTTGACTCTATCGATCCTGAAAAGGATGTGGACGGGTTCCATATAATAAACGCGGGCCGCCTCGCCACAGGTGGTGAAGCGCTTGTGCCATGCACGCCGCTAGGATGCCTTTTGTTACTAAAAGATCATTTTGATGAACTAACTGGAAAAAATGTGGTTGTGATCGGCCGCTCTAATATAGTTGGGAAGCCCATGGCCGCCTTATTGTTGAGAGAAAGTTGTACGGTAACCATCGCTCATTCTAAAAGCAAAAATCTCGAGGAAATTTGCCAACGGGCCGATATATTGATTGCCGCGGTTGGGAAACCGGAAATGATTACGAAGGACTTTATTAAGAAAGGAGCGGTGGTTTTAGACGTTGGTATAAACCGTATCGCGGCGCCAGAAAAAGGACCTAATAAAATGAAGTTAGTCGGAGATGTAGCATTCCACGAAGCTAAAAATCGAGCGGAAGCAATCACTCCTGTTCCAGGGGGAATTGGCCCAATGACTATTGCCGTGCTATTAAGAAATACAATACAAGCCGCATGCCAACGTCGAGCGTGGAAATGTGATTTGTAAAAAATACAGCAAAGCTTTTTTTATGAAAATATTTTTCTCTCCGAAAACACAAAGCCACTCACCCAAGACCTTCATAAGTCGAGGTCACGTTATTCAAAGCCCAGAAAGAGCAGAGCGAGCCGATATATTAAGAACTGCCGCCGAGAATGCGGGACATACAGTTACAGAGATTTTTTCAGAACATTATCAATCCGCTTTAGATATCCATGACGAGGCTTACATTAGTTTCCTCAAAAACGGTTGGCAACAATGGTCGATTTTAGATGGAAGCAGTGAGGAAATTATTCCTAATGTTCATCCAGGTAGAAACATGAATGCTAATCCAAATGCAATTATTTCAGCCGCTGGATACTATCAGGCTGACACCGCTTGTCCCATCGGTGCAAGAACTTGGGAGGGAGCCAAAGCCTCGGCAGATACCGTGATAGCTGCAGCCTCTAATTTGCTTGATCGACATCAAAACAATGAACATGAGAACTTTGTTTACAGTCTTTGCCGTCCACCGGGGCATCACGCTTATGCGGACCAAGCGGGGGGCTTTTGCTTCCTCAATAACTGTGCAATTGCCGCAAATTTTTTTTTAAAGCAAGGATTCATAAGGATTGCTATTCTTGATGTAGATGTTCACCACGGAAACGGCACGCAGGGTATTTTCTATGAACGCTCGGATGTATTGACCGTCTCTCTTCACGGCGATCCATCTGAATATTATCCATTCTTTGCAGGTTATGAAGAAGAAGTCGGTCTTGCCAATGGCAAAAACTTTAATATCAATTACCCTCTCTCCAGGGGTACAGCCGATCTTGAATATATGAGGGTCTTGCAAAAAGCACTAGGACAAATAAAAGACTTTAAGCCTCAAATTCTAATCATTGCACTTGGTTTAGATGCATCAGAAGAAGACCCATTAGCCTTTTTAGCATTAACAACAAAAGGATTTTTGGAGCTTGGCAAGGTAATCGCCAGTGCGAAGTTACCTACCATTATGGTGCAAGAGGGGGGCTACATATCGCCTATTTTAGGTGACAATCTCACCGCCACCCTTAAAGGATTTGAAGACAATCGGTAATCCTATTTTTAGTGCACACGTCAAATCAGTCGAAACTTTTCTAAGGGTAAATAAATTGAGCCCTCCTTCGTTGAAATGCTCTCGAAAAGTGTGAAGCTTTGAACCCGAAAAGGTCTTGTTTTAAACAGATTGTTAAATGCAATAAACCCTGCCGTGTCTTCTGGGCGCACATTTTTAAGTCTTGCTAGTGTTACGTGTGGGCTAAATTGACGTTTATCTATGGGAATTCTGTTTATTTGTAGGCAATTTTTTATCTTACTTTGCAGATAAAAGAGGCTTGATTTTTCTGCAACACCAACCCAGATCGAAGTGCTAAGACCTCTTGACGTGAAATTATTTATACCTCTTAACTGCATGCAAAATGATTGCACAGCCAAACCTCTTAGCACATCTGCTAAATCTTTTAATAAAATATTTGAAGCCTCGCCAATATAACTCAAGGTTAAATGCAAATTTTGGGGCGGCACCCATCTTGCTCCTCTTAGGCCAGATTGTAGCTCTGTCAATTTTACCACTATATCACTTGGGAAACTGAGCGCGATAAAGAGTCTTTTCATATCCTAACTATCTGATTTTGGTGTTTTAATTTTCGACACTAACTTTTTGACGTAAGGCTTAATCTTCATAACAATTTTGGCTATGCCTTCCCCTGTTGGGTGAATACCGTCTAGCTGATTAAGTTCTGGTACGCCAGCAACTCCTTCAAGAAAAAACGGATAAAAAACAACATCGAATTCTTTTGCTAAGTCTTGATATGTCTGGTTAAACTTTAAGCCATATTCCCTGCCCAAATTGGGTGGAGCAAGCATACCAGCAAACAACACCGGAATATCTCTCAACTGAAGTTGTCCCAAGATTTTTGCTAAATTTATTTTTGTTGTCGAAGGATTAATACCTCTAAGTCCGTCATTAGCTCCTAACTCCAAGATTACAGCATCTGGATTACTGGCTAGGGACCATTCAAGACGGGTGAGGCCTCCAGCACTTGTATCCCCCGACACGCCTGCATTTATTAGCCTGACATTAAGCCCTTCGTTTTTTAGTTTCTTCTGTAACTGCGTTGTAAAGTGATCTTTTTCTTCAAGTCCATAGCCCGCTATCAAAGAATCACCAAGAGCAAGAATTTTAATTTCTGTTGCCATGCATCCCCAGGGCGTCAAAACATGCAATGAGACGAGCCCGCCAAAGGAAAGAACTAAAAGTATTTGTTTGATCTGCATCTAATTGATCCCATATTTCAATACTTCAACCGAACAACGCCCCCAGCAACAATCCAGGACCGCGATGAAGGGGCGAACATACAATGCGAGCAG
>PCAV01000112.1 GCA_002730675.1 Rhodospirillaceae bacterium | reverse complement strand
TTCAAATATTGCACGCATGGGGCCACCGGCAATTACACCGGTTCCAGACGGAGCTGACCGCAGTATTACATGCCCCGCGCCATAATCGCCTTTGATGTCATGGTGAAGCGTTCGGCCTTCTCGCAAGGGAACCCTCACCATCGATCGCTTAGCTTGTTCGGTTGCCTTTCTTATAGCTTCAGGAACCTCACGAGCTTTACCTGCTCCGTGCCCAACTCTCCCTCGACCATCCCCAACAACAACAAGCGCTGCAAAACCGAACCGTCTGCCCCCCTTCACGACTTTAGCCACTCGGTTTATACCAACCAGCTTCTCTATTAATTCAGGATCTTCTTTTTGTTCCCTATTACTTCTGTCTTGCCTATCTGCTCGTGCCATTTAAGGTTTCCTTTAAAATTTAAGACCGGCCCCACGTGCTCCTTCAGCGAGAGCCTTTACACGCCCGTGGTAACGATATCCCCCTCTATCGAAGACGACGTTATTAAGCCCCTCTTTGAGAGCCCTTTCTGCAACAAGTTTTCCAACTGCCTCAGCTGCCGACTTGTCATTTCCCGATTTAATTATTCCTTTGAGGTCTTTCTCTAGCGATGAAGCCGCAACCAAAGTACTACCTTTTTGGTCGTCGATTAGTTGCGCATAAATATTTTTAGACGAACGGAATACAGATAAACGCAACTTAGTAACGCCCCTTTTTCGTATTGCTTTCCTATTACGCCGCGCACGCTTTAGAAAAAGTTCTTTTGATTTCAACATAATACAGCCCTTACTTTTTCTTACCTTCTTTTCTTCTGATATTTTCGCTGGCATATTTTATTCCTTTGCCCTTAAAAGGCTCGGGCGGTCTATATGCCCTTATCTCAGCTGCTAACTGCCCTACCTTCTGCTTATTTCCTCCATGGATAGAGATGGCAGTTGGACGTTCACATTTCATAGTGATACCATCTGGGATAGGGTATCGAACAGGATGACTGAAGCCCAGTGACAAAACAAGATCTTTGCCTTCGACTGCAGCTCGATAACCAACGCCATTAATTTCCAAGTCTACAGTAAAGCCCTCATTTACCCCTGTAAGCATATTATTTATGCTCGCGCGCGTAGTGCCCCACATAGAGCGGGATTTTTTGGTCTGATTTTTGGGGCTTACAGTAACAATATTATCTTCTATCGTGACATAAACCTCGCCCGATATTGGAAGCGACTGCGCTCCTAGCTTTCCTTTGGCAGTTAGTATACCATCTAGAATTTCGATCGAAACACCATCTGGAACTACTACCGGGCTTTGACCTACTCGAGACATATCATAACCCTCCTATATCAGAACACCTGACAGAGTACTTCACCGCCAACGTTAGCGGCTCTAGCTTCATTATCAGACATAACCCCCCTCGGGGTAGAAATAATAGAAATTCCGAGCCCATTAAATACCCTAGGCAAATCATTGATCTTGGCATAGACACGACGGCCGGGCTTAGACACGCGTTTGATTTCACGAATTACTGGCTCACCCTCATAATACTTGAGTTCGATCGATAATTCTGACGAATTTTTTGATGCTTCCGATTCTAGTTTTGAAAAACCTCTTATATATCCCTCGCGCTTCAGCACTTCTAGAACGTTACTCCTCATTCTTGAGCAGGGACTAGAGATAACACTTTTTCTCGCCATTTGCCCATTACGAATACGCGTCAACATATCTCCGAGCGGATCACTCATTGTCATATCAATACCCCTACCAACTTGATTTCACTAACCCAGGAACTTGACCAGCTGAACCCAGATCGCGCAGTGCTATACGAGACATTTTAAATTTTCTATAGTATCCCCTTGGGCGTCCTGACACTTCACATCTGTTACGCAGTCTGATTTTAGCCCCATTTCTTGGCATTTCATTCAGCTTCAAACCGGCGCGGAAGCGCTCTTCAATTGGAAGATCTCTATTGTTAACTATTGCCTTCAGACGCGATCTTTTACTGGCATGCATCGCGACTTTATTTGCGCGGTTTTTATTTTTTTCTATTGAACTCTTTCTAGCCATTTATACCTCCACCCATTTAGTCAGTGAACGGGAAATCAAATTTCCGCAACAGTTCGCGAGCCTCGTCATCAGTTTTTGCAGATGTAACAAATATTATGTCCATTCCGCGTATTGTATCGATTTGGTCATAATCAATTTCGGGGAAAACAATTTGTTCTTTCAACCCCATCGCATAATTTCCACATCCATCAAAGCTTGACGGATTTAAGCCACGAAAATCTCTAACTCTGGGCAACGCAATTGTTATGAGCCTATCAAGAAACTCGTACATCCTGTCTCGACGAAGAGTTACCTTGCAACCAATCGGCATTCCCTCCCGCAACTTAAATCCAGCAACAGATTTTGAGGCCTTTGTTATTACGGGTTTCTGACCTGAAATCTTGGTTAGATCCGCCACCGCTGACGCGACTTTTTTGGAATCTTGGACGGCCTCACCAAGTCCCATGTTGATAACTATCTTTTGCAATTTTGGCACTTCTAANATATTTTTATAGCCGCTTTGCTGTAGTAGCTCTGGCCTAATAGATTTGGTGTAAATTTCATTCAAACGCGTCATTTTTAGCACATCCAATCCAAGTTACGCGTCCAGGATTTCATTCGAGGATTTGGAAAACCTAACCTTCCGGCCATCCTCCAGTATTCGAAATCCGATTTTTGTCGCTTTGTTTAAGGTAGGGTCAACTAATGCAACGTTCGATAAATGAACTGNACTTTCTCGTTCAACTATACCACCTGGCGCTNTTTGACTTGGTTTCGTATGCCTTTTAACGATATTTACCCCTCTTACGAAGACCCTNTGCTTGGCGGGAAGTACGCTNAGCACCTCNCCAGTTTTCCCTTTATCCTTGCCAGTAATAACCATTACGTTATCACCTTTTTTTATTTTACTACTCATCACAGCACCTCCGGGGCTAGAGAGACNATTTTCATAAAACGCTTCGCCCTTAATTCTCTCGTAACAGGACCAAAAATGCGTGTTCCAATAGGCTCGTTCTGATTGTTAATCAGAACAGCGGCGTTCCTATCAAACCTTATCGCTGACCCATCTACCCGTCTAATTTCTTTCGCGGTTCTTACTATAACTGCTTTCAAAACTTCACCCTTCTTTACGCGNCCCCTCGGTATAGCTTCCTTGACCGAGACAACTATNACATCGCCAACGCCCGCGACTTTACGTTTTGAACCTCCTAGCACTTTTATACACTGCACCCGGCGTGCCCCCGAATTATCAGCAACGTCAAGGTTTGATTGCATCTGGATCATTGTTAAGGTCCTATCNCAAAAAAAACTTTGCTAACTTGCAGANTCTACGACTTCCCAAGTTTTGCTCTTCGACTTTGGTGCACATTCTCTTATTTTTACTGTTTGGCCCGTCTTACAACTATTTGTTTCATCATGAGCTGCAAACTTTTTCGACCGTTTAATAATTTTTTTATAAACAGGGTGCGTTATTCGGCGTTCCACATTAACTATAACTGTTTTATCGCCCTTATCGCTTACAACTATTCCCTGTAATTCCCGCTTTGGCATCTATTTGCTCCCGTAAAAATGTAGGCTATTNTTTTGCTGCCTGAGCTTTTTTTTCCGTTATTATTGATTTNGTTCTAGCTATATCACGTCTCACCTGCCTAACACGTGCTGTGTTTTCCAACTGCCCATTTGCTTTTTGGAAGCGAAGGTTAAACTGTTCTTTAGACAACTCGCCTAGCTGAGTTTCCAATTCATCCGGTGTTTTAGTTCGAAAGTCAGTAGCTCTTTTATTTGGCACAATAGTCTCCTANTATCAGTCGCCGCCCACCCGTGCGATAAACCGGGTATCGACAGGAAGTTTGGCTGATGCAAGTGTAAAGGCTTGTTTTGCTAAATCTCTTGGCACACCATCCAGCTCGAACATTATTCGCCCNGGTTTAACACGGCATACCCAAAATTCCGGTGACCCTTTACCCTTNCCCATTCTAACCTCGGCTGGCTTACTGGAAACAGGGACATCTGGGAAAACGCGGATCCAAACTCTACCTGCTCGTCGAATATGCCGTGTGATAGCGCGTCTAGCGGCCTCGATTTGACGAGCCGTTACACGTGCTGGAGTTAAAGCCTTGAGCCCATAGGCTCCAAAGTTTAGCTGGGTGCCTCCTTTTGCATTTCCATGAATTCGCCCTTTATGGGCTTTTCTATACTTTGTACGTTTTGGGCTTAACATTCTTACGCTCCTTATCAAACAGCAACTAGCGCTGGGCTGANGCAGGCTGTAATTCGGCCATACGTTTGTCCTGNGCCATNGGATCGTGTGCCATTATTTCNCCCTTAAAAACCCANACCTTTACTCCGCAGGCTCCGTAGGTTGTTTGGGCTGTTGCTTCTCCATAATCTATCTCGGCACGGAGAGTATGCAACGGAACCCTNCCTTCCCTGTACCATTCCGTTCTCGCTATTTCAGCTCCACCTAGGCGCCCGCTACAATTTATTCGAATACCTAAAGCCCCTAAGCGCATAGCGGATTGCACTGCTCTCTTCATTGCTCGCCGGAAAGCTACTCNNCTACTCAGCTGCTGCGCTACGTTTTCAGCGATGAGATTAGCNTCTATTTCTGGNTTTCGAACCTCGATAATGTTTAAGTTNACATCAGTTTCNGTCATACTCGCNAGCTCGGAACGNAGTTTCTCTATATCACCACCTTTTTTACCAATNACCACNCCCGGCCGTGCCGTGTAAATNGTAACCTTAGCACTCTTAGCTGGGCGCTCTATTACTATNCTGCTCACTCCCGCCTGCTGGAGCCGTTTTCGCAAAAATTTGCGCATTTTCAGGTCTTGATGAAGAAGGTCGGCATATCCTTTTCCTGCAAACCATCGTGANTCCCAGGTTCTATTTATTCCTAGCCTAAGGCCAATCGGATTTACTTTATGTCCCATTATACGGTCTCCTGGCGTTCGCTAACTACTACTGTAAGATGTGAAAATGGCTTCCTTAATCTTCCGGTTCGCCCGCGCGCTCTGGGTCGAAAGCGGCGCATAGTTATGGCTTTACCAACAAACGCTTCCTTTACAAATAAGCGATCAACGTCNAGCTGGTGATTGTTTTCTGCATTTGCGATAGCGGACTGCAGTGCTTTNTTGACATCATTACTTATTCGCCTCTTTGAAAAAGTAAGGGCCGCAAGAGCTTTTTCTGCATCCATTCCTCTTATCATACTTGCTATTAGATTAAGTTTCTGCGGACTTACACGGAGGTTTCTAAGCACAGAAAGTGCGTCCGCTTCTCCCACCCTACGTCCTGCTGAAGTCTTACTCATATCTATATGCTCCAAAATTAACGACGGGCTTTTTTATCTGCCGCGTGACCAAAGTAGGTTCTAGTAGGCGCAAACTCACCAAACTTGTGCCCTACCATATGCTCGGTTATCAGAACTGGTATGAATTTTTGCCCGTTGTGTACGCCAAAAGTCAACCCTACAAATTGGGGCATTATAGTAGAACGCCTCGACCATGTTTTGATAACATCGTTGCGGCCTGACTCCAGAGCAGTTTCTGCTTTTTTGAGCAAATAACCGTCAACGAAGGGGCCTTTCCAAACAGAGCGAGCCAATATCTTAATCCTCTCTTATTTTCGCCGCCGGCGCACTATCAGCCGGTCAGTTTTCTTATTATTTCTTGTTCTCTTNCCTTTTGTTGGGACACCCCATGGAGTTACAGGGTGCCTACCGCCAGANGTCCNNCCCTCGCCACCACCNTGGGGATGNTCAATNGGGTTCATAACAACACCCCTAACGACGGGCCGCTTTCCTAACCANCGCTTACGTCCAGCTTTTCCCAAGTTGATATTTTTTTGATCCGGGTTGGAGACCGCACCTATCGAAGCTATGCACTCGGATCGAACTCTCCTAACTTCACCNGATGTCAATCGCAGTAGGGCATAACCAGCTTCTCTACCTACAAGTTGCACATAGGTGCCNGCCGACCTCGCAATTTGCCCGCCCTTACCAGCTTTAAGCTCAACATTATGAATAATCGTTCCAACTGGAATGTTTTTAAGTGGCATGGCATTACCTGGCTTAACATCAGCTTGTTCAGCTGCAACGACCCTATCACCAACGTTAAGGCGCTGCGGAGCTAGTATGTAGGATTGCTCGCCATCTTCGTANTTTATGAGCGCTATAAATGCAGTCCGATTGGGGTCNTATTCTATGCGCTCCACCACAGCTGGTATATCGAATTTCTTACGGTGAAAGTCTACTACTCTATATCTACGNTTATGCCCGCCTCCGCGATGCCACATAGTTACCCTACCAGTATTATTTCGTCCACCAGACTTGACCATCCCCCGCGTAAGTTTCTTTACGGGCTTACCTTTCCATAGTTCCGANCNGTCAACGGTTACCAGTTGCCTTTGCGATGGTGTTGTTGGGTTATAATGCTTCAGTGCCATTTAGCTACACTCCTTGACTNACATCGATGTCGCCACCATCCTCGAATGTNACNACCGCTTTTTTGAAGTCAGATCTCCTACCAAGACGGCCTCTGAATCTCTTCAGCTTACCCTTTTGACGCAAGGTGTTAACTGCCCTAACTTTTCTGTCAAAAAGAGTTTCNACGGCAACTTTTATTTCCGGTTTGGTCGCGTACAAGTCAACNACGAATGTCACCTGGCCGTATTGCGACCCCAACGTGCTTTTTTCNGTCACGACTGGGTACCTTATAATTTGGTACATCCGCTCGGAGGTCATCTTAACCTGCGCGGCGTTATGGGGCCTCATACTCATCCAAGACGCTCCTCTAAATTTTGAACTGCTTCTCTACTTANAACTAAAAAGTCGCGCCTCAATATGTCATANACATTCGCGCCAACNGACGGCAAGAAATCACATTTNGGTATATTCCTNGCTGCTTGCAAAAAGGCTTGGTTNTGATTGGGACCATCAATAAAAAGCACCGATTTTAAGCCAAATTTCTGTATCGCTTTNACTAGCTCTTTAGTTTTTCCGCTAACATTAAAGTTTTCTANAACTAAAAGCTTGCCCTCGACCTGCTTGGAAGAGAGCGCGCTCTTAAGGGCTAGTTTTCTTATTTTTTTTGGCAGCTTGTATGAATGACTTCTTACAACAGGCCCGTGCACGGTTGCCCCTCCCCGAAACTGAGTCGCTCTCGCACTGCCCTGTCTCGCCCTTCCTGTTCCCTTTTGGCGAAAAGGTTTTGCTGTCGTACCGCTTATATCTCCAACCAGTTTTACCTTATGCGTGCCAGATCGGCGTTTTGCCAATTGCCAGTTGACTGTTCGAGCGAGTAAATCTTTTCGAGGCTCAACGCCGAACACGCTGTCTTTAAGCTCAATTTCCCCTTTTGACTTATCGTTTAAGTCCTTAACTTGACACTTCATCGCCATCATCCTCTTTTTCGTCAGACACCGTGTCTGAACCGCCCGAGTCCCTAACATCCTCGCCAGCAGCGTTTATATCAATATTTCCCTCTTCACTAACCTCATCTGGCGACCCGGATATTAGATCCAGAGAGGCAGCGCCGCCATCGTCAGATTGTGCTGCCGTATTATCTAAACTCTCTGTTTTTATTGAAGCTGGAAAGGGCGCTTCATCGGGCACGTCATCTTTAACCGCGTCTTTAATTAGGACGTAGGAGCCTTTCGCTCCAGGCACCGCGCCTTTCAACAATATGATACCCTTCTCGAGGTCTGTTGACACAACCATTAGGTTTTGAATCGTCACGCGGGCGTCACCCATATGGCCTGCCATTTTTTTCCCCTTCCAAACTTTGCCAGGGTCTTGACTATTCCCGGTAGAACCGTGCGACCTATGCGAGACACTTACACCGTGAGACGCTCGCAATCCCGCAAAGTTATGGCGTTTCATAGCTCCTGCAAAGCCTTTACCGATAGACGTTCCAGCAACATCAACCCTCTGCCCAACCACAAAGTGATCAACCAAAATTTCTGCACCGGGTTCAATAAGAGCTTCCTCACTAACCCTAAACTCTTGCAACCTTTGTTTTGGCTCAACTTCAACCTTGGCAAAATGCCCACGCATCGGTTTTGATACTCTCTTTACCTTCGCAGTCCCCACTCCAACTTGGATAGCATTATAACCATCCGTTTTGTGTGTCCTTTTAGCCACAACCTGGCAATTATCAACTTTCAAAACCGTAACAGGGATGTGGCTGCCATCCTCGCCAAAAACCCTTGTCATCCCTACTTTTTGGGCAATCATTCCCGATCGCATTTTTCTTCTCCGCTCTTAGAGCTTAATTTCGACGTCAACGCCTGCTGCTAAATCTAGCTTCATCAAAGCGTCAACTGTCTGTGGTGTGGGGTCAATAATATCCAGGAGTCTTTTATGGGTTCTAATCTCAAACTGTTCACGACTTTTTTTATCCACGTGCGGACCACGTAGAATCGTAAATTTTTGGATACGGTTCGGCAAGGGAATCGGACCTCGTACTTGAGCACCTGTCCGCTTGGCTGTGTTGACTATTTCACCAGTAGACTGATCTAATACTCTGTGATCGAAAGCCTTCAGCCGTATTCTTATATTCTGACTATCCATACTTATCCCCAGTAAAATTGTTTCTGGAGGCTAGATTCAACTTCTCATCTAACCCCGTTTATTCGATTACCTTAGAGACAACACCAGCGCCAACTGTACGCCCGCCTTCTCGAATTGCAAAACGAAGACCCTCATCCATAGCTATGGGCGCGATTAGGTTAACCTCCATCGATATATTATCACCAGGCATAACCATTTCAGTTCCATCAGGCAGCACCACAGATCCTGTTACGTCAGTTGTACGAAAATAGAACTGGGGACGATAGTTAGAGAAGAATGGCGTGTGACGACCTCCTTCTTCCTTAGTCAAAATATATGCCTCGCAGGAAAACTTTGTATGAGGACTAATAGAACCGGGAGCTGCTATAACTTGCCCGCGTTCAACATCATCCCGGTTTATACCACGAAGTAATAATCCGACATTATCACCTGCCTCCCCTTGATCAAGAAGCTTACGGAACATTTCAACTCCGGTGCAAACTGACTTACCTGTCTCACGAATTCCAATAATTTCAACTGGATCATTTACATTAATTACACCTGTTTCAACACGCCCCGTAACAACCGTCCCTCTTCCGGAAATTGAAAACACATCCTCAATAGGCATCAGAAATGGTTGATCTTTTGGACGCTCAGGTTGAGGAATATAGTCGTCAACCGCAGCCATTAGCTCCATAATGGCGTCTTTCCCCGTTGCCGCATCTGAATCCTCAATAGCAGCCAACGCAGAACCTTTAACTATTGGAATATCGTCGCCTGGGAAATCGTACGAAGAGAGCAACTCTCTAACTTCTAACTCAACAAGCTCGAGAAGTTCTTCGTCATCCACCTGATCGACTTTATTCATGAAAACAACGAGCGCAGGGACACCAACCTGGCGTGCCAGAAGAATATGCTCTCGGGTCTGAGGCATAGGACCATCGGCCGCGGACACAACCAGTATAGCACCGTCCATTTGCGCTGCACCCGTAATCATATTTTTGACGTAATCTGCGTGACCAGGACAATCTACGTGGGCATAGTGACGGCCGTCTGTTTCATACTCAACGTGAGCCGTGGATATCGTTATGCCTCGAGCCTTCTCTTCGGGAGCCTTATCTATCTGGTCGTAAGCAGTATAATCAGCTCCACCAGCCTCAGCTAAAACCTTCGTAATAGCTGCCGTCAGTGTCGTCTTACCATGATCAACGTGACCAATAGTGCCTATATTGCAATGAGGCTTATTACGCTCAAACTTCTCTTTTGCCATCGAAAAATTACTCCTGATCGAAAATGTTTTTAAAACTCTTACTGTTTCCCTTGGACATTATGCAAGTTTGGCAGTCACCTCTTCGGCAACAGCCTGCGGAACTTGCTCATAATGATCAAAATGCATGGTATATTGGGCCCTACCTTGGCTCATCGAGCGAAGCGTATTCACATAACCGAACATGTTTGCAAGTGGAACCATCGCAGAGATTACCCTAGCGTTGCCGCGCTGATCCATTCCAGAAACATTACCGCGGCGACTATTCAAATCACCGATAATATCTCCCATATACTCCTCCGGGGTCACCACCTCCACCCGCATAATTGGCTCTAAAAGTCTCGGGCTAGCTTTTGGAACACCTTCTCTGAATGCGGCGCGAGAGGCAATCTCAAAAGCCATCACGCTCGAATCAACGTCATGGCTTGCTCCATCAACAAGAGTTACTTTAAAATCAATTAGGGGGAAACCAGCGACAACACCTGATTCTTTCGAAGTATCGAGACCTTTTTCGACACCTGGGATGTATTCCTTAGGAACAGAACCGCCAACCACTTTATTTTCAAACTCAAATCCTGAACCGGCAGGCAGTGGTTCAAATATAAGCTTTATTCGTGCGAACTGACCCGAACCACCCGTTTGTTTCTTGTGAGTATAATCAATTTCTGCTGTTTGGGTGATCGTTTCTCTGTAAGCAACCTGAGGAGCGCCAACGTTTGCGTCAACCTTAAATTCTCTTCTCATTCTGTCCACAAGAATTTCCAGATGGAGTTCTCCCATTCCTTTTATGACGGTCTGCCCACTTTCATAATCCGATGTGACTCGAAAGGAAGGGTCTTCTGCTGCTAGGCGCGCCAGCGCAGTGCCCATCTTTTCTTGGTCCGTTTTAGTTTTTGGCTCCACAGCTACTTCAATTACAGGGTCAGGGAACTCCATTCGCTCCAAAATTACTGGTGCTTGCGGATCACACAAGGTGTCCCCAGTTGTTGTGTCTTTCAGCCCCGCTAGGGCCACAATATCCCCAGCCCGTGCCTCTTTAATATCCTCGCGGCTATTGGCGTGCATAAGAAGCATTCGACCAATACGTTCTTTTTTGTCTTTCACAGTATTCGTCACTGTGCTACCGGACTGCAAGACCCCAGAGTAAATACGCAAAAATGTTAGAGAACCAACGAAAGGGTCATTCATTATCTTAAACGCTAAACCCGAAAACGGTTCCGAGTCATCGCTTTTTCTAACTGCTTCTTCTTCAGTGTTGGGCAATACGCCATTTACACTTTCTACATCTAA
>PCAV01000111.1 GCA_002730675.1 Rhodospirillaceae bacterium | reverse complement strand
TAGATAATCTGTCAGCATTTCTTGAGGAAATTTGTTGCGCCATAAGAGAATTACCTTCGCGAACCTCGTTTTTTAAAATCCACTTTTTTTGGACCTCTTTTTCAAATCGCTAAAAGAGCAATAAACAATAAATTTAGTTAGTAAAAATTAAACTTACACTAAGGTTATTACTTTGGTGCAAGCGCCTGCAAGACGGAAAAATCTGTACCTTCCATTCCATCTGGTTGTAGAGCCTGCACTACGACGTGGTCCGCCCCAGAGCTAAAATGTTCTTCCAAGTAACTCATTATTCGCTTTTCGCTACCCCAACAAACCATAGCATCCAGGAATTTGCTAGAGCCATGTCCTTCCAAATCTGCCTCTTTGAAACCCATTCTCATCCAATTATTAAGGTAATTTGGCCATCTTAGATACCTTCCCATTTGTTTTCTAGCCACGTTCCTTGCCTCTGATTCAATGTTTGTCAGGCATACTTTCTGCTCAACACAAAGCCAAGCCTCTGGCCCTAAGATTTCCCGTGCTTTTGCCGTGTAATCGGGAGTCACACTGTAAGGTATCGCACCCTTACTTTTAGCAGCAGCCAACTCCAACATCCTTGGCCCCAATGCCGCCAAAATAATATTCCTATCCTTCATTCGAAGATTTGGATCGATATCGGCATTCCCTAACTTTTCTAAATAGTCGCTCATTGAAGAGACTGGCTTGCCAAATTTGTGGCCGCGAATTTCCTCAACAAAGGAAACGTGGCTAACGCCCAGTCCCAAAATGAATCTATTTTTAAAAAGAGCGTTCAAACCATCATGGCCTTGCGCGGACGTTACAGCATCACGGGCATAAATATTTGCTATGCCTGTTCCCACTATCAGTTTGTTTGAATTAGCTAATAAATATGCTGCTAGTGAAAATGACTCAAAAGAAGTCGCTTCAGGAAACCACAGAGATCCAAAGCCAAACTTTTCAACATTATTCGCAAGTAATGCCAGTTTTTCTCTATCCAAAAGATGCGTCGAAGCGAAAACACCTAAGCCACCTAATTTTATAATTTCTAGCTCCTTTCAGCATAGAAAATAATTGTATTCATTTAACAAAGACAATGTAGAGAAATTTAATTAACGGCCTTTAAAAATTGGTGTCCGTTTTTCTCGAAAAGCTGCGCCTCCCTCTTGCTGATCTTCGCTATTTCTAATAGTGAACAATTCTGCTCGGGCTAGCGCGTGAAGTTCAGATGGGCCCTTTGGCGTAACAGTATCGCGTACAAAACGTTTAATCATACCGACAACCAGTGGAGCACTATTCGCCAAAATTTTTGCGTAATCCATTGCTACGTCAACCTGTTCTCCGACAGGAACGACTTGGTTAATCATACCAACTTCATATGCTCGTTGAGCATCAAAATGTTTGCCCGTTAACATCAACTCCATCGCTATTTTATGGGGTATGCGGGCTGCCGTACTGGCTATTAAGCCGCCACAAAAACCTAATTGGGCTTCTGGATAGAAAAAGTCTGCATTCTCTGCAGCTACCGCTAGATCACAAAACTGCACCAAGCAATATGCCCCACCAACACAATATCCGGCTACTGCAGCAATGACTGGTTTATCAACAATTACTCCTACCCCAGGCATGCATTCCCAAAGGTCCGGGTCTGTTGGTGGATCCTTTATATCTGCTCCAACAGAAAAAGCCTTGTCTCCTGAACTAGTTAGTACCGCACACTGGTCATCGGAATTTTTGAACCGAATGAATGCATCCCTGAGTTGAGCGACTAAGCTGTTGGACAATGCATTCATTTTATCTGGTCTATTTATTGTTATTAGCGCGATACGATCGCGAGATTCATATAGAACAAGTTCACTCGTCATCACTCATACTCTCTTCACAAGTTGTCTTTTAAACAGAATACTCTCTAGTTAACAGCCAATTCAGTCCGACCAAATCCTTCTTTTAGAATATCGGATAACGGATATTATGGAAGATAACTCGTCTTTTAATCATTTTTTGGATTACCCTAAAAGAAACAAGAACATCGTCAGCGTGAGCAGCAGAGGAATAGAAGATGACCGAAATAAAAATTTCTTCCCGAAATGACGATTTAAGTTTACGTGCTCACGCTGTTCTTCCCGGCGGCCATTTTGGCAATATGGCTAGTGAAATCATAATCGAGCGAGGGAAAGAAGGAAGAATTTGGGATAATAGAGGCAATGAATACGTAGACTTTCTTTTAGGATCAGGCCCCATGTTTGTTGGCCATGCACACCCTAAAGTTACTGAAGCAGTCCTTAATCAAGTACCAAACGGCACCACTTTCTTTGCAAACAATGAGCACGGAATAAAATTGGCTGAAGAAATCTGTGCCGCAGTAAATTGCATCGAACAAATTCGGTTTGTTAGTTCCGGGTCTGAAGCAACACTCTATGCGATGCGAATAGCTCGAGCTTACCGGGAACGCGATAAAGTTTTAAAGTTTGAGGGCGGTTATCACGGAATGAGTGACTATTCTCTGATGAGTCTTGCACCAAAGACCCTCAGTAATTTTCCCCAAGCAATCCCAGGCTCACCTGGGATTCCAAAAAAGGTTAGCGAAGAGGTTATCGTAGCACCTTTCAACGATACAGATATGTTCAAGAGTATTTTAGACGAGCATCATGAACAATTAGGCGCAGTGATTGTCGAACCCTTTCAAAGGCTCATTCCTCCTGCCCCCGGCTTTCTTGAAGTTTTACGGGACATGACACTGAAATATGATATTCCACTTATATTTGACGAAATTGTTACTGGGTTTCGGTTTGCTTACGGCGGCGCACAGGAATATTATTCGGTTACACCAGACCTATGTTCATTAGGAAAAATTATTGGCGGTGGATTTCCACTCGCTGCTGTTGGTGGACGCAAAGATTTGATGCAACTCTTTAACAAAGACGCAGTTGGCGATAAACATTTCTTGCCACAAATAGGGACCTTAAGTGGAAATCCTGTTGCATCGGCGGCAGGGCTCGCAACCCTAGAAATATTAAAGCCGAAATCGGCATACGAGACTGTATTTGATACCGGCCGAGTATTAATGGAAGAATTGGAAGCTGCTATGAAAGATCATGGTCATAGTGCGGTAATACTTGGAGAACCTCCCTTGTTCGACGTATTTTTTACGGATAATGAGATTTCTGATTACAGAGGTATTTTACAAGCCGATGCGAGGAAAGGAACTGCATTCAATAAGCTTCTTAGATCAAATCAAGTCTTTAAGGGCGATAGCAAGTTTTATGTCTCACTGGCCCATAACGAAGATGACGTAAATCTTACCGTTAAAGCAATTAGAGAGGCGGCGCGTGCGATTAACGATATTTAAATCAGCATGATTAAGATGTGAATTTCACAACATCTGGCCGCCATCAACGGCCACCGTTTCTCCGGTGACCCAAGAGGCCGCATCTGAAGCTAGAAAAACTGCTAGCTTAGCAACTTCTTCTGGCCTACCTAACCTTCCAAAAGGGATTGAACTCTGAATCCCTGCATACAGTTTTGGATTATTTTTTTTGGCATCATCCCAAGTCCCGCCGGGAAAATCAATTGAACCTGGCGCGATACAATTTACGCGTATATTTTTTGAGGCCAACTGAAGTGCCTGAGTTTTTGTATATTGTATCACCGCAGCTTTTACGGCGCCATAGGGTGGTGTCCGTAAAGATGATGTCAGTCCAGATATAGAAGAAGTATGAATGATAGAGCCGCCGCCTGCTTTCTCGATAAAAGGAACAGCTGTCCAGGACGCCCTTACCAATGCCATCAAATCAACATCTATTCCCACCTGCCATCCATCTTCATCATCGCTTCTACCAAAGCCAGATGGATTATTAACCAGAATATTTAAACCACCCAAATTCTGAACCGCGTTTTCAATGTATTTTATTAGATTTTTTTTATCTGAAACATCACAGATTCTTGCGTAAACACTACCGCCATTTCCAGCGATAAACTCTCGAGCGCTTTCAAGACTATCACGACCCCTCGCGCAGATAGAGACAGATGCCCCTTCCTTTGCAAATTCATTTGCTATGGCAAGGCCAATCCCCTTACTCGCCCCCGTGACAATCACCTTTTTACCCGCGAGATGTAAATCCATAGCAACCTCATTATTAAAATAAACTTTTATCTTGTCTTAATTTATGATCAGGTAATCTAACCCTGAAATTATCTCAAAATGTACCTAGATAAAATAGGAACGTCATGTGTTTCGGGGCAAACGGTTCCAAACATCAAGAGCAGCAATTTTGTAAACCTCAGCCAAGGTTGGATAATTGAAAGTATTCTCCACAAAGTATTCTATTGGCCCTTCCAAATTGAGCACCGCTTGCCCAATATGAATTAACTCTGTAGCCCCTTCACCGATTATGTGAACGCCCAAAAGTTTTCTAGTTTCGAGCGAAACGATCATCTTCATCATCCCAGAGTCTAAACCCATAATATGACCGCGAGAAGTTTCTCTAAATCTTGCTACGCCCACCTCATAAGGAATCGCTGCGTTTTTAGCTTCTTCTTCACTCATTCCAATAGTGGAAATTTCTGGCACAGCGTAGATCCCATAGGGGAAAAATTCCGGGGGAGCATGTGCCAATTCATTAAATGCATGGCAAGCGGCTATACGTCCCTGCTCCATTGAAGTAGAGGCAAGGCTAGGAAAGCCTATAACATCGCCGACAGCATAAATGTTTGGGTTATTTGTTTGAAATGTGTTTCTATTCACATTCAAACGCCCTCGTTTATCTGGCGACAAGCCTACTGCATTAAGATTGAGCGCACTTGTTGCCCCATATCTACCTGCTGCAAATAAAATCATGTCCGTTCTTACTTCACGACCATTATCTAAGATAATTTTACAGCGGCCATTCTTTATTTTTTGAACCTCTTGAACATTGCAACCAAGTCTCATTGCAACGCCACGCTCTCTGAGTTCATGCATTAATTCTGCTATTATTTCCTTATCTACAAAGTCAAGAATGGTATCTCTCGCTTCTATGAGCGTAATTGGGATATCTAGGGCACTGAATATAGTTGCGTATTCTACGCCAATTACGCCACCACCTATCACGGTGAGACTTCGTGGCAATCTTTTAATCTTTAAAATTTCATCGCTATCAAAAATGCGTGTGCCATCAAAGGGTATCTCTTCTGGCCGATAGGGCTTCGTGCCCACAGCGATAATAAACTTTTTAGCTGAAAATTGTTCGACCTCTCCATCATCAGATTCAATTTCAATGGTTGTAGGAGACACAAAGCGTGCTTTCCCATTTAATGTCTCAACCCCATTTCTCGCAAATTGGTGTTTAAGTACCTCCACTTCATGATCTAACGTCATGTGGAGTCTATTTTTTAAGTCCGCTGCCGTTATGTTTTGTTTTACTCGGTAAGACTGCCCATAAAACTCACGCTCATGCCAGCCAGATAAATTCAAAGCGGTTTCTCGCAATGTTTTACTGGGAATTGTGCCAGTGTGGACAGAGACACCTCCTACTCTCTCACTTTTTTCGACAACTAGCACCCTTTTACTAAATTTAGCTGCTTGAATAGCTGCGCGACGGCCACCGGGCCCACTGCCGATAACAATTAAGTCATACTTATTGGTAACATTCATTGGGCCAAGCCGGTCCGTTCAAGATAAGATCAGTATATCATAATTCAAAAGTTACGTTTAATTTTATCAGACAAAAAACGGCCATGTCCAAAACAAAAATACGCCTTAAAAGTCACATGACTGATTTATCGCAAAACTTTGAATAGGCGACTTGTCATTTTCCAATAATTAAACAAATTTTGTAGGGTGATTTTGCTTTACAGAGGTTTGGAGCATTAAATTGGAAAAAGACATCTATGATTTTGTAATTGTCGGAGCCGGTTCCGCTGGATCAGTCTTGGCTAACCGTCTTACGGAAAAAAGTAAGTGGCGAGTTTTGCTGCTTGAAGCAGGTGCCGCAAGCCACCCCTATTCGCGTTTTCCGATTAGTTTCGGACTTTTGATAGATCATCCAACAGCCAATTGGCGGTATAGTTCGCAACCAGAAGAAGGCACTGCCAATAGACGCATACCTGTACCCCGCGGTCGCTTGCTTGGCGGCTCCAGTTCCATCAATGGCTTGGTTTTTGTTAGAGGACAAGCTTTGGATTATGATACATGGGGACAGCTTGGAAACAGGGGATGGAGTTTTGATGATGTGCTCCCATTTTTTCAGAAAATGGAACATTATGAACATGGCGAAGATGATTTCAGATCACAAGGAGGGCCACTACGGGTCAGCGAGGCCACAGACGAAGGACCGCTATACGACGCTATAACAGCTGCAAGTAAAGAATTAGGAATACCGTACAACCCGGATTATAATGGCAAATCACAAGAGGGAATTGTTAGAACTCAAACTACTATTAGCGATGGTGTGAGAATGAGTGCCGCCCGTTGTTATTTAAACCCCGTAAAAAATCGATCAAACCTTAGAATTGAAACCAACGCTCACGTTCAAAAGCTGTTATTTGAAGGGAAGAAATGCTCGGGAGTACACTTTAGAAAAAACGGACAAGATAGGATCGTGCATGCCCACAAGGAAGTAATTGTATGCACTGGAGGTGTAGCTTCACCACAACTTTTAGAATTGTCGGGGATCGGTCAAGCTCAACTCCTCACAGATAACGGAATAGAAGTGAAACATGAACTAAATGGAGTGGGAGAGAATTTACGAGATCATATCAATGCTCGTATACAATTCAATATGAAGCGGGGAGAGTTATCGTATAATCAACGAATGCGAGGCCTTGGGCCAATTTGGCAAGTGATGAAATATATTTTCCAACGCCGAGGATTTATGACCTTACCGTCAGCACCTATGCTCGCATTTTTAAGAACACGGGAAGATATGGAAACCCCGGATATACAAATGCATATGGTGCCTTACGCTGTCAAAAATCCGAAGAAAAGACAGCTCCATAAATTTCCTGGAATGACTGTATCGATATATCAGTTGAGGCCAGAGAGCTTAGGATCTATCCACATACAATCACCAGACGCGAGCAATCAACCTGCTATTAATTTTAACTTTCTTACCGATCCAATCGACCGGGATGCGATGATAGCCGGCTTCAAAAAAATTCGGGAAATAATGAATACTAAGGCTATGAGGGATATACGAGGGGAAGAATTCTCCCCAGGCAAGGAAGTTAAGACAGATGATGAAATCTTAAGTTTCATCCGCAACACCGCGGAAACTGCATATCACCCGATTGGCACATGTCGTATGGGGAGTGGCCCTGAGTCTGTGGTGAACGAGCGCCTAAAAGTTCACGGACTTGGAGGACTTCGCGTAGCTGACGGTTCTATAATGCCAACAATGGTATCTGGTAATACAAACGCGGCCTGCATAATGATTGGTGAAAAAGCCTCTGAAATGATCAAACAAGATAATCCAGTTTAGTGAGTTAATTAGCCTCCGACAGAAGTTTTTTAAAAAGCGTAAGAGTTTCACTTGCAAATTGCCACATGTTTTCCTCTCTACTATCTGAGTTAGTCTCAAGAGTGAAAACTCTGTTATATCTTCCATTAACAGCAATGCATGTATGACCAGCCGCATCACCATAACGATTTCCCGATGGCCCCGCAGCGCCGGTTTCTGCTAATCCCCAATCAGCACCCAGCCTGTCTTTTATGGTAGCCGCAGCTAGTTCAGCATATGGTTCACTAGACGACCGAATTCCAGGATAATCGTCGAAGTTTATGCCTAATAATTGTTCACGCGCAACAGCCGTGTAAACGACACCTCCCCCCAAGAAATATCGAGATGCCCCAGGCACAGCTAACAAAGCTGCAGAAATTAAACCTCCAGAAGAAGACTCCGATATGGCGATGGTTTCGCCTTGCTTTATAAGTAGTTCTGAGACATCTTGTGCGATCGATGAAAGTTTTTCCATAATAATCATCCTACGATATTGATCTTTAGATCATACTTTAATGACCTCAAAAAGATAAAATAAATCGACTCCCTAGCACAAGCTTATCAAGTACAAATGAGAAACGGTAAAGGAACACAAACAACATTTAAATGTTAACTTAGTTGAGAATTTTACTCTATTACGCTCAAAAAGGCTCGAAAATTACTATCTTTTGTGCAGATAATGAGACTACTCGTTCCATACACGATAGTATCTAGCATTTAAGTTATTTTAAAGTTATATTTTTGTCATGGATACATTGTCTGCTATGAAAGTTTTCTGCTCGGTTGTGGAGAACGACAGTTTGGCCGCAGCGGCAAGGCTACTTAATGTATCACCATCCGTTGTCAGCAAACAACTTTCCGCCTTGGAAGACCGACTGGGAGTAAGGCTTCTAAATAGGACGACTCGCCGAGTAAGTGTGACCGAAGAAGGCCAAGCCTATTATGAACGTTCAAAACGAATTATTGCAGATGTAGATGAAGCTGAGGTAGCAATCTCAAGCGCTCACTCAGCCCCCCGCGGATTATTAAAAGTGACTGCTCCTTTTACTTTCTCTCACAGACATTTAACGCCTCACTTGCCTAACTTTTTAGAACGCTACCCAGAGGTCGAAGTCAGGGTACAGGTCAGCGACAGGGTTGTAGATCTAGTTGATGAAGGTATAGATCTTGCAATTCGAATAGCTCACTTGAGAGACTCTAGCTTAATTGCACGACGCTTGGCAGCAAATCATCGCTCATTGGTTGCAACGCCCGAATATCTTAAAAAAAATGGCATCCCTAAACACCCAGAAGATCTTATGCAGCATCAGCTCATAACCTATCCGCCCGGAAACGCCTTAAATGACTGGCACTTTCTTATTGACGAAACAGAAAGGCTTATAAAAGCAAAAGGTTCAATTAGCATAAATAACGGAGACGCCATTTTAAGTGCTGTTTTAGCTGGTGGCGGCTTGACAATGACAAGTTCTTACATGGTCGGAGAACATATTAAAAATAAGAGATTAGTATCAGTGCTTGATAACTATGTTAAGGAAGACATCCCTATTTTTGCAGTGTATCCATCGAGCCGTCATTTATCGCCCAAGGTTCGAGTTTTTGTCGACTTTCTCATTGATACCTACGGACCAAAACCATATTGGCTCGCTAGTGCCTAAAAGACCATTATATTTATTACTGACCAATACAAGCAATTGCCTCAANCTCAACACTTATACTAGAGTCCACCAACGCGCTTACTTCTACTAAAGTTGAGGCAGATCTATGATCACCAAAATATTCNANACGGATTGGATTGATAGANGACCTTTCAGAAATATCTGTCATGAATATTCGAACTTTTACGATTTGATCTGGCTTACCGCACGCTTTAACGACATGGCATTAGGGACTGACGAGCTCCGATTCCCCACTCACCATATATCTATCAATTGAAGTTTTTTATTCCTTAAAAATTTTAACTACTTGCCTTTACTTGAATTAAGGAAATTTTCAGTTAGGACGAACCTATTTTTTCCGTATCTGTGTCAGATATTTCTGTATAAGTACTAGAAAAGCGGCAAAAGTCTCAACCACTTTCGATTTTAGTTGAGATCCCCAAATAGGACTGGTCGCAACACATATCGCTAATTTTTTTTGAATATTATCACGAGCTTTTATCTCAGCTGCGGTCAATTTAACCCCCAAGTCTTCCGCTGCCCGCAGCCGTCGTTCTAAAACAACCCAAGCTGGTCCCAACATTAAACTCAACGCTATCACAGCAACCGCTATTTTATAACCCTCGGTATCGATTGCATTGACAGTAAAACCTACACTAGCTATCACAAATGCGAATTCACCAATTTGCCCTAGGGTTACGCCAACAAGAACGGACTGCTCCCAAGGTTGACCAGCTATGCGAACGGCAATAATATTTATTAATCCTTTTGCTATGGTTGCCAAAATAAAAACGACAATCAGCGTGCCAAGATTCTCGAAAAAAAACCCAACATCTATCAACAAACCTACAGACAGAAAGAAAACAACAAGTAAGACACTTTGTATGGGGCGCGTGCTTCTTAGAACAATTTGCCTTTCTGACGAATTACCCACGATTAGACCAGCCAAAAAACTGCCAAAAGCTGTCGACAAACCAATTAAACCTGAGGTGGTTGCACAGACACCACAAAACGCTAAGGCTGCAATTGGAACCACTTCTCTGTCCGCGCCAAAAGCTTGGCGTAACGCCAAGGGAAGCCGTATCCTTTCCCGCTTCGATAAAAACCTCACTATAGTTATCACGAAAATAATAGCGCCAATTGTTTTGGGTATTATCCAGAGATCGAATTGCTTGTTCGGATTTAAGGCCTCGATAACTAATAGCATAGCCACAACCGCGAGGTCTTGAGCAATGAGTATCCCCACCGTAATTCTACCAAAATGCGTACGAAGTTCTCCTCTATCAGCTAAAACTTTTACCGTAACGGCGGTACTTGATACGGCGAGCACAAAACCAAGTAAGATTCCTTGCTGCCAATCCCAAGACATTGCTATACCGATAAAACTAGTAACGAGAATGGAAAATACGATTTGAACTAGCACAATTACAGAAGCTAATTTGTAAACTGTCTTGAAGGCACGAAGACTGAGCTCCATACCGATCAGAAATAAAAGAAGTAAAACGCCTAACTCTGCCAGTGTCTTCGCCGCCTCCGTTTCTTCGATTATCTGAAAACCTGACGGCCCAAGAATAACACCCGCGACGATATAACCTATAATAGCAGGCTGCTTGAACCGCATTAAAAGCAAACCGCAGAGGAGTGCTACCGAAAAAACTATAGCTATGGCTGTCAGGTTTGGGTCAAAATGCAACTACTGATATCCACTTACATTTCAAAAAAACCATTACTGGTCGAAGCTAATCATACAATAGTTTAGAGATTTGACTCCCTCCACGTTGCAGATGGGTCAGCTGGTTCGGGTTGATAACCTTCAGCCTTAATTGCTGTTATAGCGCAATATTCATCCTTATCAGAAGTATCTCCACTAACACCTACTGCTCCAATGGCTTCGCCCTCTTTATCGTAAATAAGGACTCCACCAGGAACAGGAATAAGTCTTCCTCCAGAAACAGCTGCAAGCGCATTCAAAAAAGTTGGCCTATCAGCTAATCGATCCCTCATTAGACGACTCGAAATACCCATTCCAAGCGAACCCCACGCTTTCCCGAAGGCTATATCTACTCGCATAATCCCCGAACCATCCTGTCTTTTTATAAGCACG
>PCAV01000110.1 GCA_002730675.1 Rhodospirillaceae bacterium | reverse complement strand
CTTTGTAATTAATTTAAACATATTCCAAAGAATTTTATAACTACAGCTTAACTTATCCACAGGAAAGTTTGACTCAAACATACACCGGTTTGAACCAAACGCGTCAATAGTACTATGGTAGAAATGCTCAGTAGCATCGGCTAGCTCTTGGCTACTGGGGGGCATTTTTCTTTCATGCCACGCAAAGCCATTTACATCCATGTTTACACCTCCTAGCTTAGCATAGACATTTTCACACTTTGCCAACTCAACAATATCTTTATTCCATTTTTGAAAAATCTCATTCTGTTTTCCCTTGTATGGGCCAATTCCAAGGGGACCGCCGAAATGGTCTAGGATTATTTTTGTGTCTGGAAATGCTCTCGCGAGATCAGTCACTTCTGCGATTTGAGTGTGATAACACCAAGCTTCGAAAGTTAACCCCCTGCGGCTCAACTCCGCAAACCCGCGGCGAAAGTCGTCTTGCAACAATAAATTAGGTGGGGGATTTGTGCGGTGATTTCGAATTTCATTTGAAGCATCCCATGCGACCGCCCGCCTAATTCCACGGAATCTTCCACAACCCGCTGCTAGGTGCATATCTAAAACCTCGCCAGCTAACGCACCTATTGTCAAATCCACTGTGCCTATGATAGCCGCAGCAACCCTAGCAGCACCATAAATGCCAGACTCACACATTGCAGCAATACCATTTACAAATTCTGTTTCTCCAATAGCCCGAAGGTGCTCGTCTCCCCCAACTTTAAACATTGCGCCGCATTCAATAAATACTGTTGCCACAATATTATGGCCGCAATTGATATCTTCCAATATTTCGTCCAAAAGATAACGTGGTTGCACAAGATGATTAGTACTCTTATCCCAAAGGTGATGATGAGGGTCGATAATGGGCAACTCCGGTTCCAAAATAGCTTCATCATGTTGTTGAAGCCATTTGTGATTCCTCGACTGCGCAATCATTCCTCGTCCTTTCCACATTCACGTAAATCTATCGGCTAAGCCCATAATACGCCCACTTTAGCGCTTTAAGAGGGAGAAAGTATCCTTAGAAGATATTTAGTTCGACTATATATCATCGAGGATAATGTTAGCATCTTAAGCGTTAATAGAAGAAATTATTTTATTTCTGTTTGATCAATTTAATATTTGTGCTCAATAATCGACCAATTAATGGCTCAAGATTTTTTGACACCATGTATATAGAGAAGCGGAGTGGTTTTATGTCACGTTCATATAATCGGTCTAAGGAATCATTAGGTAATATTCTTCATATGGAACACGTAAATCTTATGATTCCTGATCAGGCACCCGCAATCCTTTTTTATGTTACTGGGCTCGGTTTTACCCGCGATCCTTTCCTAATGACGGGTCTGGACAATATGTGGATCAATATTGGCCGGAGCCAAATCCATCTGCCAAGGCGTGATCCTTCCCCTCAAATTTTACGGGGACGTATTGGACTTGTGTCACCAAACTTGAAAGAGACTTTTCAAAGCTTGAAAATGATAGAAGAACCTTTGTCGAAAACAAAATTTTCATTTTCGCGTAAGAAGCAGTTTATTGACGTTAGTTGTCCATGGGGAAACCAAATTCGCGTGCATGCACCAGATGAGAAATTTGGAAATATTGAAATAGGTCTACCCTATGTTGAATTCTTCGTTCCAAAAAACAGTGCAGGGGGAATAGTTAATTTCTATCAAGAGATATTTGGAGCCAAGGCATCCATTGGGAAACGTTATGGTAAAACTTGCGCCGAGGTTACTACAGGAACATCCCAATATGTTTACTTTATTGAAACAAATGAAAAACAAGCCAGATATGACGGCCATCATATCGCTATTTATATCGCTGACTTCGCAACGCCTTACCAAAAATTATCAGAACGAGGCTTAATAACAAGAGAGTCAGATGAACACGAATGGCGATTCATAGATATTGTCGACCTAAACAACAATAAACCTATTTTCAAAATAGAGCATGAAGTGAGGAGCGCCACTCATCCACTGTTTAGTCGTCCCCTCGTAAATAGAAACCCACATCAAAGCAATCGCTCTTACAAAAGAGGACAAGATAATTTCCAAGGCCAAATATGATTCCTCTACTCGTCATTTATCTTTAATCTAAAAATTGGCTTCCTTACCGCGGATCAAATTGGACACCAGCTCATTTACGGGAGCAGACATCCCGATCTTTTTTGCTTCAACAGGAACAGCACCATTTATGCCGTCGATTTCAGATGGCCTTTTTGCCAAGTGATCGAGCAGCATTGAAGGCCTTGCATCTGGCATATTTGCACCAAATTCTCTCACATATGTCTCAACATCATCAAACCCTAACGCAATTTTCTTTGCTCTCGCTACAGCATCCGCTTCCTTAGCGCAGTTCAACGCCACAAACCAAGCTTCCGAACTGGCTTGAACCTCGCCTATAGTGGCATTCATAAGCGCACAAGGACCACTGTACGTCACATTACAGATGAATTTTTCCCATATCATTTGATGTATATCAGGGTAACCTTTCGCGGTGAAGCCTGCTTTCTCCCAAGTGTTTACGACTGTGGTGAGGCGCTCACTCATCCCACCATTCATCTCGCCTAGTCTTACTAATTGCATGCCATTATGATGGGCATGCCCAGGCTCTTTGATTGACGCTCCAAAACCACCGACAACACCGATCATAACCTGACGGGTATCAATCGCCTCTGCTATCCTGTCTGCAGCCCCTAAGCCGTTCTGAATTGTTAAGATCACGCTATTTGAACCTGCAATCGATTTTGCGGCTTGAGCCGCCGTTGCTACCCCACTTGCTTTAGTGGCCACAATAATTAAGTCACACTCGCCTGCGTCAATAGCATCGGTGCTGGCATTTATTTTTACCGTACGGTCGCCACTTGCACCCTCAACACGAAGCCCATCTTTATTTATTGCATGGATGTGCTCTTGCCAGGTATCGATTGCCCAAACCTCGTTACCAGCATCCGCCAGAAGTGCCGCATATACTGAACCCATCGCTCCACAGCCAATAATTGCAATCTTCATTATTTAACCCCACCCGTTAGCTTTTTTTGCTTCAATTGAACCATTCTTACTATATTCTAAATTTTCAAAGTTAATAAAGAAATGCTTTTATATAGAAAACAAAGCTATGTTCCTCTAACAACACCGAAACTAATAGATTTTCTTAAAGATCAAACTCAAGTTGGATACAAATCAAACCTAGGCGGTCAGGAGATGTGATGAAAAAAAATGAGACGATTGCTGATTTAATCAAAAACCGCTTTGGATTAGCTACCAGTGCCGGTGAAAATATCCACGGGTTTGACGAATTAGCAAATATACTCAATCATCGCACACATCGTCGCTATCAAGATAAACCTGTACCTGATGAACTTTTGGAGATTCTACTTGCCGCTGCTTTTTCTGCCCCCGCTAAATCTGATTTACAACAAGCGTCAGTGGTTGTGATAAAAGAAAAGGAAAAGCAAGAAGCCATTGCTAATATGATCCCTGCAATGCCCTGGCTCCGAACATGCCCCGTTCTGCTGGTTTTTCTGGGAGACAGCCGACGTATCCGCCGTATTTGCGAGATGCGAAATAAGCCTTTTGCAAATAATCATTTGGACGCATTTCTAAACGCCGCTGTTGATGCTGGCCTTGTCCTAATGAATTTTATACGTGCTGCCGAAGCTGTGGGATTAGGCTGTTGTCCAATAAGCGTTATTAGAAATCATATCGATGAGGTGGCTGAGCTTTTAGAGCTACCCGATTTTGTCTTTCCACTAGCAGGTATGACCGCAGGGTACCCAAATGATGATGGATATTTGAGTTTGCGGCTGCCACCAACAGTAAATGTTCATTTGAATTCATATAATGATTCTCAGCTTGAGCCAGAGATAGACTCGTACGATAAAAGAAGAGACGCCATATTTTCAATTCCTCAGGAAAAACAGCGGAAAGTTGAAGAATTCGGTGTCGCAAACTTTTATGGATGGTCTGAGGACAAAGCTCGACAAGTATCAAGTAAAGAACGCGATCAACTTGCGGCTTATCTCACAAAAAAAGGCTTTAGTTTAGAATAAAATTCAACTTGGTCGCTGTTAAGAATAATAAAAGGCCCGCCGTTTTCCAACAGCGAGCCTTTTGTCTTTTAGAGGAGTGTTTAACTAGTTAGCTACACTTGGCAACCAGAGAACAATCTCTGGATAAGCCAAGAATAATCCTATCGTTATCACATCTGCTATGAAAAACGGAAAGATCCCTCTAAACACATCCCCCAAAGGTATATCGGGCCGAACAGCCGCCACCACATAGCAATTCAACCCGACCGGGGGCGTTATGAGACAAACCTCGCACATTTTAACAACGATAATACCGAACCAGATTGGATCATAACCCAGAGCAATAACCGCCGGATAAACAACAGGTAGTGTAAGTAGCAACATCCCAATCGCGTCCATGAACATCCCAAGGACTGCATAACCAAGGAGTATCAATATCATTATTACGACAGGTGGAAATGGTAGCCCAGTAATCCACCCCGCAAATTCTTGAGGTAGCCCAGCATAACCCAAAAACCTGACAAAGATAAGAACGCCCCATATTAAGGCAAAAATCATCACCGTTAACTTAGCAGTCTCTAGAAGAGCCTCCTTTAAGCTAGCCCACTTCATGCCTTTAAGAAGAGCAACTACTAGAATTACAAAGGCTCCAACCGCACCCGCCTCTGTTGGCGTCGCCGTACCAGAATACATGGAATAAAAGATAACCGCTACCACTACGAAGATCGGAATGGTACCTGGCAGGCTGGCCATTTTCTCTGACATTGGTGGGGATTTTATTGCACGCCCTAATTCCGGTTTCCAAACACACTGTCCTATTATAAGACCCGCATAAATTAGCGCTGAGACAACCCCTGGAAGAAATCCGGCTAGTATAAGAGTTCCAACAGATTCTTCGACGATGATAGCGTAAATCACAAGGATCGCACTAGGAGGGATCAGCGAAGCTAATGTACCTCCCGCCGCAACAACACCGGCAGCGAGGCGTTTGTCGTATCCATTTTCCAACATATGCGGAATAGCAACTCGGCTAAAGACCGCAGCTGTTGCTGTGCTTGCCCCAGAAACCGCTGCAAAGCCGGCAGTAGCAAAAACACTAGCTACGGCAAGACCGCCCGGGACCCATCCAAACCAATTCCTAGCAGCCCTAAATAAAGCGTGTGTCAAACCGCCGTGG
Organism: Rhodospirillaceae bacterium; assembly: GCA_002730675.1. Taxonomy (GTDB): domain Bacteria; phylum Pseudomonadota; class Alphaproteobacteria; order Thalassobaculales; family Thalassobaculaceae. Next base: position 3,146 of record PCAV01000110.1, on the reverse strand, counting down.
TAAGCAATAAATCCAATTAATATGAACATAGGCAAAACACTAAGCGCGTAATTAATTGACTTCGAGTGAGGCACGGTACCACTTATTCCAGCACCGGCTTTCCATCCGATTATAGCCACACACCCAAAGAGACCAACTAGGGCAGCGACGGCAAATACCCGAACTCCGGCAAATACCAGAATCAGTAACGCCCCCGTCCCAACAAGACCAATTGCAAATTCACTCATGATTTAGCTCCTCGACCGACAATATCAACTTTTTCTTCTTCGCCAGCCAATCCCGCATCAATCTCATGCTGAGCTTGCTCATCGACAGTCTCTATCATTGGTACTCCAATTGGGTCAGCATCCGGGAACCTCACCAACCTTAAAAATCCAAATAATTGAATTAACAAGCGTAGTTCAAGACTTATAAAAGCTATAACGACTATCAGTTTACCCGGCCAAATCGGCAGTTCGATATCAATAGAGCTATCTCCGATGTCCCAAGCCCTGAGGAAGTGTTCCCAGCCGTACCACGTTAATATCGCGATAATTAGCATAACCACCAAAGTGCCTATCACCTCCAAGGACCATAGTAATCTTCCCGAAAAACGTCCTATAAAAAATTCCATCCGGACATGTCCACCCAGCTTTTGGGTATATGCAATACTAAGGAAACAAAAAATAGCCATCGCAAATTCAACCCAATCGACATAACCGGGAATTGGAAAATTAAAAAACTTTCGTCCGACAACCTGAACGACCGCTAACAACATTAAGAAAAGTATGAGCATTGCAGACGTAAGATTAAAGGCCGTTTCCATTTTAAAGAGCTTTTCGTCAGCCCATGCAAGGAAACGGGTCGCTTCGGATTTTTGTGAATGATCTGTACTTGCCATTATTTAAAACCAATCATTAAACCACTTAAAAAAGGTCGCCAGAGCCTACTCCAGCGACCTGATTTAACTCAGATTAAAAGAGATCAGCCTCCTTTGGCTGTCTTNAGAACNATATCCAACAATTCTTGCGCTGGAATTTTTCCTTTATTTTCTTTAACCCAATCATTCCATAATGGCTCCCCTGCAATTTTTCGNAAATTAGCCATTTCNTCTTCCGGCATTTTGACTGCCGTAAGCTTTGGATTTTTTGCCCATAANGCTANGTTTGCTTTATCCTTTTCCGCATAAGCTGCGCCCTGGGCTTTGTAGGCACCGTCTTTAACGTCTTCCAGTAGTTTCTTGTANTGGTCAGGAAGCGCGTTGTAAGAGTCAATATTAAAGACGATCGGGCAATTGACTGAACCTAATGACATATTTGTTGTATACCAATCAGCAATCTCGTCTAACTTGTAAGCTCTAAACGTGTAAGTATATGGGAAACCGATGGCGTCAACTGTTCCCCTCTGTAACGCTGTGTAAGTTTCAGATGCCGGCATCGTTGTTGGGATCGCNCCAATTGCTTTNGCCGCGCGTCCCATACCACCGAGTGCTCTTAATCGCTTACCTTTAAAATCTGAAACNCTCTTNGGAACAGGCCCNCTACCTATGTACTCNTACTGAGGAAGCATCATCGACATGTATATCTTTGCATTCCACTTCGCGAGNGCTTTGGTGGACGATGGATGATTGTAGACCGCATCATGCACTTTCCGTTGGATGTCTAANGTTGGAATNGGCAAAAACGGTAAATCCAAGACNTTTAGAGGTTGGTTTTTACCTGGNTGGTAAGCNGCACAAAAAGAAGCCATTTCAAATGCACCGACTGAGATGCCGTCAAGATTTTCTTTACTCTTGGACAGTTGCTGCCCGTAATAAATCTTAATATTGAAGTTGCCNCCCGTCTTCTCACGGATAACCTTGGCCGCATANTCAGGTGCCTCTGTAAAAGCTCTTCGTTTTCCCCAAAGAGACATTCTCCATGTTATCTTTGGACCTTTAACCTCTTGAGCGCCTGCTGGTGTGGGAGCGCTGACTTCTGTTAAGCCTGCNATACCAAACCCTAAAACGCTCAGAGCTATTATGGTTTTACGCATAAAAATTTCCTTCCCTGTGAAAACTCAATGTTGTTAATATTGACAATTTATTGCGACAGTATCAAGCCCCAACATAGCGGGGCTTGAACAAAGCATCAACTTTTGATCGGTAGAAACCTTAACTAGATCGTGAAACTACCATATGATGATAACTGGATAAAAAATAACTACTAAATATAGACNGAGAAACAGGCTGTTTACAATACACCCAAGCGAATCGATTAAGACAATATGCAGTTAAAGTAAAAAAAAAATAGTTCTAATCTCTATTATGAAATAATCGTCGGCGTGCAGAGAATTTATAAAAAACTTTTAAGTCTGGCAGAACATCGACACGCTAAAAAATTTTTGGCAGTGGTCGCCTTTACCGAAAGTTCATTTTTCCCGATCCCCCCAGATGTGATGGTTATCCCCATGGTACTCGCTAAACCATCAGACTGGTGGCGTATCGCGTTAACCTGCACCCTCTTTTCAGTTATCGGAGGTGTCGCCGCCTACTTTATTGGATTACTTGTATTCGACACAGCAGCCATGCCGCTTATCCAATTTTACGGCTACCANAATAATGTTTCTGAATTCAACGAAATGTATCAANATTGGGGGGGCTGGGCGGTATTCCTAGCGGGGCTTACACCATTCCCGTATAAAATCATTACNCTNGCAAGCGGNATGGCNAAATTAAACCTNGCCTTGTTTATCGGGTTGTCTGTTCTATCACGAGGCCTCAGATTTTTTGTGGTTTCATTTCTCCTNTATTATTTTGGGGATAAAATNAGNGCATTACTNGAGAAATATTTTGGGTTAATTACAGTTGTAACTGGCTGNTGCTTGCTGCTGATTTATTTTTGGCTAAAGTCTTTTAATAACTAAGAAAGCCTTTTTCTCATGCTTAGCAAAAACAACGTCGTATTTTCCAAGGCCTGTTTNATCATAATTTCCTTTTCTGCCGCTGCGCTCATTGCTGCTTTCGCTTTTGAGTATATAGGCGGCTTGAAACCTTGTTCTCTTTGTATTTATCAAAGAATCCCGCATATTTTAGCAATTGCCCTTTGCCTGTTAACAGTCGCATTCAAGTTGTCACCTCCGTTCGTAGTGTGGATTTTTACCATTTTAGCCTTAACATCTTTGGTAGG
>PCAV01000109.1 GCA_002730675.1 Rhodospirillaceae bacterium | reverse complement strand
ACTCCAACCTCTTTCGCTAATCGTGTCGCAAGAGACACATCCTTGTGAGCTAACTTAAGTGCAAAGGCAGGTGGGTCATAGCTATCCGGCAAAAACTGTTGAGATAAACCGTCGAATGTTCGGCGACGGCCTAAAGCCCCTTGCCTAATTGCGTCCCAAAGCGCCAGTGGCTCAACTCCTGCCTTAACGCCCATAGTGAAAACTTCTCCTATCGCCGTCTGTATTGTGTAACCCGCACAATTATGAACAAGTTTTGCCACCGAACCTGCTCCGATCGGCCCAATGTATGCAACTTGATCCCCCATTGTTTGTAAAATGGACTTGTATTTCTCGAATATCTGCTGATTACCACCAACCCAAAGCGCAAGTTTTCCCGACAGAGCACCAGTTGGCCCACCACTCACAGGGGCATCTAGAAAATGGGCTCCCCTAGCTTGAAATTTATCCCCTATTTCTCGAATGACGGTTGGCGAATTTGTTGAAAGATCAAAAACAGTTCCATCGGTCTGAATTCCATCAAGCAAACCATTCACGCCATATGCTACACTGCTAACTTCGGTAGGCCCGGGTAAAGATAGACAAATAACTTCACATTTTTCTGCTACTTCTCTGGGCGTGTCAGCCCAATAAGCATTATTCGACAAAAATGGTGCCGCCGCCCCCTTTAGGATGTCATGAACAATCAAGGTATATCCACCTTTTGAGAGATTTGAAGCCATTCCCGCCCCCATTGTTCCAAGTCCTATAAAGCCTATGTTCATGAATAGCCCACTTCTATTTTTAATTTATATAGGAAATTATTGAAGAGTTCTGCGCGCTTAATTACCATTACTAGACCTTTTTCGAACGACATATTTTTGAATACCCTCTAGGACAAGCTCTTTTCTTTGATTATGCACTCTCGAGTTAACGGTCACTATTCCCGTCGTGTTTTGCGCGAGCAACTCTGAAATTTCCAACTCAGGGTAAACTGTATCTCCTGAAAATACGGGTGCTATAAAATTGCTCGATTGTTCGACAAAAGCGACAAGCGAGTCACTTATGAGGTGAGCAAAATTACCTGCTCCTGCCGCGGTCTGTATAAGCACCTGAAAGCCATGGGCTAAAAGATTTGGATAGCCTCTATTTTTACAATATTCTATATCGTAGTGAATAGGATGATTGTCTGCGGAAGCCAATTGAAAAGCAGCGAAATTTGCATCTGATAGGGTTCTAGACGGTATATAATACGTCTCTCCAACCCTTAAATCTTCAAAGAACAATGATGCTGGATATTTATGATTTTCAGGTTCAAATGTGTCATTCATCTTCAGCCTCCGAATCGAAGATAATTTTTTTGGAAATTAAGTCGCCAATATCTTTTTTTGAAAATCCATTTGAGCTTAAAATCTCTTCTGTATTTGAACCTATACCTGGAGCAATTCCTTTCAAAGGAATGCCCCCTGGCAAAGAAGCGATCGGTATGTTTCCAAGGTGCGGCTGATTAATTTCAGAATAAGCATTTATTGCGTTTACGTGAGGATCTTTTAACCAATCGCCTAGACTATTAACCGGACTGGTTAATATGCCCTCTTCGGTAAAAAGCTTTAACCATTCATTACTCGTTTTCGATTTTATTTTGGATTGGATTATTTCCATTAGAATGTGCTTATTTTTCGCTCGTTTTTTGAAACTACCAAACCTTCGATCGCCAGCCAAATTGGGTTCTTTAATAATTTTGCATAAGTTCGCGAATTGCTCCTCTTTGACGAGAGTAACGGCGATCCAGCCATCGCTGGTTTGATATGTTCCTGCGGGAACATTCAGTAAGACAGGGGGACCATCACTAATAAAAAAATCAGCTATATTAGGAGCTAGAAGATTAGCTGCCGACTGCAACAAACTGAGGTCTAAAAGTTTTGCCTCACGTACCCCTCCGAAGAGTTCCATGGAAACAGCTTGGAAGGCACAAAGACCTGTAATGACGTCGACGGCGATAGTCCCAACTTTTTGTGGAATATCATCTTTATCGCGATTGAGAGATACAAGTCCAGAAAAAGCTTGTAGAACCGTATCTGAACCTGGCCGATCAGAGTACGGTCCCGTTTGGCCGAAGCCACTTACAGATGCATATAGCACTTTAGAATTGAGCGCTCTCACGTCCTCAAAACCAATCCCTAAACGGTCCACAACTCCTGGTCGGAAGTTTTCTAAAACAACATCACTATTGGACGCTAATTTAAGAATGACATCGAGACCCTCTTTTGTCTTCAAATCAACAGCTATGCCTTTCTTTCCAAGATTATAATAAATAGAGTAGGCTGTTTGATCTCCCTTCGGCGCTCCTAAGCCCCTTGCCCAATCACCATTTATTGGCTCAACCTTTATAACTTCGGCTCCATATTGTGCTAATAAAAGGCCACAATAAGGGGCAGCTACGCCCTGACCTAAGTCGAGAACCTTAATCCCATCTAGCGGTTTTTTATTCATTACCTATTTTCTTTGTTCTTGCGCTCAAAAGTTTTAAACCTACACTGTCGTAGGATATTATTTTTCTTGCATCTTTTTTTCAAAAATACAAATCCTAAGACCTTACACCTAGTTTTCACACCTTTTGTTAGCATGGAGCAATATGACAATAGAAAAAAGTTCTGTTTTTGCAGGTGACTTTGAAATCCGTCTTGCTGATAAAGAAGATGCAAGCGAAATATCGCGGCTTTTACAAGAGTTATTGACCTTTTATGGTATGCCGCTCAAGTATCAAAGATCGTTTATGTCTCATGTAATAGAAAACGAGGTGTTCCAAGAAAACTCCGGATTGAAAATCTTTATAGCCTTGGAAAATAGCAAGCCCCTTGCCTTCCTAGCATTTTCTAAAATTTTTGCACTTGCTACATGCCAAACAAGCATTTTCATACAAGATTTGTACGTAGAGCGAAAAGCACGCAATAAAGGAATTGGGTATGCACTTATGGAAGCGCTTGTTGAGTATGGATTAGAGAATGAAGTTACCCAAATCGATTGGACTGCCGACACCTGGAATAGCAAAGCAATAAACTTTTATGAACATATTACTACCCTGCAAAAAAGTGATAAGATTTACTATCGCCTTAATGAAGAAAAGCTTTCAGCTTTTTTAACCAAACAGAAGAAAACCATGGAAAAATAAGGGAAAAAATGACCTACAAAAACCCAAATGCGTTGATATCAACAGAAAAATTGTCTGAGAATATTGATGATCCAAATATTGTGGTACTCGATGGCACTTATCATTTACCAAATGTGGACCGCAATGCCAGCGATGAATTCAACAATGGACATATAAAGGGCGCGAGATACTTTGATATAGACAAAGTTTGTGACTCAGACAGCGATCTGCCCCATATGTTGCCTTCCCCCGATCAATTTGCCGAAGCTGCCGGCTCTTTGGGGATATCTAACGAAAAACACGTTATCGTATACGATGTGTATGGTATGCAAAGTGCCGCTAGAACATGGTGGATGTTTCGCGTATTTGGCCATGACAACGTCTCAGTACTTAATGGCGGGCTACCGAAATGGCTTAAAGATGGGAACACGTTGACCTCAGATATAATCGTCCCTACTCCTCAACTATTCAAAATCAATTATCGCGAAGACTTAGTGAAGCATCTGTCTGATATATTTGATCTTGTGGAGTCGCTTGACGAAAAAATAATCGACGCAAGAACATCGGGCCGATTTTTTGGAACGGAACCAGAACCAAGGCCGGGAATGCGTTCTGGCCATATACCTGGTTCAGCAAACCTACCATTTGGCCAATTATTATCCTTGGAAGATAAAACGTTCCTTTCTGCCTCAGAAATTGAAAAACAGTTTCTAGATGTAATTGACGATATTGATAAGCCGATAGTCACAACCTGTGGTTCAGGCGTTACTGCGTGTATTCTGGCGCTAGCGTTGTTTTTAATAGGTAAAGAAGACGTAGCCGTCTATGACGGCTCCTGGAGCGAATGGGGTTCATTATCTGAAACACCTGTAATGAATAATTAAACAGACAAAAAGTTAAGAGAATTAAGAGTTGCAAGTATGCGAATTAAGACCCAAGTAACGTGGCTTAAAATGAAGGAGAAACCACCACAAACAGAACATAATATCTTCGAACTTGGTTGTGAGTTAAAAATTGTAAAATTAACTCAACCGACAGTTGAAGATTACAGGTTTCTCTATAATACCATTGGTGGTCCATGGACTTGGATTGAACGCCGATTATTAACTGATCAAAAATTGTTGGAGACAATTACACATCCTAATGTCGACATATATACTCTGTCTTCCGGTGATGAAATAGCTGGTTTCAGTGAAATAAAAAGATCCAAGAAACTGCATCAAGCAGAGATAAAATACTTTGGATTAATGCCGAGTTTTATAGGAAAAGGTTTGGGGCGTTATTTTCTTATGAAAATCATTGATTTCGCATGGGCAGCCGCGACAAAGAGAGTAACGGTGAATACCTGCGATCTAGATCATCCGAGAGCAATAGACCTCTACACATCTTGCGGATTTGAAATAACGAAGAAATCAATAGAGTTTCTACCTGATCCAACAAAAGCTGGTCTCCCAATACCACGAAAGAGGGGTTAAGTTTAGTATCGAACTTTGACTAATCAGGCTCTAAAGCTAATGCGATAATATCTGACTTAAAAACAATTTAGTTCGATCTGACTTGGGATTCGCAAAAAATTCTTCAGGAGTATTTTGTTCCACAATTTCTCCGTAATCCATAAAAATAACACGATCAGCTACTCGACGCGCAAAACCCATTTCGTGCGAAACAACTAGCATTGTCATCCCAGTCTCCGCTAGTTCTATCATCACATCTAAAACCTCAGAAATCATTTCAGGGTCTAATGCTGATGTCGGCTCATCAAATAGCATTATTTGCGGATTCATGCACAGTGAGCGTGCGATAGCTACCCGTTGTTGCTGCCCTCCGGAGAGCTGGCCGGGATATTTTTCCGCCTGTTCTGGAATCTTCACTCGCGTGAGATACTCCATTGCTATCTCCTGCGCCTCTGTTTTTGTCATATTTCTGACCCACACCGGCGCTAATGTGCAGTTCTCTAAAACAGTGAGGTGCGGAAAAAGGTTAAAAGATTGAAAGACCATACCGACATCGCTCCGAATGGCATGTATATTTTTCAAATTGCTGTCTAGCGTTACACCATTGACACTTATGTCTCCGTCCTGATGCTCTTCAAGTCTATTAATACACCTTATAAGTGTGGACTTTCCTGAACCGGATGGCCCACAGATAACAATACGTTCACCCTTATAGATAGATAAGTCTATATCCTTAAGGACATGGAAGTTACCGAACCACTTATTTACCTTAGACATTGAAATAGCCACCTCATCTGAAGCAGCTGATTGAAGTTGGTTACTTTCGGTTTCCGTTTTTGTATTCATTTTATGAATTCCTCGGTATAAACGAATGAATTAATCTACTAACGACCGTTACCCGCACCTAAGTTTCTCTCCAAATACTGGCTGTACTTCGACATAGCAAAGCAACCTATGAAAAAAATCACTGCGGCTGTGAATAATGGCTCGTGGTGTAGCCCAATCCAACTTGGGTCCTGACTAACCGCATTTATCATACCCAATAAATCATAAAGTCCTATGATACTGACGAGCGTGGTGTCTTTGAACAATCCCATAAAGTTACTTACGATATTTGGGATCATATATTTTAGGGCCTGCGGCATCACAATAAATCCCATTGATTGCCAATAGGTTAATCCTACTGCCTCGGCTGCCTCATACTGTCCCTTTGGTATTGCTTGGAGACCTCCCCTAACCACCTCAGCCATGTAAGCGGCAGCGAAAAGACAAACAGCCACAATAGCACTTGCAAGTTTGTTAATATGAAATCCCTCTGGCAAAAAAAGAGGAAACATTGTTGTCGCCATAAACAGGATGGTTATTAACGGCACTGATCTAAAAAGTTCAATAAAAGCGACGCAAAGCACCCGGATCACTGTCATTTTAGAACGTCGACCTAGCGCCAGCAGAATTCCCGCCGGAAGGGCTGAGGCTATACCAATCCCAGAAATAACTAGGGTCAAAAACAATCCACCCCATAGATTATTAGGCATTTCCTTAAAAGTGACATCACTGATCAAAAATAAACTAAGAAGAAAAATTATAACAGCGAACACAATTACCGGAAATTTGTGCAACCGCTCGCTACGGTTGGAAAATCCGGTAAGCTGTATAATCCACTTGGATATACCGGCTCCTGTAAAAAGACATAACAAAGAATGTATAATCGCTGTTAAAAAGCAGCCAAGTGCAACAGATACCATTATTTCCATAAACCAGTTGCGGTCGCCACCCAAAAACATATATCCCGCGAGAAACGGGAAAATAAGAACTCCACTGAGAGCAATATTGAGTTTTGCCGTAACTCGAGGTAGCCAAACTGGTATCATCCAAAGAATTAGTATAATGGCTGCGGAGTTTACCCGCCATATTTCAGTATCTGTGTAACGTCCGTATATGAAACGAGTGAACCAAAATTTAACGCCCGCCCAGCATGTTCCAAACTCCGTAGGCGTAATTCTACATTCTTGCCTATTGGCCGCTTCTAACACAGCCTTGGCAAACGCCCATTCATAAAAGTTTACGCACATAAATCCGATGGCAATGAGACTTAACACTGTCAGGCAGGAACTCAAGAAACCATCGAACAAATTGTATCTTAGCCATCCTATCGCACCAGTGGTGTTTGGTGGCGGTGGCAGCGATGGTTTTGGGACGAACTTCTCAGATACTTCATTTTGCTCTGTGATTTCAGTCATCGGCCTCAACGTTCCGTTAGTTGTATTTTTTTATTGTAAACATTTAAACAAGCCGAAATCGTAAGGCTTACCGTCATATAAAAAGCCATAACCAATGCAACAATTTCTACCGCGTGCCCTGACTGATTTAGAGATGTCTGCATAAAAACCGAAACTAAGTCTGGAAAACCAATAGCGATCGCCAATGATGAATTTTTGACCACGTTCATCCACAGACTGATCATCGGTGGAACTATTGCACGCATTGCTTGTGGAATAATTACCAATCTCATCACAAAACTTTGTTTTAGCCCTAGTGATGAAGCTGCCTCCGTTTGACCTTTGCTTACAGAGAGAATACCAGCTCTTACCATTTCCGCCGCATATGCTGAATGATAAACCACAAGCGCGACCATGACCGCCAGCATAGCGGGCAGTACAAAGCCACCTCCTCTGTAATTGAAGCCTTTCAATGCTGGTAGCTCCCACTCCAACGGCATGCCTGTCAAAATAAAAGCCACTGAGGGAAGTCCAAAAACTATCAATAACGTGGGAACTAATGTGGAGATATATTTGCCGGTTTGTTGTTGTTTTCTTGCTGCCCGCTTATTTAAAGCAATAGCAATAAAAACTGCTACAACAAGAGCTACCGCCGTTAGCCAAAACAAATCCTCTGGTTGTGGCTTGGGTATATATAAACCCCTGTTATTTAACACCAATGATTCAAAACCAAGAATTTCTATGGATTGCTTTGGTCTCGGCAAATTTGCAAAGGCGCCAAGATACCAAAAGATTATCTGCAATAAAAGTGGGGTATTTCTTAAAACTTCTACATACCAGGAAGCGATCTGAGCGACCAACCAGTTTTTAGAAAGTCTTAATATACCAACAATAAAACCAAGGAATGTAGCAAGAACGATCGAAATCCCCGCTAGTATCAGCGTATTGATGATACCCACCCAATAGACCATTAAGTAGGAATCACTTGGCTTGTAGTCTAATGGCGTCCAGGCCACAGCAAAGCCGGCTGTATTTTTAAGAAAATCAAAGCCAACGGCCATCTTTCGCGTTGCCATATTAATTTGGGTATTCTCTATAAGAGAAAGTACTGCCCAGATAAACAATCCAAAAACAACCACCTGATAAAAAATCGAGCGATAGCGTTCGTCGTTTATAATAGCGTTGACGCCCCCGGAACTACTTGGTGTGTTTCCCGACATCTATAAGCCCTTTTTCGGAAAAGCTAGTTCATAATCTCGATAACCAAAGCCCAAAGTTTCCAACGCAAGAAACAGTCGGCATGTTGTCGCACTATGAGGATGAGTTAACTCGGCCGAACCCAATCGGCCGAGTTAGCAATATTTTTAACGAAATGGTGGGGAGTACATCAAACCACCACGTGTCCAAAGGTCATTTGGTGAGCCTTTACGGGCTATACCAATACCTTCTTTTCCAAAGCCCATATACTTTTCGTAGACTTCTCCGTAGTTACCAACACTTTTAATAATGTTGTAAGCCCAGTCTTTCCCAAGACCTAAGCCTTTATTCATTTCTTTTTCCACACCCATGAAACGAGCTATCTCTGGGTTTGGTGGGCTTTTGCGCATTTCGTCTACATTCGCCTGAGTAATTCCGAGCTCCTCCGCAGAAATTAATGCAAAAACCGTCCAGCGAACTATATCAAACCACTGAGAGTCACCCTTACGCACAGCTGGAGCAAGAGGCTCTTTCGAAATTGTTTCTGGGAGTATGATATGTGCTTCTTTGTCAGGAAACCCTGCTAAGATAGCGGCTAGACCAGATTTATCATTGGTAATCGCATCACAGTTTCCCTTTAAATAACTTTCATTACGAACGTTATTATCAGAGAAAACGACTGGCTGAATGTCCAATTTATTCATTCGGCTAAAGTCTGTGAGGTTTAATTCGGTCGTGGTACCGGTTGCAACACAAACAGTTGCTCCCTTTAGTTCCATGGCACTTTTAATGCCAGAATCTTTCCTTACCATAAACCCTTGGCCGTCATAAAAGTTCACTGCGGTGAAGTTCAAACCAAGCTGAGTATCTCGGAAAATCGTCCAAGTAGCAGTTCTGGACAACATATCGGACTCGCCGTTGGCTAGAGCAGTAAAGCGAACAGTTGATGATACTGATTGAAANTCTACTTTTTGTGGATCACCAAATATTGCGGCAGCTACTGCACGGCAAATGGATACGTCGCTTCCGACCCAAGTNCCNTCAGCTTTTAGNTTNTAGAAACCNGGNGTAGGTTGCCCAACCTGGCACCGAAGGTGACCACGNTTTTTAACCATTTCTAGCGTACTTTCTGCCATGGCTGGAACNGCCGTAAACGAGAAAGCCGCNANGAGGCCTGCGCCCAGACCCAAAAGGCTTAATTTCTTCATGTANAAACCCATTCCTGTAAGTTTTAAGAAANAACGAATGACGCAGTGACNNGANATCAGAACNAATTANACAAGTNACCGNAACTTNCGTAATCCTAGTCTAGCAAAAGCTCAAAAACTAATTGCCGACCTACATTGATAGATGACAGTCTTAGCCCCTAAGCAAAATGCTCCCCTGTGATTGGTTGCATCCAAGCATGAGCTCGACTTTTTGGCAAGCGAACAATGTCGCTACCCAAATAAAAATCGCCAGATTCAAAAAAGATCGCGAAAAATTGATAAAATACTCCAGAATTAGAGCAAAAATCTAAAAATGAACAATGTTAAGAGATCCAGATAAAAAATAACTTTCCACTCACTGGACGAAGAGTGAAACACAGTAGTACTCTCGAATGATCAAGTTCAAGTTTACCTATATTTATTTTATTTTTTAAAAAGTGGTAGAGATTAGCTATGTCATCAAAACGATCCGACCGTTTGAAAACTAACCTCGTTCATGCTGGACGAGATCCACATAACAACCACGGCGTGGTGAATCCTCCAGTCTATCACGCCTCCACAATTCTGCAGCCTTCGTTAGATAAGTTTGAAGCCGCAAGAAAACCGGACTGGAGTGGATATAGGTATGGCCGCAGTGGAACCCCAACTAGCCGCTATTTCGAGGATGGCATAGCAAGTATATATGGCGGCGCGGGGGCCGTATCCGTTTCTTCGGGTCTCGCAGCTATTACCAATGCTATACTCGCCTGCGTAAAAGCTGGTGATCACATTCTAATGACAGACAATGTGTATGGGCCCGCTCGCCGGTTTTGTGATGAAATTCTAACAAAATTTAACATAAAAACCACTTATTATGACCCTTTAATTGGCTCTAAAATAAAAGAGTTAATTAAGCCTAATACAGTTCTTATTTACACCGAGGCCCCGGGATCACAGACTTTTGAAATGTCCGACATTCCCGCCATCGCGGAGGAGGCTCAAGCAAAAGAGATTACAGTTATTATGGACAATACATGGGCAAGCGCCATGTACTTCAATGCATTTGAAAAAGGCGTAGACATCGTGGTTGAAGCTGTCACAAAATATATCTGCGGACACTCTGATGTTATGATGGGGGTTATCGTTTCTAAATGCCCCGATTGGGAGCAAAAAACCCGCAGCACCGCAAGAAATTATGGAAACGCATCGGGCCCGGATGACTTGTATCTAGCGCAAAGAGGGCTTCGAACAATGGCAGTTCGCATGGAGGAGAATCAACGAAATGGGCTCGACCTTGCTAACTGGCTTAAAGATAGACCAGAAATTAAACGTGTACTCCATCCAGGGCTAGAAACCGACCCTGGCCACAATATTTGGAAACGAGACTTTACCGGTGCTAGCGGCCTATTCTCATTCGTATTAGAAGATGGTTACTCTCGAGCAGCATTAGCAGCAATGCTTGACGGACTAAATCTCTACGGAATGGGAGCTAGTTGGGGCGGGTTCGAGAGCTTAATAGTACCCGCAAACCCTGCCGACAATCGAACAGCAACGAAATGGGAGGAGAGCGGCCAGCTTCTCCGTGTCCATGCAGGGCTAGAGGATATAGAGGACCTAATTGATGATCTAGGCGCAGGCTTGGATAGATTAACAGAAATTAATTCTCTGTAGTTGTTAAAGTGCAAAAATCGGAAATTCCAAGGATACGATTACTTATCGGAGATAGAATTGCGCTTGGCCCTGGAAAGGCAACGCTCCTCGATATTATCGATAAAACAGGCTCTATTTCAGCTGCAGCACGCGAAATGGGAATGTCCTACAGAAAAGCGTGGGGATTGATTGATAACATAAACAATGATTTTTTAGAGCCTTTAGTGATTAAAACTACAGGCGGCAAAGGCGGAGGCGGAGCACTTTTAAGTAACTATGGGAAAGAAATTCTGACTAGGTATTTAGATATGGAAAAAAAAGCTAACCTTAGCATAGCTTCTGACCTTAAATGGTTTTCCGGCCGTTTATCCCAGTAAAAAATATCCTAGGCGGACGAGAAAATTTAAAATATCAAAATAACATTACATTGATGACTGCTATCATTTTTTTGGACTGTACTTCAAATTGAACAAATTCACCTCCCCTTGCTTTATAATGGTTTTCGCCTTTCTGATTTCACTAGGTAGTTCTGCAGGTTTTGCAAAAAACCTTACTTACTTATACGCGGCGGCCAGCACCCAAAATGTGGTTGAGGCTGTATTAAAATCATATAATACAAAATCAGAAACTCGTTTCCTTCCCGTCTATGGAGCGACCTCAGCACTCGCCAGGCAAATTTTAGATGGAGCTCCTGCCAGTTTATTTTTAGCAGCTAATAAAGTATGGATGGATAGAATTACAGAGAGTAATCTCGTAAGAAAATCAAAGAATGTATTTTTTAATCGGTTGGTTTTAGTCGCGCCACAAACATCATCATTAAAATTGACTGAAAATAAACTGAGCAATATTCATCTTCATCTGAATGGAGGACGACTTGCCGTTGCGGAGGTTTCAGCTGTACCAGCAGGAATTTACGCTAAGCAGGCTTTGAAAAATTTACAGGTTTGGCCAAAAATCAAAGATAAATTGGCGCAGTCTACCAATGTCCGAGCTGCTTTAGCGCTTGTAGAACGCGACGAAGTGCCCTTGGGAATCGTCTATCATACCGACTCCCTCGCCTCACCATACGTAAAAACTCTATTAGAAATCCCCGAAAACACTCATGAGAAAATAGCTTATCCCCTGGCACTTTTGAACAACAAAGAGCAACCAGAAGAGGCCCTTAAACTCTTTAAATTTTTCTTTTCAGAGCAATCTAGATATATATTCCACAAACATGGGTTTAAAACGGATTAAACGGATTAATTAGTGTTCAATTTAACAACCATCGAAATTGATGCCTTTTATTTGACATTAAAGGTTGCATTTTTCAGCGTAGCTATTTGTCTACCGCTTGGCGTTATCACTGCTTTCACGCTTTCAAGATTAAATTTTCCTGGTAAATGGCTACTGGATGGTTTGGTTCACTTACCGCTTGTTATGCCACCAGTTGTCGTTGGTTATATGCTACTTCTGCTGCTTGGTCGCCGTGGGGTTTTGGGATCATGGTTATATGATACCTTTGACATCACAGTTGCGTTTACCTGGAAGGGGGCAGCGATTGCGTCGGCCGTTATGGCATTTCCACTTATGGTCCGCGCCGTTAGATTATCATTGGACACGATGGATCGTGGGCTAGAAGTTGCAGCCAGAACTCTCGGGGCGAGCCGCACAATAGTTTTTTTAAGTATAACTTTACCACTCTCATTACCTGGGATACTTACTGGTACAATTTTAGCTTTTGCTAGAAGCCTTGGTGAATTTGGAGCTACTATAACCTTTGTGTCAAATATCCCAGGGGAAACACAAACTATACCCCTCGCATTGTATAACTTTACTCAAATCCCTGGGGATCAAACGCCGGCAATACGA
>PCAV01000108.1 GCA_002730675.1 Rhodospirillaceae bacterium | reverse complement strand
CGGATTTCCCAGACATGGCAAATATGAGAGCTATTTCTGCGCCCATCATACCTGCACCAATTACTCCTAAATTATCGATTTGCATTTTGCTTTTCCTTAAATGACCAAGAAAACTCTTAACGTAACAAAAAAACATTAGAATCACTATCTTAACTAAACTTAAATTATTTTATCCAAAATATTTTTTTGTCCTATTTCTTTTAGCTTTAAATTTTCTGCTTTACGTTTACGTTACCGTCAGAACAGTTCTTTTGAATAAGGGAGAAAATATAATGCGCCTTGAGGGAAAGATAGGTTTAGTGACTGCAGCTGGATCGGGGATGGGACGCGCCGGCGCAATCAGATTTGCACAAGAGGGTGCATTGGTCGGGGTTGTAGACGTAGATGAAGACGCTGTTGCTTCAGTTGTAAATGAAATCGAAGAAAACGGGGGAAAAGCAAAGGGCATCGTTGCAGATTTGACCAAGGATGCAGATTCTAAAAGAATTGTTACAGAGACGGCAAAATATTTTAATGGCCTCGACTTTGTCTGGAATCATGTCGGATATCCTGGTCCTGCAGCTGTTGAAGGCGTCGAGATGGATGATTTTGATCTAACGCTAGATTTAAACTTGAAAACTATTTTAATAACAACGGATGCGGCATTAACCGAACTTCGTGCCCGGGGGGGTGGAAGCCTTCTGTTCACCGCTTCCACATCAGGTCTAGCTGGTTCTGGTTTTAGTCCTATTTATTCGATGGCTAAGTTTGGTGTTGTTGGGTTTGTTAGAGCACTAGCTAAACGAGTGGCGAAAGATAATATTCGCGCAAATGCAGTTTGTCCCGGTCCTATAGATACCCCCATGCTCCGCGTTTTCGTTGCTAGACCAGATCAACAATCAACGTTAGGGATGGACAAAGAAGATCTAGTAAAAAAACGCGGTGGGGTTGGTCCGATGGGACGGCCTGGCCGGCCAGAGGAAGTAGCAAACGCTGCCCTTTTTCTGCTCTCAGATGAAGCATCATTTGTAAACGGGATCGCTATGCCCGTTGATGGCGGCATAACAGCTTAGACTTTAAAGAGTTTTCTAGCGTTCTCCGTAAGCATCAAATTCGCCTCTTCCTGCGAACAGTTTGCCATTTCTATTACTTTCCGCGGTTCTTGATCACCTATCGGAAAAGGATAGTCCGAGCCAAGCATGATACGGTCTGCACCAACTTTTTGTATTAAAAATTGCAGAATATCAGGCTGAAAAACAATACTGTCAAAATAAAGCTCATGAAATTGTTCGACCGGGTCGACCACTAAATCGGGAAATGCTTTATAATTCCTCTCTAACCGACCTAGCATATACGGAAGTGCACCGCCTCCAGTTGATGCGACGATAATGAGATTCTGAAAGCGGGTCAGATGTCCCTTAAAAAGTAATCGACTTATTGCAATAGATACATCTGAGACCCGGCCTACTGCGTTCATCATTTGCATATCATGAAGCCGGTTATCATCTGAACCAAACATTGGATGTATTATAATTGGAACGCGTAACTTCGCTGCCATCTCCCAAAATGGATCCAAGTCCGGGTCATCGAGATTTCCTGTATCCCCTTTCGGTTGAGTGCCAATCATAGCACCAGGCATCCCCATTTTAACCGCTTCTTCCAATACAGCGGCGGCATGTTTACCAGATTGGAGCGGAACGGTTGCTAGAGGTTGGATACCCTCCCTATTTTTGCACTCGGCCACCATCCCTTCATTGAGAAAACGGCTCCATTGTGCGCCCTCTTCTGGATCAATCTGGTAAGCAAAGCTATCCAACCATCCCCCTGATAGTTGCAGATCAATTCGGGTCTCTGAAAGAAACTTCTGGCGCGCTTCAAAAAGGCGTAATTTCGGCATTATAGGTCGAGTGGGCGCTTTTTTATTAAATGATAGTTGGAATTTATCGTCTTTTATAAGAAGTTCTATAGATGGAAAATTTTTCTTCTGATTTTTAAATTCATTTAACGTGCTCTGAGGCAACATATGGGCGTGTGTGTCTATAATCATATTAATATTTCTTCCTAGTTTTGTCGTTTGGTAGCGTTGTTCTGCCTTTTTATGCACCACATATGTGAAAAATGGAATTACCTAGACGGTCATCGTCAAACTACGAATTATCATCTTTTTTTGATTAGACCCACTTTCCATTTCTTTTCATTCAAAGTTGGAGTATTTTATCCAGTTTAAAAGGGTTGGTTACCAAGTTTATTATTAGCATCCGCTGAGAACCTTGAATATGTAGGGTTTACCACAGAAATTAATAGTAAGAAAATGGCGTTGCTGAGGAAAGTTCCCAAAAACATTTCAATAGTCGATAATTTATTTCTTCACGAAAAAAAAGACCCGTTAGAAACAGCAAATGCTTTTGATTTGGGTAATTTTTTTTGTTTATTTCCATTTTGGAATTGAAAAAGTGCAAAATTTGCTTGACCAATCGGCAAACAAAGCACATATCCATAGGTTGTTGCGAAAGTGTCTTGCGAATACAGAATGAACACAAATCTAGGCTCACTCAATTTTTTCCCTGACATCATTAACACTATTAGTACGCCACTTACACCAAGTGGTATTAAAATTAAGTACGTCTAAGGAGACAATAATGGCGACCGGTACCGTAAAATGGTTTAATCCAACTAAAGGCTATGGCTTCATTCAACCTGACGAAGGCGGCCCTGATGCATTTGTGCATATCACGGCTTTGGAAGCGTCAGGAATCGACGCTTTAAATGAAGGAGCAAAAGTAGAGTTTGAACTCGAAGTTGGCAGGAANGGCAAACAAGCNGCTGCTAACCTTAAGTTGCTTTAAACAGCTAAAACTTTTTAGNTTTNAGTCTAACATGTCAGGGATATGAGTTGGGGTGACTTCATNCACCTCAACTAANCCTCCCNGANCAACNTCGATTAGNTAGANNCTAGTCCCCTGCAACGTTCGTTAGAACAATGTTGCCACTAGCACTAAACATACCCCCTACGCCATGGACCATAGAAATCTCAGCATCCGGGACTTGTGCTGGTGCAGTGCCCCGCATCTGCCTCACGCCCTCTTGAAGTGCATACATCCCGTACATGCCAGAATGCATGTAACTTAGTCCGCCTCCGTTTGTGTTAAGCGGCAGGCTTCCACCCATTCGAGTATTACCCTCAGCGATAAATGATCCTGCTTCTCCTCGTCCAACAAAACCCAAGTCTTCTAGACCATATATAGGAAGATGGGCGAAGGCATCATAGATCATCAGGTGATCAACGTCGGAATGCTTAATTCCAGCAGACTCAAACGCGGACGAACCAGCTACTTTAAAAGCTGCTGACGAGGTGAAATCCCTCATCTGGCTTATCATAGGTGTTTCTCCGCTTTCACCAGTACCACGAACGTATACTGGTTTTTGGGCCAGGTCCTTAGCACGCTCAGATTTGGTTAATATCAGCGCCCCACCACCATCTGTTACTAAACAGCACATTAGAAGTCTGAACGGATAACAGATCATCTTTGAATTTAATACGTCATCAACGGTGATCGGGTCTCGAAAACTTGCTCTCGGGTTTTTACTTGCCCATTCTCTTTGAACAACAGAGACCATGGCTAAAGTCTCTTCACTAAGACCAAAGTCCTTCATGTAGCGTAGAACTGGAATAGTAAACATTGTAGGCGGTCGNGTTACACCAAACGGCCGTTCAAACTGTTGCTGAAACAAAGACGGAAAAATTGAAGATCCATGCCTACCAAGATTAGAGCGTCCGCTCTCGCCATGCGTAATTAAGACTGTCTCACAAAGACCCTCATTTATAGCGGCTGCGGCATGCCTCACNAGTANCATGAATGAACATCCACCAACTGATGTGCCATCCAGCCATTTNGGGACAATTCCAAGATAATGGGCTATTTCTACNGCATTATGTCCTCCAGTTGCGACACCGTCTATATCAGACAACTTCAAACCNGCGTCAGCTATTGCGTTTAAAGCTGCGTCTGCGTGAAGTTGAACTTGAGACATCGTAGGAACTTTGCCAAGTTCCGTCGTCTCAGATGCACCGACAATAGCTACAGAGTTGCGTTTCATGAGACTATTTCCCCGCTGGTTTGAATTGTGGGAGTGTAATTTCGTCATTAACTTTTTCGAAACTTACTTCAAGTGGCATATCTAAAATCAGTGCATCTGGGGTCTGCTCACATTCCACTATATTGCACATCATCTTTGGTCCCTCTTCAAGTTTTACAATCGCTATTGCATATGGCGGTGTAAAGCCGGGAGCAGGAAGATGGCTAATTATATAGCTATGNAATGTACCGCGTCCTGATGCTTTAATTATTTCAATATCTGTACTGCCGCTAGAAGGACAAAAATGCCTCGGCGGAAAATAAACTTCACCAGTTTTTTTACATCTCTGAAGTCTGAGTTCTCCCTGCCTCGTACCATCCCAGAAGTGCTGCGTTTCAGGTGTCGGCTTAGGTAACTCTCTCTCATTTTCACTCATTTTCTTGTATCCAATCCTCTGTAACCTAAGGCATCATAATTCCTAATTATTATTCGACTGTTGCATGGCCATTATCTAGAACCACGACATCTCGTTCCAATATTTTTGACTTGAAAGAGATATTTGCTCCATCACGCCAAATTTCAGTCCTAACCATCTCACCTGGATAAACTGGCGAAGAGAACCTCAATTGAAGCGATTTTAATCTTTTTGCATCATAGTCGCAGCATCCTTTCAAAATCGCGTGACCAGCCACACCCAACGAACAAAGACCATGAAGAATAGGTTTTGGAAAACCCGCCGCCTTTGCTACTGAAGGGCTAGCATGTAAAGGATTATAATCACCCGACAGCCTGTAAATTAGAGCCGCCATATCCAANGTATTAAGATCAACTGCAAAGTCTGGTTCACGTTCTGGTACTTTATGCGGCCTTGGGGCCTCGTCGCTCGGCCCGTCATATCCGCCATTACCTCTAGCGAATGTCGTCGAAGTAAGAGTGGCTAAATCTAGGCCTGAATCTGCATCCTTCAGCGTTCGCTCAGTTAAAATCAACGCACCTTTGTCCGCACCCTTGTCCACTAAGCCAGTAACTTTAGATTTTGCTTTAATCGTGGCTGACGTNGGTAGAGGATTATGAATTACCATNTTCTGCTCGCCGTGCAGAACTTTCACCCAATCAATTCCCGTTTCAGGGTCTCTGGACCAAAATCCTGGGCTTCCGAGAACCACAGCCATTGTTGGCAATGCCATAAACGGTTCTGCCTCTTCAAATACATATCGAAGTTGCTGTTCATCCATTGGGTCAGCGCCAAGACCGACGCCTAGTGCATAAAGAATGGTATCCCTTGAAGTATATGTTTGGGTNATTTCTTCGAATGGCCAATTCTTTAATTTATCATAATCAAAAGACATAGATCCCCTCCTATTGAATCTTAAAAAAGTTAAATGGGATCCCAACTGAAAACATCTTGCGACCGATCTAATGGATAAAAACTCGGTTCCATTGATGGGATGGCGTGCTCTAAAACAGTCTCNGGCGTCCAACCTTCCCCTCTATGCACAGAACGTATAGGACGAGATTGTCCCATCAAAAAAATCTCGTTATTTCGCACCCCAAAAATTTGGCCTGTGACCTTCGACTCTGGTGCACACAAAGCAACAGCAACTGGCGCTATTTTGGCCGTTGTCATCGTTTTTAATTTTTCAACCCGGGCACGTTGAGCGTCATCACCTATCGGGATGGTTCCAATCATTCGGCTCCAAGCGAAAGGAGAAATACAATTAGATCGTACATTGAACCTTCCCATATCCAGCGCAATTGATTTAGACAAACCAGCTATACCAAGTTTTGCAGCTGAATAGTTTGCTTGACCAAAGTTACCAACTAAACCTGATGTGGATGTCATATGAATGAAAGCTCCTGATTCCTTTTCTCTAAACACAGAAGCTGCAGCTCTACTCACGTTGAAACTACCTTTTAAATGCACTGAGATTACTGAATCCCAATCATCTTCTGTCATTTTGTGAAAGATTACGTCCCGAAGAATACCCGCATTATTCACAACAATATCTAGCCCGCCAAGCTCGTCCACNGCCTGGTCCACCATTCCTTGAGCGGCNGAAAAATCCGAGACGCTATCAAAATTGACAACTGCCTTACCACCAGCATCTTCAATTTCTTTTGCAACTTCCATAGCGGGAACACGGTCGGCCCCTTCACCTTGGGTAGTACCGCCAAGATCATTGACCAACACTTTTGCTCCNGCAGCAGCGAATGCCAATGCGTAATCGCGTCCTATTCCCCTGCCGCCTCCCGTGATCAAGGCTACCTTACCCTCTAAAAGTTGTTTTCCAGACATTATTATCTCCAATAGGCTCGTAAATTTTTCTAAACTTGATTATCGTATCGCTTGTATAATGGTGTAAAGTTTAATTAATATCGCATCAATACTTGATTACTGTATTAAAATTGATCACGCCCATGATTTAATAAAAGTTCTTCTAACCCAATCACAGGATAAAACATGTTCCCCCGAAAATTTTTCTCCNAAGACCATGAAATATTTCGAGATGCAACCCGCCGGTTTATAGAAAACGAGATAGTACCGAACCANGAAGANTGGGAACAGCAAGGAATTGTCAGTAGAGAGCTATGGAACGCGGCAGGTGAAAATGGGCTACTTTGCTGCACGGTGCCAGAGGAATATGGCGGCCCCGGGGGCGATTTTTTACATAGTGTAGTCGTCAATGAAGAACTCGCAAAAGTCGGTGCAACTGGTCCAGCCTTTCCTTTGCATTCCGACATCATTGTTCCTTACATCCTCGCATATGGTTCAGAGGACCAAAAACGTAATTGGCTTCCAAAAGTTGTTTCAGGTGAAACAATTATGGCAATAGGCATGACAGAACCAATTGCAGGATCTGATCTCCAAGGGATTCAGACTAAAGCCGAGAGAGATGGTAATCATTTCGTTCTCAACGGGCAGAAAGTTTGGATTTCTAATGGCCAAATAGCTGATTTGTACATTATCGCCTGTAAGACCGACCCCAAAGAGGGAGCAAAAGGCATAAGTTTGATCCTTGTTGAAGGGGATAGAGAAGGCTTTAAACGGGGTAAAAATTTAGAGAAAATCGGCTACAAAGCGCAAGACACATCGGAACTATTCTTCGAGGATGTTCGGGTACCAATAACAAATTTGCTAGGTCAGGAAGGCCGAGGATTNGCTCAGCTAATGCAGCAANTACCGCAAGAGAGACTTGTTGTCGCTATACGTTGTGCNACGGCTTTAGAGGCGGCACTNANTGAGACAATAAGGTATACAAAAGAACGCAAAGCCTTCGGAAGAAGCATATCCGACTTCCAAAACACACGTTTCAAACTAGCTGAAGTNAAAACNCTTGCGATGGTAACNCGAGCTTTTACCGACCAATGCATTCAATTNCATCTCGAGGGAAAGTTAACCNCGGAAGATGCCGCTGCNGCAAAACTACAAACCACAGAGGCTCTNAATAAAGGCGTGGATGAGTGCCTGCAACTGCATGGCGGGTATGGTTACAGCTGGGAATACCCTATCGCACGTGCCTGGGCTGATGCTCGTATGTCGAGGATTGCTGGTGGGTCTTCTGAAATCATGAAAGAAATAATAAGTAGAAATATGATTACAGCTTAGCCACTCACACAAGTATTTTTGCTATTTCCGCTCTTCTTCTTGATTTATTGAGATACCAGATAACTTTTGAAAAACTTTAAATACTGCACTGTCATCCTCTCTTCCCAACCCAGCCGCTGCTGCTGCAATAAACTGCTGGTGCGCTGCTGCTGTTAAAGGTAAGGGGAAGTTCAATTTGTGGCCCGTTCCCAAAACAATAGCTAGATCCTTCACAAATATGTCAACGGCACTTAGGGGTGTGTAATCGTTGTTTAAAATGTGAGGAACTCGATTGTTCCACATCCAAGAAGAACCTGCAGAACCAGAAATAACTTCATACAGAGCTTCTGGATCAGCCCCTGATCTAACACCAAACGCCATTGCCTCCGCCGCTGCTGCAATATGAACACCGGCTAACAATTGATTCACAGTCTTAACCGTTGAGCCAATCCCATGCTCGGCCCCAAGATGATGAACTTTTCCCGAAATGGCCTCTAGCACATCTTCGGCACCTTGAAAT
>PCAV01000107.1 GCA_002730675.1 Rhodospirillaceae bacterium | reverse complement strand
AGGCCTTTTACGCAAAGAGATTTGGATTGAACGATATAATTTATCCCTTTCAAAAGGAGCCCGTTTTCCGTTCTTTTTTAATACTGTTAGCTCACGTAGTTGAACGCGCTCAAACGTAGTAAATCTACCGCCACATGAGGGACAAAAACGTCGGCGTCTTATGGCAGCACCATCTTCTGTAGGCCGCGAATCTTTTACTTGAGAATCAATATGTCCACAAAATGGGCACCTCATCTCTTCTCCTTTCTGTTTTTCTTTATAATAAAGAAAAAATTCGCTCTGTCATTTAATAGATAGGGAATTGTTGGCACAAGGAGTGAACTTCATTACGCACTTTTTGCTTGAACTCCCCACTCAGCGCATTTTGTTCGCTGTGTTCATGCAAGACGTCCGCAATCAAGTTAGCAACTCTTTCAAATTCCTGCAGGCCGAACCCACGCGTTGTGGCGGCTGGAGTGCCTAACCTAATTCCAGAGGTAATCGCTGGCTTTTCAGGGTCAAATGGAACGCCGTTTTTATTGCAAGTTATACCAACGGACTCCAAAGCAGTTTCAGCTGTTAACCCTGTAATACAAAGATTACGCAAATCTAGAAGTATCAAATGGGTATCTGTACCGTCCGAAACGATATTAATACCTCTTGACTTTAAACCATTTGAGAGCGCGGCGGCGTTGGCAACCACCTTTGACACATAATTTTTAAATGATGGATGTTGTGCTTCACCAAATGCAACCGCTTTTGCTGCTATAACGTGCATCAAGGGCCCTCCTTGAAGTCCAGGGAAAAGTGCCGAATTGATTTTTTTTGATAAATTTTCGTCATTTGTTAACACAATTCCACCTCGTGGCCCTCTCAAGGTCTTATGCGTTGTCGAGGTAACGACATCTGCAAAATGCACTGGATTGGGATAAACACCGCCTGCAACCAGACCAGAAAAGTGAGCCATGTCAACGAGCAAATATGCCCCGACCTCATCCGAAATTTCACGAAAACGCTTGAAATCAATGACTCTAGCGTACGCTGATCCACCCGCAATGATTAATTTTGGTTTATGTAACTTTGCTAAAGCTTCAACTTCGTCAAAGTCTATCAATGAGTTCTCGCTTTTGACACCATATTGTACAGCATTGAACCACTTACCAGATTGGTTAGGTTTAGCTCCATGCGTTAAGTGGCCTCCGGCAGCTAACGACATACCCAATATCGTATCACCTGGTTCCAGAAGGGATAAAAAAACTGTCTGATTTGCTTGTGCTCCAGAATGTGGTTGTACATTGACATATTTGCAATCGAATAGATCTTTCGCCCGTGCTATCGCTAATTCTTCGGCTTTATCAACAAATTCGCACCCTCCATAATAACGGCGCTCTGGATATCCTTCTGCATATTTATTTGTAAGCACCGACCCTTGCGCCTCTAAAACCGCCTGGGAAACAATATTTTCCGATGCGATCAGTTCAATTTGATCTTTCTGTCGTTGCAACTCTGATGTAATAGCACTGGAGATTAGTGGATCAATCTTAGACAGAGATGAAGAAAAAAAGTTATAATCTAATTCTTGTTTCATTTGGCTTTTATCGTTTCTTACAAGGGTAAAGCTACCGCGTACCATGGATAGAAGATTTACTCTGCCCCAACCCGTTCGACTTACGCTTCATCGGCAGGGTCGGGTTTCGACTTCAATATATCTTTATGCCACTGTAAATCAAGCTAGCCGAGGGTTTTTATCTAATTCGGATTACGATCTCAACACAATTTTTTAAGGGAATACAATTGCACAAGTTATCTCCAACTCCAGTTCGATACAACCCAATCATTTCTGCAGGAAGCTGAGACCACTTAAGGATAACTCTGAGACGAAACTGAATAAACAAATTTGATGTAAGCAATAAAACTTTTTTAGTTTCAGAAATATGTTTGACTTATTGATGCAACCCTGTTTCTAATTTTATTTTTCTGCTCTAGCGATGGAATTTGAGATGCCAAAAGAAAACGAGAACGTTCCCGTCGACTCAAACGAAATACTTCGTTTAACTGTTGACGTGACCATGTCTTATTTGAACAACAATTCTTTGCCTACATCAGAAGTTCCTGGTTTTATGCACCTAATACACACATCGCTAAGCAAACTCCATTCGAATGAAAAAACCAAAGAAACTCAACAATTAAAGCCGGCCGTGTCTATCAGAAAGTCAATAACTGATAAACACCTAGTTTGCTTAGAGGATGGCAAACAATTGAAAATGCTCAAGAGGCACCTAAGGACGGCCTATAACTTAAGCCCGGAGGAATATCGGGCTAAATGGAATCTTCCCTCTGATTATCCTATGGTTGCGCCAGGGTATGCCGCTCAGCGTTCAGCGTTTGCGAAAAAGATAGGCTTAGGGAAAAGTGCTCCCGGTCAGAATTTACCCTCTCAAAAGTTAAAATAATTGACTGTTTCTTTAATTTTCCTGCTTCGGTTTATTCAGAACATACTTGAGTTTCTGTACAGCCGTTCGCTCAAGCGTTGCTTGCGACATTGACGGATCGCCAACGATCGAAACTTCAACCCTCGTTGTAGGATCAATAGCACTCACTTTCACATATGCACCAACCTTTACGAACTCGATAATTACTCTTTTATCCAGCGAGGTCATCGGTATCGCTCCAAGCGAAGTTTTCCAACACAAGGCCACTTTTCAAAATAATTACAGGCATCACTGTTTTTTTTCTTTTGATCCTTGAATAGTTAGTAAAAACAAATTAATTCAAAACAATAACTTGGTTTTAGGATCCCTTTCAGCCACTAGTCAACCGATAGCACGTTGATCTTTTTAGTTTGGGGTATATGATCATAAAATAGAGTCAGTTAAAAAGTGTAGTGTTTGAATTGGAGAAAAAAATGAGCATCGCTTCCTTAGATGAAATCGAGATTAGCAAGCCTGGCGCGCAAAGAAGAGTTGATTTTAATTGGAGCGATCCTTTCCTTTTAAATGAGCAACTGACAGAAGATGAGAGACTGGTTTCCGAAGCCGCAAAAGCATATTGTCAAGAAAAGCTAATGCCTCGAGTTCAAAGCGCCTTTAGAGAGGAAAGATTTGACCGAGAAATAATGAACGAAATGGGAGAATTAGGTTTCCTTGGATCGACTATCGATGGGTATGGGTGCCCAGGCGTAAACCACGTCTGTTATGGCCTAGTAGCGAGGGAAGTAGAGCGCGTTGATAGTGGTTACCGTTCTGCTATGAGTGTTCAATCTAGTTTGGTGATGCACCCAATCTGGGCATACGGCAACGAAATACAGAGACAAAAATACTTGCCAAAATTGGCAACGGGCGAGTTGGTAGGTTGCTTTGGTTTAACGGAACCAGACCATGGTTCCGACGCGGGAGGTTTGAGGACGCGAGCGAGAAAGGCGCAAGGGGGCTACGTTTTAAATGGTTCCAAAATGTGGATAAGCAACTCGCCAATAGCCGACGTTTTTGTGATTTGGGCGAAAACTGAGGATGATGTAATACGTGGCTTTATACTAGAAAAGGGAATGAAAGGACTATCAGCCCCAAAAATAGAGGGGAAATTTTCGCTGAGGGCATCTATCACTGGTGAAATTGTAATGGAAGATGTTGAAGTTCCGGAAGAAAACCTTTTACCAAACGTGAGCGGCTTATCTGGTCCTTTCGGATGTCTCAACAAAGCAAGATATGGTATCGCTTGGGGAGCATTAGGAGCAGCTGAGTACTGTTGGCACCAAGCGCTCGACTACACAATGAATAGAAAACAATTTGGCCGCCCGCTAGCTTCTAATCAATTGGTGCAGAAAAAGTTGGCCGACATGCAGACCGAAATATCGATAGGACTGCAGGCATGCTTAAGGTTAGGCCAGCTGCTGGATGATGGTAAAGGCGCCCCGGAAGCGATTTCTTTAGCCAAACGAAACTCTTGTGGCAAGGCACTCGACATAGCGAGAACATCTCGTGACATGCACGGCGGCAACGGGGTCTCGGATGAGTACGGAGTAATCCGGCACGTTATGAATTTAGAGGCAGTGAATACGTACGAGGGCACGCACGATATTCATGCTCTCATACTTGGCAGATCACAAACCGGACTACAGGCATTCACAGGCGTCTGATTATCGGTTCTTGTTTAAAGGGTTTTAGACATTTCGCGGAAAGAAATCAAATCAGAATCGATTATCAAGTAGGCTAATAGCCAAAAAACTAGTGCCAATATCGAAGTTATTATTACCTTGGTAGCTATTAAGGGTCTTTTGGGTGCTCCTGTATCATGCCCGGCGGCGCCGTCAGTTTGACGATTAACACCAAATGGTAACGACATAAGGAATATCCACCACCACAACAGCACATACACAACTATGCCGGATGCAATTTCCATGTTGAGTTCTACTTCTGCTCTAATTCTATAAGAGTTCCAAAAAATTCTTTTGGATGTAAAAATAGAACTGGCTTCCCGTGCGCCCCGATTTTTGGTTCCCCGTCACCTAGAATTTTTGCCCCCATCTCCTGTAAAACATTTGCAGCCTCATAAATATTATCGACCTCATAACAAACATGGTGTATTCCTCCAGCCGGGTTTCTCTCTAGGAATAGGCTGATCGGTGAATTAGCACCGAGAGGATGTAGTAGTTCTATTTTTGTATTTGCTAATTGAACAAATACCAATATTACACCGTGGTCGACCAGTTCTTGCTGTTCACTAACTTCTGCTCCCAGCGTCTGCTGATATTTTAATGCTGCTTCCCTAAGGTCAGGTACCACTATTGCAACGTGATTAAGACATCCAATCATCTTACACCCCAAGGTCTGTTCTAATAATATGGATTGATATAGTAGGGCTTTTACCTAGTTGTCCGCGGCAAAACCTCTTAATGGCCTTCGTACAAGCTTTTGTTATGGTTTCATCTATAGAGCGCTCGGCCGACGATAAAGTTTCTATCTCATCGATTATTAAGGCCTCTAACTGTAAATCTAAAACCACTTGAGTTCCTGCCCCTAATCCAAGACAAGTAACGACCGGTGGGCCATCGCACAAACCATCACCAGTAAGAACGATAGACGAAAAAATTGACCCGTTATGCAAGAGCTTATTACGGTCTTTAATCACCTGACTAGTCAGTGGTGTCAATTGCTTTCCATCGACAACCAACGCATCTGTCTTCACATCGGCTATCACCTCCGCTTTTCCAGAGCACAACCGTATGACATTTCCATTTTCCGGCATTAAAATCTGCGGTATTTGGCATGATTTGGCTATCAAAGCATTTGCACGCAAATGCTTTTTTTCTCCATGTACGGGTATCGCTATATCTGGTTTTATAGTTTGATACATGAAAACGACATCGTCATGAGCAGGATGGCCAGACACATGAACATGATGATCTTGCTCGGTAATTATTTTAACACCTCTATCTAGCAACTTGTTTTGAACCCGGCTTATTGCCTTCTCATTTCCAGGTATTTGCCGACTTGAAAAAATAACTACGTCACCACTAGCAAGGCTTATTTCGGGGTGACTATCAGCGGCTATTCTACTGAGCGCCGCTCGCGGCTCGCCTTGGCTGCCTGTACAAATAATCACAACTTTATCATCTGGCAAAAAACCAACATCTCTTTCTGATATAAAATCTGGAACATCTAATAGATAACCATTTTCTTTGGCGACTTCATACATACGCCATAGAGACCTTCCAACAAGAGCAACATGACGGTCATTTTTCTTCGCTGCTACAGCGATAGTCCTAAGCCTTGCTACGTTGGAAGCAAAACAAGCAACGCCAATTTTTTTTCGAAACTGCGAAAACAAGGTTTCCAAACTATTTAATAAAACACCTTCCGATCCAGTTGTTCCCGACATATTCGCGTTTGTAGAGTCCGACACCATTGCAGTAACACCGCGAGAGGCAAGGCGTTTTAGCGCTTCCATATCTCCAGGTTGACCAACTTGAGGGTTTGGGTCTAACTTCCAATCTCCTGTATGCCAAATAATCTGCTCGCCGCACTCGACGACCAAACCATTGGGTTCGGGAATTGAATGCGTTAATGAAATTAGTTCTAGTTTAAATGGGCCTAGTTCGAATTTGCTGGAAGGATTAATTTCTACAAGCTTAACCTTGTCTAGTATTCTCTTTTCTATGAGTTTTCTTTTAATTAATGATGCCGTAAAAGGGGTAGAAAATATTGGACAGCGAAGCCTTTCCCAAAGATGAGGTATTGCGCCTATGTGGTCTTCGTGCCCGTGCGTCGCTACTATACCAAGTAGATTTTCTCGCTGTTCTTCGATGAAACTGGGGTCAGGAACTAAAACATCAACCCCAGGCATTGTGTCGTCGCCGAAAGAAATGCCCAGATCGACAATAATCCATTTTCCTGCGAAATGATATAAATTCATGTTCATACCTATTTCATTCGACCCCCCCAAGGGCAAAAAAATAAGGTCATTATCGTTTATATTTGTGCCCGCTATTTCCATGGAAGATTTCTTTTATATATCAAGACTAAACCAGCGTTTGTTATATCCTCATCTAAATGATCAATAGAATCGGTGGCATCATAAAAGATATTTGCAAGGCCCCCTGTGCCAATAACAGTCATCGGCTTAGCAAATTCGTTTTTAATGCGATTAACGATGCCTTCGATCAAGCCTATATAACCCCAAAATATTCCTGAATGCATAGCTGCTTTGGTTGACTTCCCTATTACATTTAAGAGATTTATCGGAGCACCACTATTTTTTGTTTCTGAGATAGAAATCCGCGGAAGACGTGCCGCCGCATTGTATAACGCCTCGAGTGAAAGGTTTATGCCAGGTGCTATCACCCCACCACGATAAGTACCATCAGCGTCTACCACATCAAATGTAGTGGCTGTTCCAAAATCCACTACAATNAGCGACCCTGTGTAACGATCCAATGCACCCACAGCGTTTACAACACGATCGGCTCCCACCTCTTTTGGATCATCNATATCTATGATTATTCCTAAATCAACTCCNGTTTTTCCAACAACCATAGGCCTNATTTCNAAATATTTTTCACNTAAACTNATCANGTTGAAAGACGTTTCAGGAACAACGTTNGCAATGATTATTCCTNTGATGTCATTTGTNACCAAACCTTTGAGAGCTAAAAGCTGTTTCAGCCATACCGCATATTCNTCAGCTGTCCGGCTTATGTTCGTAGACGTTCTCCAACTNCCCACACAATNTGTATCTTCATATACGGCNAAGCCNGTATTTGTATTTCCACAGTCTATAACAAGAAGCATTGGCTTTCCCTANTTATAAAAAACGCACTGTCCCTGATCGGATTCTACTGCGTTTACCTTTCTTGTCATCAAGCAAAATGGAACCGTCCATATCAATACCTCTGAACTTATATTCCGCTTTTAAGCCATTTTTATTTTCTACCGAAACGCTTCCACCTAATTTGAAGGCTCGTCGCATCCATTCATCCTTGATGGCGCCAAAACCACTATCTTCCCATATATGAAACCAGTATACAAAATGATGCAATAAAGATATGAAGACGGAATCCACGGACGTGTGACCAGTTTTATAATCATTTATGCAAGTTACAGGATATTCGAATTTTTCCGGTGTCTTAGAAATATTTACTCCCACACCAACTATCACCGATGGTTCTTCGACATTAAAATCAGCAACCTCTAGTAAAATCCCCGCTATCTTCTTTCCGTTAATCAATACATCGTTCGGCCATTTCACTTCTATTATCTGATTATCCACATAATCTGAAAGTGTAGAGGCCACTGCTACAGCTGACAGAAGCGACAACTCCCCCCAACGCATCCGGTTAACATTGGGACGCAACAATAATGACATAAACAAATTTCCTATTTGAGAATCCCATGATTTCCCGTGACGTCCACGCCCGGAAGTTTGAACTAGTGCCTGAACAACTGTCCAAGGAGCTACTCCTTGTTTTGCTAGAAGTGCCATGTCTTCATTGGTGCTGCCGGTGCACTCTTTTTTTATGACGTTAATAAAGTCCGGCAACCTTTTGCCATCAGAAGATCTTGGGACATCGCTTTTTCTGGCATTCGTCAATAAACTTTTAGCCATTTACCCCTATCAATGATTCTGCCCCAGTAGCGGCGAGCGAGCTGCATCTTTATAGGCAAGCTCAGATATAACAAAGACGAAAACAGTATTACTAATTACAGATTATCTTTATGGTTTATCCGCCGAAGTCATCGAGCATTATGTCTTCGGGATCCACTCCTAGATCAATAAGCATATTTATCACTGAAGTGTTCATCATTGGCGGCCCACACATGTAAAATTCGCAATCTTCTGGGGCAGGATGCTCCTTCAGGTACTCCTCAAATAGAACATTATGTATAAACCCTGTATAACCCTTCCAATCGTCCTCTGGGAGCGCATCTGACAACGCCACGTGCCAAGAAAAGTTCTCATTTTCTCTTTCAAGTCTATCAAAATCCTCAACGTAAAACATTTCGCGTTTAGATCTCGCACCATACCAAAATGTTATCTTTCGTTTTGTCTTAATTCTATCTAATTGATCTAGAAGATGGCTTCTCATGGGAGCCATACCGGCACCCCCACCAATAAAAACCATCTCTTTTTCTGTTTCTCTGGCAAAAAACTCGCCGAACGGACCCGAGATAGTAACCTCATCTCCAGGTTTCAAATTGAAAATATACGATGACATTTGTCCAGCAGGGATACCAACGGAACCTGGTGGAGGGCTAGCCACCCTGACATTTAACATTATAATACCTCTTTCCTCGGGATAGTTAGCCATCGAATAGGCACGCTCAATTGGTTCATCCACTTGTGATGTTACATCCCAAATTTTGAATTGATCCCAATCTGAGTGGTATTCTTTTTCAACGTCAAAGTCTCTATAAGACAAGGAGTGTGCCGGCGCTTCTATCTGAATATATCCACCAGCTCTAAAGTTCACATCTTCGCCTTCCGGAAGTTCAAGCACCAACTCCTTTATAAAGGTTGCAACGTTATGGTTAGACTTCACTTTACATTGCCACTTCTTAACACCGAAGACTTCTTCAGGTACTTCTATCCTCATATCTTGCTTAACCGCGACCTGGCACGACAACCTGTCTCCGCATGCAGCTTCTCTTTTCGTTATATGGCCCTCTTCGGTAGGTAGTATGGAGCCACCTCCAGTGTGAATTTTCACCCTACATTGCGCACATGTCCCGCCGCCGCCACATGCGGATGGCACAAACAGTTGGGCCGAGGCGAGAGTTTGCAATAATTTTCCACCAGCAGGCACGCTGATTGTTTTCTCATCGTTTATAATAATATTGACGTCGCCCGACGACACAAACTTTGATCGCGCAATAGAGATTACAGCCACTAATGACAAAACTATGAGCGTAAAAAAAACCACGCCAAGTCCGAATGTCTCCATAATTTATTTCCTTATAGCATTACACCAGAAAAACACATAAAACCCATAGCCATCAACCCGGCAACAATGAACGTAATACCTAACCCCTGCAATCCATCCGGAACATCACTATACTTCAATTTCTCTCGCACCCCAGCCATCGCTGTAATAGCAAGAGCCCACCCNAATCCTGAAGAGATACCGTAAACCGTTGCTTCACTGAAATTATAATCNCTCTCAACCATNAAAAGTGATCCGCCNAGAATGGCACAGTTTACGGTGATTAAGGGCAGNAANATTCCCAAGGCATTGTANAGGGGAGGAAAATATTTATCTAGGATCATTTCAACAATTTGNACCATCGCTGCTATGACCCCNATATACGATATTAANCCTAAAAANGTGAGGTCGACATCTGGGAACCCTGCCCAACCAAGTGCCCCNGGCTTAAGTANNTAGTTTAANATTACGTTGTTAGTTGGCACTGTAATTACCTGAACTACCATGACTGATATACCCAACCCTATTGCAGTTGCNATCTTTTTAGANACTGCAATGAAAGTGCACATCCCTAGAAAAAACGAAAGTGCCAAGTTCTCAACAAATATGGCTTTCACCGCCAATGAGACCAAATCTGCCATCAGTGTTCTTCTACCGTTTGAATACGATGCTCTCGCTCCTCGACCTGAGTTGGCTTCCAGGTTCGGACACACCAAATCAAAAGACCTATTATAAAAAATGCGGAGGGGGGGAGTAGAAGTAGACCGTTAGGTACATACCACCCGCCATTATTTGTTGTTTCAAAAATTGTGATCCCAAATAATGAGCCGGCCCCAAAAAGTTCCCGCACCACACCCACAACAAGCAACAAGAGCCCGTAGCCTAATCCATTTCCGACACCATCCAAAAACGATGCAACGGGGGGGTTTTTCATAGCGAACGCCTCTGCACGGCCCATAACAATACAATTTGTTATTATGAGGCCGACGAAAACAGATAGCGTTTTGGATATTTCATATGCAAAAGCCTTAAGTATTTGGTCGACCAAAATAACTAGTGAAGCAATGATGGTCATTTGTACTATTATACGAATCGACGTCGGAATATGGTTACGCAGTACAGATATTGACATTGAAGAAAAGCCAGTGACTGCAATAACCGCGAGCGCCATCACGGCTGCAACTTTTAGTGAAGAGGTGACCGCAAGTGCAGAACATATACCTAAAACTTGAAGAGTAATTGGATTATTATCCACTAGAGGGTCAATCAATAAATCCTTTTTTGTTTGAGACATTAAGCTTCCCCAACTTTCAGATTCTCTAAAAATCGCCCGAACCCAGCATCTCCCATCCAGAACTTGACAAGATTATCAACGCCTCTAGACGTTAATGTAGCACCAGCAAGCGAATCAATGTGGAACTTTTTATTACTCGAAGTTTTAGCCACGCTAATCATTAAATTACCGTTCTCGTCGCGCAGACTTTTTCCTCGCCACTGCTGTCTCCAACTTGGGTTGTCGACTTCGGCTCCAAGCCCTGGCGTTTCGGCGTGCTCATAAAACTGGAGACCAAAAATATCGTTACCGTTCTTCTCTAATGCTATGAAACCATAAAGGGTTGACCATAATCCATAGCCATATATTGGAAGTATTATTTTGTCTAATTCGCCACCACTTCCTTTCAACAGATAAACTGTTGCAAACTTCGGTTTTCTTCCAATCAAAGCAGGGTCTTCATCCAAGGCAACACTGAGTTCCGGATCGGATGCTGCTGACCTGTCATCAAACAAAGAGGGGTCGTACTTATCTGTAAACTTACCCGTAGAAATCTCGACAATTTTTGGCTCAAAAGAGCTAAAAACTTTTTCTACGTCTACACCGTCTGAGTATAAACCCGCCACTTGAAGAATGTTTATTTTTTTATCAAGAAGCTTGTTATAACTTTGCATCGGCTTCAGGTTTACTGCGGCCAAGGCAACAATCATTGAACAAAACAAGCAGAGTGCAACAGCCATGAAGAGAGTTCTAGGTAAACTGTCCACCGGGAGAGACAGAAATCTCGCTAAAATTCCACCGGTAACGGAATGCTCTTGGGAATCAGACATTTCTGCTTAATCTCCGTCTGATATTTGCCTGAACGACAAAGTGATCTATTAAGGGAGCAAAAATATTAGCGAATAAAATGGCCAACATCATACCTTCAGGAAACGCCGGATTAAGAACTCGTATCATGACTACCATAACTCCAATCAATCCACCATAGATATAACGGCCCAAATTTGTATGGCTGGCTGAAACAGGTTCCGTTACCATAAAGCAAAGTCCAAAGGCGTAACTGCCAAGAACCAAGTGCCAATACCAAGGCATGGCGAACATTGGATTTGTGTCAGAACCTATCCAATTTAAAAGGGAAGAAAAGGCTATCATGCCCGCAAGACAACCGATTATTAATCTAATATTTGCAATTTTAGTTACCAAAAGGAATGCCAACCCCAGAAAACACGCGAACGTTGAGGTTTCGCCCAAAGATCCCTGCATGTATCCCCAAAACGCATCACCCCAACTCAACCCTATAGCGGCTAAGGACTGAATGCCTTCGGCAGCCGCCATTCCCAATGCTGTAGCTCCTGAAAAGCCGTCTACGGGGGTCCATATACTATCGCCCGACATATTTGCTGGATAAGCAAAATAGAGGAAAGCACGACCAGTCAGCGCCGGATTTAAGAAATTTTTTCCAGTGCCTCCAAAGACCTCCTTACCGACCACAACACCAAAAGCAATACCAAGAGCAACCTGCCATAGTGGTGCTGACGCCGGCATCGTTAGAGCAAATAACATTGAGCTGACTAGAAATCCTTCATTAACTTCGTGACCGCGAACCGTCGCAAAAACTACTTCACAGATACCTCCCGCCACGAGTGTCGTGAGATAGATAGGAATAAAATAAAGCGAACCGTGAG
>PCAV01000106.1 GCA_002730675.1 Rhodospirillaceae bacterium | reverse complement strand
ATATCCGCTGTTGTAGATGTCCTCAGAGGGGATTGGTTAACAACTGGACCCAGCATTAATTCTTTTGAAAATGCGTTCTCCGATGCTGTTGGATCGGAACATGCTGTGGCCTGTTCAAGCGGTACGGCGGCCCTCCACTTAATGTTAATGGGATTGGGGGTAGGCCCGGGTGATTGGGTTATCGTTCCATCCCTTACTTTTCTAGCCACCGCCAATGCTGTTCGTTACACGGGAGCAGAGGTTTACTTTGCAGATGTCAACCCAGAAACGGGTTTACTAGATACAGAGCACCTAAGTTACGCCCTAGGCAAATCAAACGTCGAGCCCAAGGCTATAATTGCAGTCCACTTAAATGGACAATGCGCAAGCATGCGAAATCTTAAAGAGTGTGCCGGGGACATAGTATTATTAGAGGATGCCTGTCATGCATTAGGGAGCTCAGAGATATTGTCGCCAGAAAAATCTCTAAAAACCGGTTCTTGCTATTATAGCCACGCTGCAGCTTTTTCGTCTCATGCGGTCAAAACAATAGCTTCCGGGGAAGGGGGTGTTGTAACAACTAATGACACGAATTTTGCCGAAAAACTTCGACTTTATAGAAATCATGGCATGGTTAGAGATACCAATGAGCTAGCTTCTGACCCTTGGCACTACGAAATGCATAGCTTGGGCTTCAACTACCGTCTAACCGATATTCAGTGCGCTCTTGGAAGAAGCCAACTATCAAAGCTTGAAGGGTTTGTCAAAAAAAGAGAGAAGCTTCGAGAAAGGTATTCGATTTGCCTAAAAACGCTTGGTCCATATGTTAAACCTATCGAGACAATAGGTGGCTGTAAGCCAGCATGGCATCTAGCTGTTGCATTAATTGATTTCGAAAAATTAGATATCAAGCGGGTAGATGTAATGCGGAAATTGTCTGATTTGGGCGTTGGAACACAAGTCCACTATATTCCTGTCCATAAACAACCCTACTATAAAATGCGCTATGGTACATTTTCATTAAGGGGTTGCGAATCGTATTACTCTAGATGCCTAAGCTTACCACTATGGCCAGATATGACATTGGCAGAAGTAGATTTTGTTGTTTCGGTGTTGGCTGATATACTTGGCGTGGAACAGAATTTTTAGATCATGTAAAAGTTGTATTGCTTTAGTTTAAAAAGGCACAAGCAAGAGAATTAAGATGATGTTTTACCAGTTTGACGATGATCAAATAAAATTGAGTAACAAATCTATTTTGATAACTGGTGGTACGGGCTCATTTGGTCAAGCCTTTGTTCGTAAGGTTATAAATACTTACGACGTCTCCAGATGCATTGTATTTTCGCGAGATGAGTTGAAACAATACGAAATGGCGCAAGAATTCCCTGTTGTAGCGGGCGGCCCAATCAGATTTTTCATTGGTGATGTAAGAGATGCAGCTCGTCTTGAACTCGCTATGCGAGGCGTTGACTATGTTATCCATGCGGCAGCGCTGAAACATGTTCAAACTGCGGAATACAATCCCTTCGAAGCAGCCAAAACAAATATAAATGGAGCAGAAAATGTAGTCACTGCGGCCATCCGTTCTGGAGTAAAAAAGGTCATAGCGCTCTCCACAGATAAAGCGTGTAATCCAATTAATCTCTATGGAGCCACGAAGTTAGCAGCAGATAAAATTTTTATTGCCGGTAATAATTTATCGGGGGCGGGAGGGTGTAGCTTCTCGGTTGTGCGATATGGTAATGTGATTGGTTCGAGAGGGAGTGTGGTCCCTCTATTTCAAAAACTTATTAAAGAAAAGGCTACTGAATTACCAATCACGGACTTTCGTATGACACGATTTTGGATAACGTTGGATCAGGGTATAAACTTTGTGCTTTCATGCCTAAAAATAATGCAGGGAGGTGAAATCTTTATCCCAAAAATACCATCAATGAAAATCACGGATCTGGCACATAGTATGGCTCCAGGTCTTTTGCATAGGGAAATAGGTATCAGAGCTGGTGAGAAGTTGCATGAGCTCATGATTTCAGAGGACGACGCCCGAGCCACAGTAGAGTTTTCTGATAGATATGCTATCTTGACGCCGTTTTTAAATTTGAACATGGCTGATTATGAAAACTTTGGTGTCAAGGCAGTATCGAAAGAATTCAAGTATGCAAGCGACTCAAACGATCATTGGTTGTCCCAAGAAAGCTTTAAATCACTTGTTGAAATGTAAGTTTTTAAACCATTAACTTTTTTGAACGATATTTATTCTTTTTGAGTTCGCTGATGAAAAACCAAACTCTTTTAATGTAAGGCGTTGAAATGCAACAGTTGAAAACTCTATTGCCAGGCGTAATTTTGGCTACCCTCATCTACTTCGTAGCTGACTTCGTTAGCTCATTTGTCGGGCAGGACCTACTATCTTATGCCAAAAGTCCAATATCGGTTGTGTTGTTTGCTGTGTTGATTGGTATTTTTATAAGCAATTTCATAGAACTTCCCAGAATGTTTGAGGGTGGGATAAATTTTTCAGTACGTTATGTTCTCCGCTTCGGAATAATCCTCTTAGGTATCCGGATTAGTCTAAGCGATGTATTAGAATACGGATCAATTTCGATTCCACTAGTAGTACTTTGTATAGCTACGGTGATAATTGCAGTGCGTCTGCTGAGGAAAGTATTAAATGTTTCCACTAAAATGTCGTATTTAATCGCCATTGGAACTTCCATCTGTGGAGCAAGTGCGATAGTCGCGATGGCTCCTGTTATAAACGCAAAGAAGGGTGAGATAACGTATGCCATCGCAAATATTACGGTTTTTGGAATTCTGGGCATGTTTTTATACCCATACA
Organism: Rhodospirillaceae bacterium; assembly: GCA_002730675.1. Lineage (GTDB taxonomy): Bacteria > Pseudomonadota > Alphaproteobacteria > Thalassobaculales > Thalassobaculaceae. The sequence goes on along the minus strand of PCAV01000106.1, from coordinate 5,957 downwards.
TTGCTCATGAAGCATTTTCTGGAAACCAAAGTGCGATAGGGCTCTTCTTAGGGACAGCGATACATGAAACTGCTCAAGTTGCGGCATCGGGATTAATTTACGAGCAGCAATATTCTAGTTCCAAAGTTCTCGAGGTGGCAACAATAACTAAGCTAGTAAGGAATACATTTCTATTAGCAATGATACCACTATTTGCATACATCTATGCGAGAGAACGCAACGTGAAGGAATATTCCCTAAGAAGCGTTTTCCCTCTTTTCGTATTAGGCTTCGTATTTATGGTGATCGTGCGCACTGCTGGAGACCACCTTGTGACTGAGAATATGTTGCCAATTACTGAGAGTTTATGGGCCGATATAATTCAGATGGTTAAAGTAGGGTCTGGTGTATGTTTAAGCATAGCTATGGCTGCTTTAGGCTTATCGACAAAGGCAAATGAATTAAGAGCAATGGGCTTAAAACCTTTTGCTGCTGGTCTAATAGCAGCCTTTATTGTGGGCGTGGTAAGTTTTATTACAATACATATGTTTACAGCTTTTAGCTTAATATAAAATTGGATGAAAACATTAAATCTCTTTTTCATGGGATGCAAATTGGATAGCTCGCTTTGGTAAAAACTTTCAAAATAGCTTCGATTCCTGGCGATGGTATTGGTCCCGAAGTGATAAACGAGGGACTGAGGGTTCTCAGAGCGTTAACAGAAAAATTGGGGAACTTCTTATTAGAAGTTGAGGTTTTTGATTGGGGCTCGGAATATTTTCTTAAGAATAATAAAATGATGCCAATTGACGGTCTTAAGCAATTACGTGACTTTGATGCTATTTTTTTTGGTTCCGCGGGTGATCCAAGGGTTCCAGATCATATCTCTCTGTGGGAGCTAAGATTGGCTATTTGCCAGTCTTTTGACCAATACGCAAATGTTAGGCCAGTACGGCTACTTCCGGGAATTTCTAGCCCTCTTAAAAATGTTTCGACAGATAGTATAGATTGGGTGATTGTTAGAGAGAATACTGAGGGTGAATATTCTGGTGCAGGAGGAAGGGTTCATACGGGGCACCCAGAGGAGGTTGGTTTGGATGTCTCTGTGTTTACGCGAAGTGGTGTTGAGCGTATACAAAGATTTGCTCTGGAGTTAGCGCGATCGAGAAAACGAAAAAAGTTAACATTTGTAACAAAATCAAATGCCCAGCGGCATGGAATGGTTATGTGGGATGATATCTTTGACAATCTATCTACTGAATATGGTGATGTAGATATTGATCGAATGTTGGTGGATGCAATGACAACAAGAATGGTATTAAATCCAAGTTCAATAGATGTTGTCGTGGCTACGAATCTGCACGCAGATATTCTTAGCGATTTAGCCGCCGCTCTAAGCGGAAGCCTGGGAATAGCTCCAACATCAAACTTAAACCCTTCTGGGGAATTCCCATCCATGTTTGAGCCAATCCATGGCTCTGCTTTTGACATAATGGGAAAAGGAATAGCAAATCCAATAGGAACGTTTTGGTCAGCTTGTATGATGCTGGAGCATTTGGGTGAGCACAACGCCGCTAGCGAATTAATGATTGCTATAGAAAGGTTGACTGAAGAAAGAAAAGTTTTACCTTCGGATCTCCAGGGTAACGCACTTACTAGTGAGGTTACGGATAGGCTGATAAATTTAATTATGGGCCAAAACTAGAAATAACTTTAAGGGAATTTGTTACTCGTAGAAAATTCAGGCAAGAGCATCAATTTGGGAGGCGCTCAGATTTCCTGGAACGATAGTGATAGGAATTCGGCACGAGTTAGTACCTTTCCCAATTAGATGGCTGACTAGTGGGCCTGGACCATCCTTACTAGCACTGGCCGCTAAAACAAGCACCGAAATTGTTGGTTCCTCATTTATAAGGGCTATCAACTCTTCTTCGATAGGCCCAGCTCGTATGTATAGGGCTGGAATTTGGCCTGACAATTCAACGACTTCCTGAGCTAATTCATTCAATCTCTCTTCAGCAGCTTCGCGTGCTTCTTGTTGCATTAGATCGCTCACAGCAGCCCAATGATGATAATCAGATGGTTCTATATCGCGAAATAGTGCGACCCGCCCACCCAAACTCTTTGCTCGCATGCATGCAAATCTCAGGGCCACGAGCATTTCTTCAGAGTTATCAACTACTACTAAAAATATGCGCTGATTGTCATCCTCGGTATCATATACTTTTTTTACTACGTCGGTCATAAAATTCCGTCCTTATATCTTGCGGAAAATTACTGCTGCAATCCAGCCTGACAACATTGCTATGATTATCGCTAATATACCATATAACGCGCTTTGTTCTTTCGCAAATCTAAAAAGATCAGCGCCAATCCCGGTTTTCTCGACGGAGATATTTTTTGTAGTCATGCTTATGAATTTCTTTTTTTGAAATGCAAAAACTTTAACTGTNTAATTTCCTGTNGTCATATTACTGGGGAAATGAAAGCTTGTTTTAAATAACTGATCTGAAATGACNTTTATTTTTANNGGCTCGTCTAAAAATAGTAATTGCCTCTTTTTTCCTCTTATAAGTGCTTCTTTGAAAGCTNTATCGAATTTATTACCCCCAGTTTTCCTGAGAAGAAGGCGATTAGCCATGAGATTACGGATCCCTATTTCGTAGCGCTTCAGTAAATGCGGGCTTATTATTTGATTTAGTGGCTGAGTTGACGCAATAGCGTAAAATCCCGGAACATTTTGGAATTCTTGTTTCTCACCATTAACCCATATCCCACCAANAGGTTGTTTTTTTCTAACNACAATCTTTTCGCTAGGTCCAATAATCAGTATCACAATANTTTCAGACGGTTTTTTTGTGCCAAAAACCATGACATTGGTTCCAACGAAGGAACTATTTACTTTGACTTTATTTGCGGATAAGTCCACGACGACTTCGCNAGATTTGGCGAAAACTCCGTCAGCACATATAATAATAANCAATACAAAAATAATTCNAAATGAAAGTTGGGCCATTAGATGGAAGTCAGTTCATTGAAGGGGCAAGAGAGTATAAATCATCAGGCGCCGTTGTAAGATCAAAAAGCATTTTAACGCAAACACCGAGAACTAAAAGTGCAAGTAGTGCTCTTAATTGCTCTCCTTTCATCCTCACACTGTACCTACTACCAAACTGAGCGCCAATTACAGCGCCGGTCAGGAGAAGCACGGCGAGCAATATATCTACCGTTTGGACTGTTAACGCTTGGAGAAATGTGACATTAGCCGTTACAAAGATGATTTGAAATAGAGAGGTTCCGATCGCCAGTGAGGTAGACATTCCAAGAAGGTATATCATTGCTGGTACCATTATGAAACCACCTCCAACTCCCATGACAGCTGACAAAATGCCAATTATGGCGCCAATGAGGAATGGTAATATTGCACTTATGTAAAGTTTTGATTTTCGAAATCGCATCTTAAGAGGTAATCCGTGCAACCAATTATGTTGGTGCAATTTGCCTCGTCTAGCTGCCGCAGATCTAGACCGNATTATAGTTCTTGAGCTCTCCCAAAGCATTAGAAAACCAATTATGCCCAGNAAGAGCACATAAGAGAGCTTTATCACAAGGTCTAATTGACCTAGGTTTTGAAGATACTTGAATAATACCACGCCGAGGGAAGAGCCNGCAAAGCCTCCAAGAAGAAGAACAAAACCCATCTTGAANTCAACGTTGGCACGCCGCCAGTGCGCCAAAACGCCTGAAACAGAGCTAGCGACAATTTGGTTTGCTTCNGTTCCTACAGCGACCGGAGNTGGAACACCTATAAATATTAACAGGGGCGTCATTAAAAAGCCGCCNCCAACTCCAAATAAGCCAGAAAGAAACCCGACAGCTCCACCCATGCCNAGAATCAGAAAGATATTTACAGACATCTCCGCGATGGGGAGATAAACGTGCATGTTATGTTATCCANTTGAGNTCTTAAAAATGAAGNTTTTACTTTAAATATGACACTANTTGATAAGAATGTCCTTAAAAAAGGCTTTTGGTGAAAGGTTGTACTAAACTAGATATAGAAAAANTTCAAACATTTCCGATCTGCACCTGTNCTCCGGCGGCTTTCCAACTTNAAATACCGCCTGCTAATCGATAAATGTTTTTAGAAAAACCCGCCTCTTGTAACAATTGGGCAGCAACACCACATCTTATACCGCTTTGGCAATGAAATACGATGTGAGTCTGGGAACCGGTTGGTATTTGCGATGCATCAAAACTTGACAGAGGTAGCGATATAGCCCCAGGAATTTGTTGAGCTGCAAACTCATTTTCTTCTCGAACATCAAAAAGAGATACGATGCCTTTAGCCAACCAATCACTCAGCNTTTTGGAATCAATAAATTGGATATTTTTATTTAACAATATAAATCNCTAAGTTCGTATNGANTAATAGTTCTACTATTAGGTGATAATAAAGACTATAAATAATTTTTGNTAATTTTATCCGATTNCTTGTTTGNAATTGGTTTATTTTGATCGGGTGTTATCATTATCGTTTTTATCGGGCATTATAAATGCAAATTCTTTTTATAACATCCAGCCGTGTTGGTGATGCTATTCTCACGACGGGTATTTTAAAGTATCTCGTAGATCACCATCCAATGGCGAAATTTACTATTGCTTGTGGGCCTGTTGCTAAGGACTTATTTGATAATGTGCCCGGGCTTGAAGCAGTCATAACAATGCGCAAAGATTCTTTATTGGGACATTGGCGAAGGTTGTACTTTTCAACTTTTCTAAAACGGTGGGATTTGGTTGTAGATTTGCGAGGATCAGCAATAGCTTGGTTTTTACCTACAAAAAGACGCGTGATATATAAAAAGAAGAATAAAAAAATACATCGCATTGAAGATATGAAAAATGTGTTCAAAAGTAACACTCCCCATCCTCCACATATCTGGCTTAGCAAAGAGAACAAAAAATTTGCTGATGACATTCTAGGTGAGCGAATGGCACAATCTTTGATTGTTATTGGACCCACGGCGAATTGGGGCGCAAAAATTTGGGAAGCAGACAGATTTTCAAATCTAGTGCATCTATTAACTAGTAATTTCCGTAGCCTGCAATCCGCTATCATAGCTGTAGTGGGGGGGCCTGGCGAAGAATTAATTGCAAAGCCAATACTCGATGCAATACCTTTCGGAAAAAGAATAGACTTGGTTGGTGCGATACCATTCCTTGATGTAGCAGCTGTTCTTGAAAGAGCTACGCTTTATGTTGGCAACGATAGTGGCCTCATGCATCTTTCCGCAGCGGTTGGTGCCCCGACACTAGGTTTGTTTGGTCCTACCCGCGACGCAAATTATAGGCCGTGGGGCTCAAGATGTGCATACGTTAGAACTAGTGAGTCTTTCGAACAATTATCGAGACATCCAGATTTCCGCCCCGACCCAACAAATAGCTTAATGGGGGGGCTTTCAGTTGAAACTGTACTCAATGCATGCGGTGCACTACTTCGTGAAACCGGCCGCAATTAGTTGTTCAACGATCATTTTTGGGGTTATTGTATTTTGAAAGCAGCCCTTTTTAGTTTCGCCGGCTTCAATAGGTATAATTAGTGGATCGGGGTTTAAAGGTCTTGAGCCGCAAAAAATACCAAAGGCGTGCGTTCCGGCGGCTGCAGCGACATTTAATATTCCAGTATCATTTCCAATACAGACTTGGCAGAATTTCGTGACTGCAGCGGCTTCTAATATGGGATGATTTATCAGTTGCTTTATCCACCTTGGATTTTCGAAGTGTTCACAAATGTTTACAGCCATTTCCGCGTCTTCGTCCCCACCAACTAATACTATATTTGGTCTAAGTGTATTTGTCAGTAATTCCACCAGCCTGATAAAGTTCTCAGTGCCCCACTGTTTTCTTGGCTCACTAGAGCCGATTGCTAATGCAATGTTTAGGTGCTTTTCTTTGGGAAGGTGAAGTGCGGCTGATTT
>PCAV01000105.1 GCA_002730675.1 Rhodospirillaceae bacterium | reverse complement strand
ATTTACGTGAACTGAGAAAAATTGGTGGGATTGGCTCTGGCGTTGTACGTCCAGCTTTTAGTGACTCTGATATGGAGGCAAGATACTGGTTGAAAAAAAGATTCGAGGATGCTCATCTTGATACGACAATAGACGGTGTTGGAAATGTTCTGGGCCGGTCACGAAAAATAGGTACAAGTATTCTTTTAGGATCGCATTCGGATACCCAACCAGAAGGTGGATGGCTAGATGGAGCATTAGGAGTGATCTATGGTTTGGAGGTCGCGCGAGCCCTTCATGAAAACGATAATACAAGTCAGTTATCAGTGGACGTCGTTTCTTGGCAAGACGAGGAAAGTAATTTTTTATCGTGCTTAGGCAGCAGGTCTTGGTGCGGAACCTTAAATCCCGAGTTGGAAAAACTAGCTGTAAGCCGCGAGGGTGAAAAATTAGAGCACGCGTTGAAAAGAGTTGGCTTAGATAATACACCTAGGCTTAAAATTGAAGAAGATAGGTATTTAGGATACCTTGAAGCTCATATTGAACAGGGTTGTTATCTAGAAGAGGCCAGTGAGAAAATTGGAATTGTAACCGCAATTGTTGGAATACGCGCGCTTATTATAAGTTTTAAGGGTGAACAGAACCATGCAGGAACGACAACGATGAAGCGTCGGAAAGACGCGGCAACGGCTATGTTCGAAACTGCCTACAGAATAAATAACCAATTTCCAACTTTGGCAAATGAAACGACGGTTTGGACTATTGGAAATGCAACCGTAGAACCTGGTGCGTCTTCTATCGTACCGGGTGCTGCAGAACTTACCTTGCAGTTTCGGGATCAAGATGAGCGGATCCTAGATTCTTTGGAAGGAGAAGTGCGAAAAATAGTTTCAGAGATTGAGAATAAAACCGAAATCAAAGTAGATGTTCGCCCCGGAAGAGAAGTGATCCGACCCTCAAAAATGGATTCTAGTTTTCAAAAACATCTCTCGAAAGCGGCTCAGGCAATCACACCAAATGCATGGCGTTACATGCCGAGTGCTGCAGGGCATGACCCAATGGTCATTCATGAAAAACTTCCATGTGGTATGCTGTTCATTCCGTCTATTAATGGGATAAGCCATAATTTTGACGAAGACAGTCACGAGGATGATATTATTTTAGGATGTGAGGTTCTCACTTCGGCGGTCGCCTCAATTTTACTAAGTGAGTAGTTTAATATCAAAGTGTTGTATAAAAGGAGGAAATTATGTCGGTTTATATGATCTTGGATGCGGAAGTGCACGACCCTGTCGAATATGAAAAGTATAAAGCAGCAGCCCCAAAATACGTTGCTCGGCATGGTGGAGAATATTGTTGTCGGGGTGGTGCTGCAGAAATCTTTTTGGGAGACTGGCAACCTGAACGAATCGTAATGCTAAAGTTCCCTTCGAGAGAAAAATATGACGCATTCATAAATGACCCTGATTACAAACCATGGAAAGAGATGAGGGAGTCTCTAACCACGATCAAGCAATGGATGCTAATAGAAGGGATGTAGAGCTTTAAAACTAAGTACTTTGACGATTAGTTTTTGATAAAAGCAGAGTGCAAATTATGACAATTGCGCCGCCGAGATAGATATTCAAAGTTGGTGTCTCGTTCCAAAAAATAAATCCAAAAATTACTGCCCAGATAAACTGTGTATACTCTATGGGGGCAACAAAATTTGCAGGTGCCAATTTATATGCTTTGATCATAGCAAATTGCCCGAGCCCACCTGCGACACCCATCCCACATAAAAATAGCAAATCGATTGTACTTGGGAATGTCCAACCAAAGGGAAGAAACATGGCGGATCCCAACGTGCAAGAAAGAGTAAAATAAAAAAACATTGTCCCTGACGGTTCTGTCTTGCTCAATTGCCGTATCGATAAAACAGCCAACCCATATAAAAAAGATCCTAATAGTGCGACGGCTAAAAAAATATTGGGCGATTCATTAAAAGGATCTACCGCTATAGTTATTCCAATAAAACCGAATATTACCGATAACGACCCTAAAAAACCCACGCGTTCCTTTAAAACTGGGAAAGAAAGAAGTGAGACGAATAATGGCATAGTGAAAATTATAAGGGTTAATATCGTTAAAGGTATCTTGGCGGCGGCCACAAAAAGGCAGGCCATGGATCCCAGTCCCAAAATTGCTCTCAGCATATGAATTTTCGGTCGGTTTGTCCTTAGAAGATCGTGGTTATTGAAAAAAAATGGCATAAAAATTAGAAGAGCGATTAGGCTCCTAAAAAATACTAACTGTTGCCCAGAGAAGTCATCACCTAATCCTTTTGCTAAGGCAAACATTACGGCGAATCCTAACGCGGCGACTAGGCCAAAAGAGAGTGGTAGAATCATAGTTAATAAAGCGAAGTTTGTTTTTATCGTTGTAGTAAAGTATCTTATCGAAATAGAATTCGCCAGTTATTCAAGAATTCTTGTGACGAATTTATATTGATTAGGATTNCGTCGTACTGTCGTTTTCTNAGTAATCAAAATAAGATTAGAAAAAGGTCTAGTTGAAAAATATTTTTTTGATAAATGATGGGTTGTTTTCCTGCTTAGATAAAGATATTTTCCTACCGTATACGTTTTAGCGCTTCTTGAGAGGTAATACATGGCAGACGTCGATGATGAGACAAGGCAATACCTTAGGATCTTAGCGGAAAGCACCAAGAATTCTGGTACCGCTGGCGTCGCTCGACGGCTCTTTAAGGCAGCTGATACCGGCAGCCAATCTGACTATCAACAGGCCGAAACGATNTTTGATTCGNTGCCTNTAGATAAAAGAATGACAATCAAGGAGTTNGCAGAAACGGAAGCACGGCTGNTTGAGAAAAATTAGATCCTCTAAAACGGCAAATGGTTCCTATGATTTGGATCGGTATTTTACTAGTAGTTTTTGTTTTCTTGGTAGCGCTTATTTTTCGGTTGCGCAAGGGAGACTAGCTAGCTTTGGGTAATAGCTATAATCCACTGGTACCTATTGTATTGATACTAATGGCATGTCACCTCTTACTTGGTATGTATGAGCGTTGGTTTAAAAAAAGTGAAAGTCTGAACTTATTTATGCCCATCTCGTACGTTGGCTTAGGAATACTTTTAATCGTTTGGTTTTTGTATCCAGACTGGCATTTTTAATATTTTCATGAAAAAGCCATGTCACTGAAATACTTTTCTGTTCTGACACAAGGTTTTCCAGTTATGATTTCGATAACGAGTTGAATTAGCTCTTTGGTACTATTATGAAAAAAATACGCGATTCCATCTGTCTTCTTTTAGCATTAACATTTTTTGGCTCTATGGCGTTTGGGGAAGTAAATACAGAAAAGGCCAACGAGGCTTTCTCGAGAGGACTCGCAGCCTACTCTGATAAAAGATTTTTGGAGGCTGTTAGTTGGTATACCACAGCAACATCTTTCGGTCATTTAGGCGCCCCTTCTTTCATCGGGCATATCTATGTCGATGGAGAGGGAGTGCCAAAAAATTTAACACTGGCTTACATGTGGTATCAAATTGGTGCGACCGCTGGCTTTAAAGACTCCGAAGAAAACCGTGATAGAATTGCGCGACTAATGGATCAAGATTCGATTTCACTCGCTAAAAAAAAAGCGCAGATATGCATCGTATCATCGTATGAAAGGTGCAAGTGACAGAACACTATTGTTTTCCAAGACATAGAGTGGAATCGGCAGCATTTTAAATGCGAGTAGCTTTTTTACTTATTAAATGTCTTATTTAGAAAACGGATCACTCTTTATCCAGTCTACCGTTTCTTTTAATAAAGTAGGAAAATCCCTTATGGAAACACCCAGACTATCTCGGCGAGAAAAGTCAAATGTAGTTGCAGGTAATGGTTGTTCTGTTAATGGTGTAGGTTGAACCATGTTGGGAATAAGTTTTGCGCATTCCTCGTAAATTTCCTTCCAATGAAGACTTCCATAAACCCCAAAGTAACGCCCAGATGCATTTGGGTTTTCATATGCTGCGAGGAACAAATTAGCTAAATCAACTAAATGTATCATAGAGGTGGAGTTATTAGGGACAGCATCGTGTCGTGGACCCCCGCCTTCAATTAGGCTTTTTAGCCATTTGAAGGGATTGTGTTCTAAGTGCTTAGGTAACAATGCCTCCCCGAACAACCCTGTTGGAAGAAGAATTGAAAGTCGAATATCATTTGCACTTGCATATTTTATTGCTTCCTTTTCCATAACTGTCTTAGCAGCCGACGTAAATTTTCCAGAACTATACTGTTCCAATTCGTCTGACCAGTGTTCAACTTCATTTTTGAATGGTTGTGAAGGGATAGGGTTTGTGCTTGAGGTGGAAGAACACACAACGGCTGTTTGGACGTTATTTCTTCTGGCGGCGTCTAATATATTCAAGCATCCGTCTACGGTCGGTTTTATAATTTCAGTTTTTCCTTCAGAGATTGTCATCTCGCGGGCAGGCTTGCCATTACTGCCAAAATACGTGGGGATGAGTGAAGCTATAAAAACTGCGTCTGTCCCAGAGAGAGGATCGTCTAAATCTTTTGGGTTTTTCATGTCTGCACTAAAGAGTGAAAGGTTTTTCGAATTGTTTAATTTTTTAAGATAGCTAGCGCTTTCTAGATCATTCAAATTTCGCATTGTCCCGTTAACATGGTAACCTTTACCAAGAGCAGCCTTAACTATATGGGAACCTACTAGACCAGTGGCCCCAATTACACATAGTGTTTTTTTCATCATTATTTCTTCCGCTATTCTGAAACATTCACAAAAATAACTACACTTTGAGCTATCGTGCTTTTATCTAATTGTCTATGCTTTATATTTTATGCAAAAATTTATTGTAGGCGGCGTTTAAGGTTTCTTCCGAATATTCATATCCTTGAGATTCTAAAAACTCATTAAAGGTTTGGAATAAAGCGTGGGGAATTTGAAAACCGCATAAAACCCGACCAAAAGCAGAGCCGTGATTTCTATAGTGAAAAAGTGATATATTCCACTTTTGTCCCATTCTAGTTAGAAAATTCAAAAGTGCACCGGGGCGTTCCGGAAATTCAAATCGATAAATTCTCTCAACTTCATCACTATTCAAACGCCCACCAACCATATGGCGAATATGGAGTTTCGCCATATCATTTTCAGTAAGATCTTCAGTTTCGTAACCGTGTTGCCTGAAGACTTTCTGGATTTTTAATCTTTCGTGTTGTCCTTCGGTTAGAGCCAGGCCAACAAATATATGAGCTTCTTTCGAACTTGAATATCTGTAATTGAACTCCGTAATACTGCGTTTACCCAGAACTTTACAAAATGCTAGAAAACTACCTTTTCTTTCCGGAATTGTTACTGCAAATAGTGCTTCACGAGCTTCAGAATAATTTGCTCGTTCCGAAATGTGTCTCAGTCGGTCAAAACTAACATTCGCGCCACAATTTATTGCAATCAAGGTTTTGTCGGAGATTTTATTGTTTCTAATATAATTTTTCATCCCCGCAACAGCTAGAGCTCCTGATGGTTCCGCAATGGCTCTTGTGTCCTCAAATAAATCTTTGACTGCTGCGCAAATCTGGTCCACATCGGCCAATACAATTTCATCGATAACCTTTTTTGCTAGGCGAAAAGGTTCTTTGCCGACTTGAGCAACTGCTACACCGTCTGCAAAGATCCCGACATTTCTTAATGTTATTCTACGACCCTTTTTAATAGAGGCATACATTGACGCAGATTCGTCTGACTCAACCCCAATGATTTTTATCTCAGGCCGTACCATTTTTATATATGATCCAACCCCAGCGATTAATCCGCCTCCGCCAATGGGAACAAAAATCGCATGAATATTTTTCGTATATTGACGAAGAAGTTCGAGTGCTATTGTGCCCTGACCAGCAATCACAAATGGATCATCAAATGGGGGAATAAATACAAGGGAATGTTGGTTTGCTATTTCTTGTGCTTTGGCGAAAGCCGTTGAAAAGTCATCCCCGCGCAGAATTACTTTCGCGCCAAACTTTTTGACGCCGTCTATTTTTATTTCCGGGGTTGTCTCTGGCATTACAATTGTAGCTTTTATTCTAAGCCTGTCTGCAGCAAGAGCTACGCCTTGGGCGTGATTTCCTGCTGACGCAGCAATGACACCTCTTTCCTTCTCGGAAGGACTGAGTTGGACGAGTTTATTATAAGCGCCCCGAATTTTAAAAGAGAAAACGGGCTGAAGATCCTCTCTTTTGATAAAGATATTGTTTTCTAATTTATCGCTTAATCTTGGAGCTCTCTCTAAAGGTGTTTCCTGCGCTACATCATATACAGGTGAGTTCAAGATCATTTTTAGATATTTTGTAGGCATTACATAAGCTCTTCATAATTACTAAACAACCAGCTATGAAAACTTAGTTTGGTGGCGGAGGGGAAGGGATTCGAACCCTCGATACCAGTTTCCCAGTATAACGGTTTAGCAAACCGCCGCCTTCAGCCGCTCGGCCACCCCTCCAACGCTTCTTAGGCCTGCAAACCTTGCTTCCTAAAATGATCGAAGTGTTGATTTTTATTATTGGAATGCAGGTGTGTCAACGTCTCGTTTATTACTAAGTTAAATCTTCCACTACTTATTGCGATTGTATTCAAAAAATATCAAAGCTTGGGCTATTTGTGGGACCTTATGTCCGCTTATTTTTTTAACTAGTTGTAGCAAGGGCATACTTTAATAGTTACAAATACCTATGTAATATTGAACTTATGATTTGAGTTATCGGTACAAAACATTGAATGAATTGGGATAACAATCGATGATAAATAATTTGAAAACGCGTCTCGCGGACGAGAGAATAACCGTCGCACCCGGGATATACGATGCTTTGTCTGGACTTATTGTTGAACAGGCAGGTTTTAATACGGCTTACATGTCTGGAGCATCACTTGCTTATACACGTTTTGGGCGTCCAGATATTGGTCTAATCGGTATGCGTGAGGTTGCTGATACGGTCACAGTTATACGAGAGCGTATCAATATTGAACTTGTGGTAGATGGTGACACAGGATACGGCAATGCTCTTAATGTAATGCGAACCGTGAAAGAGTTTGAGAGGGCAGGCGCTTCGGCCATCCAACTAGAAGACCAAGATTTACCAAAACGATGTGGCCATTTGAATGGGAAGACACTTGTATCCGCATCGGAAATGGTAGGCAAACTGAAGGCTGCTGTCGATACAAGAGTTGACCAAGATACTTTAATTATTGCACGAACTGATGCCATTGCGGTGGAAGGTTTCGAGTGTGCCTTAGAAAGAGCTGAGAAATATCTTGAAGCAGGTGCGGACGTCTTATTTGTTGAAGCTCCTGAAAATAGGGATCAAATGGAAAAAATGAACCTCCAGTTCAGTGGTCGGGTACCATTATTAGCTAATATGGTAGAAGGGGGAAAAACTCCAATATCAGGTGCCGACGATTTGGAAGAACTAGGCTATTCAATTGTTATTTTTCCAGGAGGGACTGTGCGAGCTGTTTCGTTCGCTATGCAGGAATACTTGGGACAATTAAAAAAGACTGGCTCCACGGACCTTTGGCGCAATAGAATGTTCGATTTTGGCGGCTTTAATGATCTCATAGGAACACCAGAAATGCTTGCAAAAGGCGAGCGCTATGCCGATCCGAAAGATTAAATAGTTGTTAGATCCTGTAACTTTAGCTGTCTTGAGTGGTCGCCTCGAACAAATTGCTGATGAGATGGATGCTACGCTTTTTCGTAGTGCTTTTAATCCTATAATAGCCGAAGCACACGACGCTAGTCATGGAATTTATGACAGCGTAACCGGAGAAACACTAATTCAAGGTAAATCGGGACTTCCCATCTTTGTTGGTGCGATGTCATTTGCGGTAAAAGCGGTGATACAAAAGGCAAATCAAGACGGGGACCTACGTGAAGGTGACGTCTATATTTTTAATGACCCATATGACGGCGGTACTCATCTCTCTGATGTCAGGCTAGTAAAGCCAATTTATCGGTCAGGAAAGATATTTTGTTTCCTTGCATCTGTGGGCCACTATCACGACGTAGGGGGAAATGTTCCTGGAAATTATAACCCGGCAGCAACAGAGAGTTTTCAAGAGGGTGTTCTTATCCCGCCAGTTAAACTTTTTAAAGGGGGAGTTCTCCAACAAGACATCATCGATATCATGTCTGCAAACTCAAGACTACCTGGTAGTTTGTATGGTGATTTAAATGGCCAAATAAATGCTCTGGATCTGGGTACTAAAAGATTAAATGACTTATTAGACCAATACGGAGAAGACCTAGTCCATGAGGCGACCGCCGAATTGAAAGCTCGAGCATCAAAGCTTATGCGCGCTTATATCAGCAGGTTACCTGATGGGGAGTTTGAAGCTACAGATTGGCTGGACAATGACGGTATTAGTGACGACCCTCTCACATTAAAAATTAAGCTAAAGATTAGCGGCGAAAAAATGACCTTGGATTTTAGTGATACGTCTCCAGCGTGTCTCGGTCCTGTTAACATTTCTCGGTCGACAACGGTGGCGGCATGCTATGTTGCTATGAAGCATGTGTTTCCAGAGGTGCCTGCTAATTCCGGGGTTCTTGAACCTGTTGATTTTATTATTGATGAAAATTCGATTTTATCGGTTAAAGCTCCGAAGCCTGTTGGAGGATATACGGAGACAATTCTTCGAATTATNGATCTTGTTTTCCAGGCGTTAGCACTTGCTTCACCTGAACTGACAAATGGNTGCGCATATGGCACNATTAACGCTCTCTCNTTAGCAGGATATANAAAAGATGGTAGTCGTTGGGTAATGTTNTCTTTTTTTGGAGGAGGNCACGGTGGACATCCTTTAGGNGACGGCTTGAANCATGGAAATGCGCCAATCTCNACNGCAACTATTCCTCCTTTGGAAATATTGGAGGCAGCATATCCNATAAAATTTAGAGAATGGTCACTTCGTCAGGATAGCGGAGGAGTAGGAGAAAATAGAGGTGGATTNGGAGCGGTTTACGAAATTGAGTTGTTAGAAGAAGAAGCGAAGGCCTTTATTTTTGGAGAACGTTCCAAGTTTGCGCCACCTGGTGTAGTTGGAGGCGGTGATGGGGCTTTGAATAGATTCTCCTATGAGTACCAAAGACAATTTAAGTCACCGCCATTAGCATCAAAAATGGTGAATATCTCGTTATCTAAGGGGCAAGCAGTACGCCTGGAAACGCCTGGTGGCGGGGGCTATGGTAAAGCATATAAACGAAAAATTCATAGCGTAGTAAACGATGTAAAACTCGAATACATTAGTTCTGAATTGGCGAGTTCTGAGTATGGTGTTGTCATAAATGACGAAGGGGAGGTTGATGAAGGGAAGACCTTTGCTTCGCGAAAAAAAATTAGACAGACGAGTTAATATAATGAAGCGTGGTGATTTGGTTGGAGTAGATGTAGGTGGGACATTCACAGATGTTTTTGTCTTGAACTTGGATGAGGGGAATATATCCGTTGCAAAAGTTCCAACCACCGCGCCAGATCAATCTGTAGGTTTTCTAGAAGCTGTTACGACCGGTGTATCCGATGTCCAACAGATTACAACAATAGTTCATGGTACAACGGTTGCCACCAATGCTCTTCTGGAACGAAGAGGTGCAAAAACTGGGGTTATCACGACAAAGGGTTTCCGCGATGTTTTGGAGATGCGCCGAAGAGACCGGCCTACTACGTGGGGCCTGTGGGGGACATTCCATCCCATCGTTCCAAGGGATCTCCGACTAGAGGTTGAAGAGCGAACACTTGCTGATGGAACGATAGATATTAAGCTTGATGTGAGCGGTGTAAGGGAGGCAGCTAGGTATCTTCTGCAACAAAACTGTTCAGCGCTTTCAATCGTGTTTATAAACTCTTACGTAAACAGTGAAAACGAAGAAAAAGCCAAGGAAGCCGTGCAAGAAATATGGCCAAATTCACATGTCACGGCGTCGAGTGAAATCCTTCCTGAAATTAGAGAATATGAACGGGCTTCGACTGCAACTTTAAATGCTTTCCTTCAACCTCCGGTTAGTGACTATTTGGAAACGTTAGAAACATCCCTTGAACAGCGTAACTTTAGGGGGCAGGTTCTTATCGTCCAATCTAATGGTGGCGTAATGAACTTAGAGAGGGCAAAATCTCTGCCTGTGAGAACGGCATTGTCTGGACCAGCTGCCGGTGTCATTGCTGCTGGTTACATAGGAACAGTGGCAGGATATCCCAACATAATCAGTTGCGATATGGGAGGTACAAGCTTCGATGTATCGTTGATTGTCAATGGTGAGAGTTCTCTTGCAGCACAAAGTTCTATTGGTTTTGGAATGGTTGTTAGAACACCAATGGTTGAAATAGTAACAATTGGTGCAGGAGGTGGTTCCATTGCTCGAGTTGACGAAGGTGGCTTACTTCAAGTTGGACCGGAGTCAGCAGGCTCTAATCCAGGACCTGCCTGTTATGGATTAGGTAACATGGCGCCAACTGTTACTGATGCAAATGTCTTATTAGGAAGAATAAATTCAGAAAACCCTATCGGTGGTAAACTTAACAAGCTAGATGTTGAGGCCGCAAGACGTGCAATTAAAACAGAGGTTGCCGACCCCTTAGGAATAAATGTTTTTGAAGCAGCAGACGCTATTCTTCGAGTTGCAAATGGAAAGATGGCCAATGCTATAAGATTAGTTTCCGTGGAAAGAGGCTATGAGCCCGGGACTTTCGCTGCTATGCCATTTGGCGGCGGCGGTGCCCTACATGCAGGAGCTCTTATAAAGGAGGTTGGGTTAGATTGCGCATTAGTTCCCAGGTTTCCCGGAATTACCAGTGCATTGGGGTGTGTCATAGCTGACGTGAGATATGATCAAGTTCAGACAATAAACGACTCGTTAGAAACACTCAATTTAGTTTCTTTGAAAAATCAAATGATGACGTATTGCAAAGAAGGGCATCAGGTTTTAGATCGCTCCGGAAGCACGCTCGAGAATCGTACGGAGTTATTTGAATTGGACATGTTATACGTCGGTCAAACGCATACCGTTAAAGTGCCTTTGGCCTTAAAAGTTTTGGGCGATACTTTANGCGTCNANAGAGAAATGATACAAAAAGCNTTTGAAGAGGCGTACCTTCACGAGTATGGAAGATTGCTTTCCAACATCAGTATACGTGTAATGAATGTGAGAGTTTCGGTTATTGGTCACCGNGCAAAATTTGATTTATCACTATTAGCGCCCTCTANAAGTTCNAGTTTGAATNGGGCGGAAATTGGGAAACGATCAGTTTACAGTGATGGTAATTGGTTGGAAGTTAAAATTTTTGATCGTTTATCTCTTCCGATTGGTGCAAAAATAAATGGACCTGCCGTTTTAGAACAACCTGATACAACAATTTTCTTAGAGGGCAATATGGTCGGTTCTGTCGACGATTATGGAAACTTTTTGATAAGGGTAGAAAATTGACTGCTGGCAAGGAAAAATTAAATCTAGAAAAAACTGCACTGCTTTTATGTGATCTTCAAAACGACTTTCTGCATCCAGATGGTGCTTANGGGCGAAATGGAATGTCAAAACCAGAGATATCAGCATTACCGGANCGATTGAAGCCTGTNGCCGATAAAATTAGATCGAAAAATGGTTGGGTAATTTCTACACACTTTACTCTGGTTGAGGGAAAAAATGGAACGCCGTTTATATCTGAGCATTTAAGAGAACTTCGGCCGTTCCTAGGTGAGGGAGATTTTAAATCTGGTAGTTGGGGCCACGACATTATAGATACTCTGAGCCCCGTCGACATAAAAATTGAGAAGATTGCGTTTTCCGCTTTTTATATGAGTAGGCTTGATTGGGTGTTGAAAAAGATTGATGTAGATAATCTTGTCTTTGCCGGTATCGTAACGAATGGTGGGGTAGCGTCAACACTGAGGGATGCTCACGTTCGGGATTATCATTCTTTTCTATTAAGTGATGGTTGTGCGGCGTTTAACTTAGATACTCACGAGACCGCTGTTGCAGCTTTAGCTCCGGTAGCCGAAATTTGTACCTGCTCAAAAATTTTGGAGCGCTTAGTTTGAGCAAGGTTCGGTTTGAAAAGACAATTAAATATGACCATAAGGTCGGCATCGCAATAGTGGGAGCAGGAGCTGCTGGTCTGGTGGCGGCTCTTGCTGCAAAAGACAATGGCGTCGACGTTATGGTATTCGAGCGTGATAACATACCAAGCGGTTCTACGGCGCTTTCGTCGGGTTTCATTCCTGCCTGCAACACGCGCTGGCAAGATGCTAAAGCAAGTAACGATACCGTCGATATTTTTGTGGAGGACATTCAAAGAAAAAATAAAAATCAATCAGATGTGCAGTTTGTTAGAAATGTTTGTTCTGTATCAGCAGAGGTTCTTCATTGGTTGGTAGATCAACATGGGCANGAATTTATTCTTTTAGATCAATTTCTTTATCCAGGACATACTACCCACAGGATGCACGCCCATCCAAATAGAACAGGCTCAGCACTCATCAATAGCCTGCTCGAAGCTGCCGAGAACGCCGGGGTAGATGTTGTTTGTTCTGCGCAAGTAGAGGACTTGTTTGCGAGGAAAGATGGTGAAATACAAGGCCTTTCTATCAGGCGACCAGACGGAGTGGTAGAACTAGTTGGTTGTGATGCTTTGATCCTTGCAAGCAACGGGTTCGGAGGAAACCGTATTATGGTTGACGAGTTCATTCCAGAAATGTCTGATAGCCTTTATTTTGGCCATGCTGGTAATAAAGGTGACTCGGTATCATGGGCAAAGCAATTGAATCTAAGGTTGTCACAAATGGGTTCCTACCAGGGGCATGGGTCTGTTGCGACACCTCACGGGGTGTTAATTACATGGGCCATTATAATGGAAGGTGGAATACAGCTGAATTGTGATGGGGTAAGGTTTTCCAACGAAACCGAAGGGTATTCTGAACAAGCGTTAAATGTTCTGAGACAACCGGAAGGTATTGCATGGAATGTCTTTGATGAACGCCTTCATAATTTAGGTCTAGAGTTTGANGATTATCGGCGAGCAGAAGAAGCGGGAGCAATAAGAATTGCTAATTCAGTTGCTAGCTTAGCAGATATAATTGGGGCTCCCGTTGATACGATAAAAAAGTCTTTGGAACAAATAGGCGATTTTTTAAAGGCTGATTTAAATTGTCCATTTGGGCGCATTTTTGAAGATAACAAGAAACTTCAAGGTCCGCCTTTTTATCTGGTTAAAGTTACTGGTGCTCTTTTCCATACACAAGGTGGAATAGTGGTTGATAATCAAGCGCGAGCCACGAAAAATGATGGATCAAAACTGCCAAATCTTTTCGCAAGTGGTGGGGCTGCAGTTGGGGTGTCAGGAACAGGCGTTGATGGATACCTATCAGGAAATGGTTTGCTGACAGCAATGACGTTGGGTTATCTGGCTGGACGCTCCGCTGGCGAACAAGTTAAGAAAGTATAAATAGCTTAGGTGCCCCAGATTTCTGAGACACCTAAATCGAAAGTTACCAATTGTTAATCTAAAACAAAAGTTGGCACGGGAGGGCCGTCAGCCTCTTCTGTTTCAGAAAATTTCAATTTTACTCGTTGACCAATGGCGAGACTGTCCAGATCACATTCTATTATGTTTGTCATCATGGTAGGTCCTTCGTTTAAGGTAACGTAGGCGATGGCGAAGGGGGGATCGGCTCGACGTAGGACGCTCCACGAGTAGATCACGCCCTTGCCGGAGGACTCGACAAGCGTGACATTTTGGTCCCCACAGTGAGGACAGATACTTCTCGGATAATAAAATTTTTCGCCACAAGAATTACAATTACCCACCATTAATTTCCCCTGTTTTGCGGCAGACCAGAACTGCTCTGTATCAGGGTCTGCAAGCGGGGACGGAAATGTTCGTTGTTTTACAGTCATCAGATTTACTCCCGTTCCATTATAACAGTTGCGCTGCCATGACGTGTTCCAAGTGATCCACCGGTACCATGAGCTAGAGCTAAATCACAATTTTGAACCTGCACGTTTGGATGAGCTTCTCCGCGAAGTTGACGAACCGCCTCTATTACCTTTGTTAGACCTCCCCGGTTTGCTGGGTGATTGTTACACAGGCCACCGCCGTCGGTATTAAACGGTAGTTTACCTGTTCCGGCGATTAAATTCCCATCGGATACAAAGGCGCCGCCCTTGCCTTTTTCACAAAACCCTAAATCTTCCAGCTGCATGAGTACTGTTATTGTGAAGCTATCGTATATCGAAGCATATTTTATATCTGTTGGTTTAACATGCGCCTCCTCAAAAGCCATGGGGCCGGACCAGACGGCACCGGAATACGTCAAGTCTATCTTGCCTCCCATCTGATGTTTAGGTGCTTCACCAGCGCCAATTACTTTTACCAGAGGCCTTTTTAAGGTTTTCGCTATTTCTGGAGAAGTTACGATAATAGCGCCTCCACCATCACTTATGACGCAACAATCTAAACGGTGAAGCGGGTCTGCTATCATGGGCGAATTGACAACTTCGTCCACAGTTACAACATTTTTCAACATTGCATGTTCGTTGTATTGTGCATGATGAGATGCCGCAACTTTTATCCATGCAAGTTGCTCACTTGTCGTTCCATACTCGTACATATGCCGCTGAGCACACATTGCATACATATTAACCACAGTTGGACCAAATGGAAATTCGAATGCTACATCTGGTGCGGAAGAACCGTAATTACGGGGTGCCGTTCCTGTAGCCATTCCTTCAGCTCTTGGCCTTCCCGCAAGGGTTATTAAAGCTACTGAACATTTTCCCATTGCGATGGCTTCTGCGGCGTGACCAACATGCAAAACATATGAGGATCCGCCAGTTTCAGTAGCATCAAGATGCTTTAGTTTTAAACCCATATAATCTACTAGGGAGAGGGGGCCGAGCCCGGGAGCGTCTCCTGCACAAAAATATCCATCAACGTCGTCCTTGGTTAATCCGGCATCCTTCAAAGCACCAAGAGCGGACTCAGCATGCAATTGTGCCAACGATTTATCAGTTGCCTTACGAGTAGGGTGCTCATAAACACCCGCTACGTAAGCTTTTCCATTTATACTCATATATTTTTCCCAAGTTTGTTATTCTTCTGTTCTACTACTCTGATGGTTGTGTTTCTAGTTTTTGATTTAAAAATTTAATCAGCAACCTGATTAATTTTTATCGAGTTTTTTTTACCTTTCCCCTAAAGAAAACCCGCCCAGAAAAGCAGTAAGTTTTTTTCTTTAAATTTTATCTGATGTTTGAGTGCCAATTTTCCATTTTCTCCGATTTTGTAACTAACAAGGCTCAAAGGCAAAGAAGTGGCTTTGCCTTTGGAATTAATTTTTCTTGCGGCCTCTGAATTGGCGGCTACCAGCATTTTTCCAGAATTATGGATCGAAAATGTTCTTGGTAGTGAGCCTAATGTGTCAGCAGATTGAATTAATGATGGCTCATAAGAAATTTCATTTATTTCAAATACAGCGATATTGTCCTCTCCATTAGGACGTGCTCGACCATTTATAGGGGCGGCAGGGTAGGTGCGGTTAGAAACATAAACAAATTTTCCTGAGGGATGCACGTGTACTGCTGAATTTGCTTGTCGTACCCCCGACTGTAAAGGTTTTGATAAAGTAGATGCGGTGAATAAAGGATTATCAGATATTCCATGCTCCGCAATTTTAAATGTATGGAGTTCGCTTTGCCGCTCAATGGCAAGGTAAAAGCAGTGACCGCTAGGATGAAAGTCAAGGTGGCGAGCGCCAAAACCGAACCCGCCGAAGGGACCTATTGTTTTGGTGTGGCAAATCTCCCCATCTGTAAGGTCAAAAATTTTTAAACAGCCGGGTTTTTCGGGCGTAGTATCGGTCGCATCGTAACCACGACATACAAGGATCACAGTTTTTCCATTTGGGGTTATTCTTACTTGATGTCCAAATATTCCTGCTTGATCTTTAGATAATTGAATTCTCGTATCACCGATATCCCCATTGGCTTCGATTTTATGAACGGACATCGAACTTGGATTATTATACGCAACAAAAAGGTTCTCACCTCTTTCGTCAGTAGAAAGGTGGATGGGACGATATTGTACCCGTTGCTTAGGTCCCAAAATTGCTGGTTCTCCTGTTTTTCTATCGATAGAACACGCGAGCATCGAGTGGTAAAAGCCCTTCCTGCCGGGACCACCGTCACTAAGAGCGAGGTAAATAATGTCTTTTTGTGGATGGGCCCAAACGTATAGAATATTAGAACCAAATTCCTAGCCACTAATGAAATCTAGTTGGTGCGCAGTTAAGTCTGGTAAATACCAACAGAACTGACTTCCAATGGATGCATACAAATATTGAGAGCGATCTCTCACTTTTGGTGTCCCGATTGAAGTTCCTGTTGACCAATCATTATATTATTTTTCTAAAAAAAGTTTAAATAAATAATTGGTAGATGATTTTGTTTCGCTTGTAACGGATGGCGTTAGGGTAGATATTTTTATTTTTGGTGCTTTCTTTCTGTTATATTTTTTTTTTGTGTGTAATCTATGATTTGTTATGTAGCTGCTTTGAGTTTGCTCAGAAACTAGATACCAATTGGAGTTTTTAGATATGCCGGATCAAATGATTTCAAACTCTCAAATTATTGGCGCGTACAGGGAAAAAACTCCCGGATCAGAAAAATTGTCTATGGAAGCTAATGAAGTTCTTCCTAGCGGAATCGCGCACGACTCTCGATATCTCAAACCCTACGCTCTTTACATTGATAAAGCTGAAGGCCCCCATAAATGGGATGTAGATGGTAATCGTTATGTGGACTATTTTGGGGGACACGGAGCCCTTCTATTAGGGCACTGTCATCCCGAAGTTACTGAGGCTGTACAAAGTGCTTTAGGTGCGGGGACTCAGTTTGGAGCAAATCATCCGAGAGAAGTCGAATGGGCTAACCAGGTTATAAAAATGGTCCCTTCTGTTGAAAGAGTCCGCTTTACTTCATCCGGTACCGAGGCGACCCTGATGGCGTTACGCCTTGCGAGGTCATTCACAGGTAAAACCAAATTTATTCGGTTCAAGACACATTTTCATGGTTGGCATGACCATATGACAACAGGTTATGCAAATCATTTTGATGGAACAGCCACTGCTGGAGTTTTAGATGATATAGCATCCAATGTAATTTTGGTATCTCCACAAGACATTTCGGAAATTAAGTCAGTTATAGCTAACGATAACGATATCGCCGCAGTAATCGTTGAACCCACAGGGTCGTCATTTGGAATGGTCCCTATGGGAGAAGAGTTTTTGACATCAGTCAGAGAAATAACAGCTGCGGATGGTATTCTTCTTATTTTCGATGAGGTGGTTACAGGATTTAGGTGCGCGCCAGGCGGCGCACAAGAAGCATACGGAATTACGCCGGATCTCACGACGATGGCAAAGATTCTGGCGGGAGGTTTACCAGGGGGTGCGGTCGGCGGCCGAAAGGAAATTTTGGAGGAATTGGATTTTGAAAAAACGGCCGAAAGAGGGCGTGAAAAAATTCAGCACCCGGGCACATTTAATGCAAATCCAGTATCTGCAACCGCAGGTATCACAGCGTTAAAAATTATTGAAAGAACTGATGCCTGTAACAGGGCGAATGATTCTGCATCGTGGTTAAGAAATCAATTCAACAAGACCTTTGAAGAAAAAAATATACCATGGGCAGCATACGGAACGTTTTCGGGGGTTCATATTTTTATGAATAAGGGTGGTATTCCCTTGGAACCATCAAATTTCGATGCAGCAGCTATTCCTTATAAAGAGCTAAAGAATAAAGATCCCCAGCTTGTTACAAAGTTGCGTTTAGCTATGGCTATAAACGGTGTTGATTTTAATAACTCACCCGGTGCACAGCTGTCTGCAGTGCACACAAAAGACGACTTGGAATTCACGGTTGGAGCATTTAGTGAAGCACTGGATATGCTTA
>PCAV01000104.1 GCA_002730675.1 Rhodospirillaceae bacterium | reverse complement strand
GCGCTGATTCCTTCGTCGGCATCCCGGGCTTGCATGTTCTGTATCATTACTTTTGATGTATATTCGTATGCTTCAGACAACGGCATTTCTAATTGTTTGTAAAAAGCTTCTTTTCCAATCTTTAAGGTAAGCGGGGATTTGCTGGCAATTTTATTTGCTACTTCGCTTACAGCTTTGTTCAGAAGCTTAGCAGGCACACGTCGGTTAATTAAGCCATGTTCCACAGCTGTTTTAGAGTCAATTTTGTCTCCCAGCAGTAACATCTCCATCATCGTTTTTCTGTTGATTTTTCTAGATACGGCTACCATAGGTGTTGAGCAGAATAAGCCGATG
This sequence comes from Rhodospirillaceae bacterium, assembly GCA_002730675.1. Classification (GTDB taxonomy): domain Bacteria; phylum Pseudomonadota; class Alphaproteobacteria; order Thalassobaculales; family Thalassobaculaceae. Next base: position 16,996 of record PCAV01000104.1, on the reverse strand, counting down.
TTTACGCCGGGAGTTGCAAATGTGGCGTTATCATCGGCAAACGCTAGATCGCAACTGGCCACAAGTTGGCAACCAGCGGCAGCCGCGGTTCCGTGGACTTGAGCGATGACCGGTTGAGGTAGGTTGATGATAGTTTGCATCAGAACACAGCACTGCGCAAAGAAATTTTCCAAGAAAGTTTCATTATTATTGACTTTCATCTCTTGTAAATCGTGACCGGCGCAAAAGCCCTTTCCTGCACCTTTGATTACGACCACTTTAGTGTCCCGTTCATTTGCTATCGAATTCAATGAACTTATAAGTTCTGACATAAGGGCGCTGGAAAGTGCGTTGTAAGCCTTTGGTCTGTTGAGAGTAAGCCAAGCTATGTCTTTTGCGTTATGACGTAATAAAACTTTATCGTCTGCGTCATTGTGAGTTTTAGACATCAATAACTATCCTTCGCACACTGAATATTAGGCTAACAGTATTATCTTTACCGCCGACTGTCGTCAGCAGGGATGAAATCCACCTCATTTCTGGAAAAAGCTAGTCTATTCCTTTGGTGTAATCTACAAGGTAGACTTAGGCTTTTAAAGAGCATCCTCTCCTTCTTCTCCAGTTCGAATTCTCAGCGCTCTAGATGTATCGTAAACAAAAATTTTACCGTCACCGATTTTTCCAGTTTTTGACGCTGCCGCTATAGCTTCGACTGCATCTGCCTCCAGTTTGTCACTAACGACTATCTCAATTTTTGTTTTAGGGACAAAGTGAACATCGTATTCAGCTCCTCTATAAATTTCTTTATGTCCGCCTTGACGGCCATATCCTTGTACTTCAGTGACTGTCATACCATGCACACCGATTGAATTGAGTGCAGACCTTACATCGTCTAATCTATGTGGTTGAACAACTGCTACGATCATTTTCATCGTTTTAACCCTTTCTCTAAATTCATATCCGGTCGGGGAAGCTGACTATAAGACACATCCTTAGCTTAGATCATAGCCGCGTTCGCCGTGTGCGCTTATATCAAGACCATCGATCTCCTCTTCGTCACTGACACGAAGCCCCGTTAAACCCAATACAATTTTCGCAATGATCCAAGTTGCTATTCCCGATAATATAGCAACAGTTACAATTCCGGTGATTTGCACTAGCATCTGGCTTCCTATCGTAGCGCCTTCGGCCAAACCCAACCCGCCAAAACTTTCGCTCGCAAAAACAGCCACCAACAAAGTTCCGATTATCCCACCAACGCCATGGACGGCAAAAACGTCAAGTGAGTCATCTATTCTGCAAGTTGTTCGTATCCAGGTTGCAAACCACTGGCAGACAAAGCCTGCAACCAGTCCTATGACAACAGCTCCAAAAGGACCTACAAAACCTGATGCAGGCGTTATTGAAGCAAGACCTGCGATAGTTCCAGTTACTATGCCAACTACACTCGGTTTTCCAAATTTTATCCATTCTATAAAAGCCCATGTAAGCGAAGCGACTGCTGCTGATATATGAGTTACAACCATTGCCATTCCTGCATTACCGTCAGCGGCTAATGCACTCCCGGCATTAAAGCCAAACCAACCAACCCAAAGCATGCATGCACCAGCAACCGTCATTCCAGGATTATGAGGCGGGCGTATGTCGGATGGGAAACCTCTTCGTCTACCCAAAACGACTGCCAATACTAATGCAGAAACCCCAGCCGTGACATGAACTACTATACCTCCCGCAAAGTCCATTACCCCTAAGTCCGAGAGCCATCCTCCTCCCCAAACCCAATGGCATGCTGGTGCGTAAACAATAACTAACCATAGCAACGAAAATAATAGCACTGCAGAAAACTTAATCCGTTCAGGGAAGGCGCCAACTATCAGAGCAGGTGTAATGATCGCAAAGGTCATTTGAAACATAAAGAATACTGTTTCGGGTATGCTTCCACTTAGACTGTCTGTCGTAACTCCCGTTAGGAATACTTTACTCAAGCCTCCTATATAAGAGTTAAGCCCGTCGCCATCACTAAACGCCAAACTATAAACAACCACGAGCCAGGCTACCGATGCTAAACACGCGATAGCAAAACAATGCATTAAAACTGAAAGAACATTTCGGGAGCGCACTAATCCGCCGTAAAATAAGGCTAGCCCGGGTAATGTCATAAACAAGACGAGCGCTGTTGAAGTTAATATCCACGCTGTATCACCTGCGCTCAGTTTCGGATCTGCATGCGCAGGGTTAATAGCAATAAAGAATAATAAGAACGGTGTTAGGCCCCAAGACCATATGTTGCGGCTTTTGATTTTCATTGGCTCTATCCCTAAAAACAGATATTAGTCTCTTTTATTAGCAGAAGAGACCATAAGCACTATTGTTTTAACTTCAAGCATTTTATCTATTAATAACACCCCAAAAATTTTTGGAAAAGATAGGAATATTTTGATGAAATGGGATTTGATTATTTTTGATTGCGACGGTGTTTTGGTGGATAGCGAGGCCATTGGAAATAAATTTATCGCGGAAGCGTTAACTGACTTGGGTATCGAGACATCTACTGACGAGGCTCTTGGGGAATTTTTAGGTGGAAAACTTACCCAAATAAAAATTTCAGTTGAGAAAAAGCTAGATAAAAAGCTTCCAGATGACTGGGTTGATAAAATTTACGAAAAGCAATTTGCGGAATTCAAAAGGTCTCTTAAGCCAATTGCTGGTATAGAGAATGTACTTCGGGCGTTGACAAAAAAAGATGTCTTGATGTGTGTTGGATCTAATGGCCCAGTAAACAAAATGGATGTGTCCTTAAGTGTGACTGGGTTAGCACAGTACTTTAGTGGTAGAGTTTTTTCAGCCGACCACGTCGGCATTCCAAAGCCAGCTCCTGACCTGTATCTCTATTGCGCGGAACAGTTAAATTGTATACCACAAAAGTGTCTTGTGGTGGAGGATAGCCCGCGAGGAGCGATGGCCGGTGTAAGCGCAGGGATGACTGTATTTGGCTACTCTGGAACTGATAATAACACTGATCTTTTAAGAGCTGGATGTTCAACCGTGTCTTCAAAGATGATTGATCTGTTAGATTTCGTAGGTGTGCCTGAAACTCGATGAGATAAATCCCGAAATTAGTTGGGTACAATCACACCTTTTCCGCTTGTCTGCTTATCAAATTTTTCGTAAGCCTCCTTTGCATCATCCAAAGACCAGGTGTCAGTAAAAAGCTTTTCAACATCTATTTTNTTCTCGGCTACAAACTCTGCACACTCGGACTGACCTTGTGTTGAGAACGTCCAGGAACCAACTAATGTTACTTGCCGACGTAAGATGTCTGGGCTAACGTCCAGAGTAACTTCACCTCTCTCTCCCACAAAGCAAGCNATNCCCCATGATCGAACNGTTTGTACAGCTGCTTTCCTGGCGCTAGGTGCTGAAGAAGCTTCGAGAGTTTTGTGTGCACCTTCGCCATTTGTGAGGTCCTTTATTGCAGAAATAGTATCCTGTTCATTNGAATTGATAAGCTCGTCTGCGCCAAAATATTTTGCAAGCTCTAATCTTTCATTAGAAATGTCTAGCGCTAACACTCTCGCCCCCATAGCCTTCGCAAGTTGAGTGGCTGAAAGCCCTACTGGCCCTTGGCCNAAAATTGCTATTGTCTCGCCACCTTGTATTTTTAGCCTTCTTAAGGCACCGTAGGCTGTTCCCGTTCCGCAGGATATTGCGGCACCGGTTGTGAAGGATAAACTATCTGGTAGGGGCACGAGGGTTGATACAGGTACGCGCATATACTTCGCATGGGCTCCGTGACCACTAGATCCAAATACCGTAGTGCCATCAAGGCACATTTGTTGCCAACCGCCCTTGCAATGTTTGCAAGTGCCACACCCTTCATAATGATGATCCATTACNCTTTGACCAATAAAACATTCGTCTTTGCTCACTGATGAACCGAGTTCGGCAACAACTCCGCAAGGCTCATGGCCAGCNATCATTGGTTCATCNCCCATCGCAAAACCTGACGAGGTGTCACCAGGCGTGAATTCGGCGCGGTATCTGTGAAGGTCACTTCCACACATTCCGGAAGCTTTTATTTCTAAAATAACATCTCGGGGGCCAGGAGTAGGNTCAGCGAATTCCCTTATCTCTAACGTTCGGTTTCCAGTAAAAACAACACCCTTCATGTTTTGCTCCCAATTAAAAACTCGACATACATAACGAAATCTTGGCTTTGTAANAGTTCATAATCAATGTTTTCTTTCAAATTAATCTAAAAAAACTATTACCTATTTTTTACGAGCAAGGAAATGAGTTCAATTTTTAGTGTATCTTTAATTTTTTTTCAGTTGGTTCCGTTCTCTGCTCCGAGATAAATTCTGACGATCCGTATAGGATATATCTTAGCTGCCTATTTACCTGTCGATAAGTGTTTCGTTCAAACCCTAAGAGACGTATTAATACTCATCCAGAGGGAAACCCATATAAAACTTCGACGGAATNTTAAGCGTACAATTCACGCCTGANAGTGTAAGCTAAGATACGCCAGCTCGTCGACGAATTCTTTCGTCATTTAACGAAACATCACTTCCGTCAAACTCCTTTGCATCGTCAGTACAAAGCCAAGCGATAATTGCCGCAGGCCTCTCGACAGGTGAGTGGCTGTTAGGCGAAAGCTGGCTTATTGGATTTATTCCCGAGGCCCTAATGGCCACCTGCATATCTGTGGCAACGGTTCCCGGGCTAAGCCCGATAGCTCTTATCCCATGANCCGCATATTCTAAGTGCGTCATCTTAGTTAACATTAGAGCTGCCGCCTTGCTAGAACAATAGTGGCTCCATCCTTCTCTTGGCGATGAGGCTGCCCCAGAGCTTACATTGATGATTATACCTCTACCAACTTTTAGCATATGTGGAAGCACAGATCTGATGCCAAAATAAACAGCTTTGTAGTTTACGTCGGCCGACTTAACCCAAANGTTAGGGTCTGATTCTGCCAAATGTGAAATGGGTTCAATGGATCCAGCATTATTTACCAGAATATCTAGCCTTTTATATGTTTGTACGATGCGTTGGACGATTCCATTTAAGGCATCAAAATTTGTGACATCGCAGTGCATTGGTGTAATGCAAAGGTTCCTTTGCGATGCTTCAATAGAAAGTTTGTCTAAGTCAATCCTACTTCTAGCAATGGCAATAACCTCAGCATCTTGTGCCGCGAGTTTTAATGCTGTGGCACGACCTATTCCTCTACTAGCGCCAGTAACAAGGACGACTTTATTTTTTAANGTGGTCATTACCACTCCAAATACTTAGTTATCATATAACCACCACGGTCATACCATCATGGCCAATNNNAAAATNATTTTTCCCNGTTTTATCTTNANCTCTAACAAGAAATAAGGCACGTTGACCAAGTCTATTTGTACATCGTCTTGGCCGCTTCCAACTTTCATATTTCGCGTGTAGGAATGGAACTCCTTTTTAGTAAGGAAGTGATTTGAAGTAAGAAAAGACATGACCTTATTCGGCCCTAGTTAAGAAAATCTCTTTACCTTTGTATTTTTACCGGGGTTTTCTCCCAAAACTTGGAAGAGGGGGCGATCTTTATAACTTACGTGATGGCCTGATTTATTTATCTTGTCTCGGACACTCCTATCAAAAAGGCTTGTAGAAGGCATATATCTAAAAACTAAACCAGCACGTCTTTCACCCGAAGTGTTAGCGTTGGAGCCATGCATTAAATGTACGTCAAAAAAAACTAGTTCGCCAGGGTCTAGTTCAATATCTACTGCTTCTTCTTTATTCAGATAATCTAATTTGACTGTGCGATCCAATGCTAAATTTTTTCGGCTGTCAATTTGGTGAGGTTTAAGTCCACTTAAGTGTGATCCCGGTATTACTTTTAAACAGGCGTTCTCGCGACAAACTCTGTCAATAGCAATCCATGCTGAAACGTTTGCTAATGGTCTGATCGGCCAGTAAGCGCCATCCTGGTGCCAGGGTATTTCCATACCGACAGCTGCAGGTTTGCAAAATAATTGGCTGCCCCAAAGCAGCACGTTTGGGCCTAAAATTTGTCCAAGTATTTTTTTGACGCCTTCTTCCATCGCGAGATTAAGAAAATCTAGATGTCGTTCACTTACCATTGGCTTTGTTGCTCCCTTCGAAAGATGGGGGCAGACAAGCTGTTCTTGGTAATGATCAGGATTAGCTTCAACAAGTTCCTTAACTAATTGTATCATCGTTTCGATACTTTTAGTGGAATATTTCCACTTTGGGACTACATAACCCTGTTGCTCAAAATGTTGAACCTCTTCTTCCGTGAGAATAGGAGCACTAGATGTTGTCGTTTCAGTTGTACCCATCTGTATGAGATCCAAACAATTTTAAAAATCTAATATTAATGCTCTATGTCTTTCATTTTATTTGTGACCAATCTGCTGGTCGGCATAGTTTGTTTTCCTGGCTGACCACAAGCCCTTCAGTCTTCCTTTGATAATCTGTCCACTCGGGATCTGCATCACGTTTTGCCCGCCTCATTTCTAGGTCTGCTAGATTATCATAGCCCCAAAAATGTACAACCTGATGTAGCGGACCATGCTCAACGACAAAATATCCCAGCGGATCGCCTATGTGCCGACGCTGTATGGGCAGAGCATATTCTTCGAAAAGAGCAAGATAAGTCTTCATTTTTCTTGGGACAATATTGTAGGTTCGAACATCAACAATCATAAATTTACCTCCTTTGTTGGAAAAATTCATTGTAACATAATATAAACAGTTCAATCGATCGCTTGGCCGAATAAAATGCTGAGCTTCTAATAAAGTGTTTGGAGTATTAATAGATGAGTGGCGTGGATCCTTCTGCTGCAGTGGCGAAACAAACAAAATTAGCAGCTGAGATATTTGACGAGCTTTACAAAAAAACTTTTGACGGTGTGGGAGTGACACGAGCTTCCTATGGAGAAGGGGAACAAGTTGCTAGTGAGTTGCTCGAAAGCCACGCAAAGAAATTAGGACTTGTGATCGATCATGATGCTGCAGGAAATATCTACATGACAATGAGAGGTGAATCTCAAGAAGCACCCCCGATTGTAATTGGTTCGCACATAGATTCCGTAGCCCAGGGCGGGAATTTTGACGGCGCAGCTGGTGTGATTTCAGGATTAATCGCATGTGCTGGTGTCATTGAAACAGGTATACGGCTTCCGCAAGATGTTCGAGTGATGGGTATCCGGGCAGAGGAGAGTGCATGGTTTGGTGTATCATATATAGGCAGCAGATCTGCTCTCGGCACGCTTCCAAAAGACGCGCTCGATAATGCTAAGAGGTCAGATACAGGAATAACACTCGGGGAACACATGATAAACGCGGGCTGTAATCCGGATGCCCTCAGGGAGGGAGATATTTATCTTCCGCCATCGTCTCTTAAAGCATATCTGGAAGTTCACATCGAGCAAGGTCCAGTGCTTGATAGTAAGGCTTTACCAATAGGTATTGTAACAGGGATACGGGGTAATAGGCGGCTCCCTTCAGCAAAGTGTATCGGTGAATATTCGCATTGCGGAGGTATGCCACGGAGTTATAGAAAGGATGCAGTTTTGGCGGTAACTGATCTTATAAATTATCTAGATAACGTCTGGGACGAATGCGAGAACAAGGGCGAAGATTTTGCTTTTACTGTTGGTAAATTTTTTACAGACAAAGAATGGCATGCGATGACGAAAATTTCAGGCGCTGTCGAATTTAGCCTCGACATGAGAAGCCTTGATGGAGACTTTATCGAATCGATGACCAAACGTGTATGCGAAGAGGCTTCAAAAATTGAACAAAAACGTGGTGTTCAGTTTGACTTGGGTGAATTTACCAGAGCAGCTCCCGGTCCCATGGATGAACAAATCAAAACGCGTATGCTTTCAGGGGCTGATAGTTTAGGAATTCCTTTCATGGAGATTCCTAGTGGAGCCAGTCATGATGCAGCAGCGTTTGCTGCTGCTGGTGTCCCAACCCAGATGCTTTTCATTCGAAATGCGAATGGAAGTCATAACCCTGATGAGGCGATGGAGATATCAGACTTTATGGAGGCTACTAGGCTTTTAGCTTGGTGGCTTTGCAATCAAAAATGACCCCAGAGAGATTTGAAGTTATTATACGCGGCGTAATAGAAATTTGGGACATTGAATGTAAAACAGAATTTCTAGACAGTCCTTTGGGTTGCTTGCTCTGGATGACTGGGGATAAGGTTTCTATATCTCATGAAGTAACATCTTTCGGAAATGTTTGGCGAATAGTTGGGCTGGACGGTAGAGAGCGCGTTCATCCATCTCTGGGATCAATGCTTAACTCTCTTTCGCGAATATTGCGCCCTGATCAACCAAATGCACGGGTGATTTTTGCAAGATGATAGAACGTTCATTAGAAACAATAGACCCGGTAGAGATCACCGTTTTAAGTGGTTTCCTTGGCAGTGGGAAAACGACCCTTATTAGGACCTTGTTGGAACGTCCAGATTTAGAAAGAACTGCAGTTATAATTAACGAATTCGGCGAGATTGGACTGGACCATGAACTGATAGAGTCCAGTGAGGAAGATCTGGTGGAGTTAAGTACCGGGTGTATCTGCTGCGTTATGCGAGGAGATTTGCAAGAAGCTATAGAGCGACTTATGCTGCGCNAGCAGACTGGAAAGGTTTTTGATCGAATTATTNTAGAAACAACTGGNTTGGCAGATCCCGGTCCNATACTTCATTCGTTAATTTANAATGAATATCTNAAGCCACTCGTACGATTGGATCGTGTGGTTATAACCGTAGATGCGTTAAGTGGATTGAACTCCATTGCAAATTTTAAGGAATGTCCGCAACAAATTGCGTTAGCAGATATTATTTTAATAACAAAGGCAGATATTGATCCGACAAATGTAGATGATTTAAGAAGGGANTTGAGACGTATNAATCCCGAGGCCTTTATCTATAAAAGTAATTTTGGAATGACAGAGGTTGANCTTTTTTCTTTAAATGGGCAACAGATCGAAAAAATATCTGANAATGGTATTGATGAACATAGTCATCACCATACGCACAGTGATCTTCATTCNATTTCATTGCGCCGAAAACGGCCAATTAAGGCTGTTACATTAACTTTGTTTCTGGAGACCCTTGCGCAAGTATTGGGACAAAACCTCGTTAGATTGAAGGGAATTGTATATCTTGAGGAGTCGCTAAAAACTCCGGCTGTTATCCATGGTGTTCAGCATGTGTTTCACCCCATGTCTTGGATGGCAGATTGGTCAGGCGAGGAGCCGGAAACACGTTTAGTATTGATAGGTCGAAAATTCTCATTAGACTGGGTGGNCGCGGTCTTAGAAACAATTGAAGAGGAAGTTGCGCAGACGATTTCATAATTGTCATATGTTTAGCGTTATCTTCACGATAGGGAANAGGTATTATGTTCGATATCATTTTACGCGGTGGCACAGTCGTAACACCACATGGCGTAGCCGTTCAAGATGTTGTTGTAAAAGGTGAATTAATTGAAGCAATCACAAACCCTAACGCNATTTCTAGTGAAAAAGCAAAAAGGTGCGTTGATACTGCNGGAAAAATCGTTATCCCTGGTGGGATTGATCCACACGTCCATTGTAAGTGGCATATGCCTATGCCAGATGGTAGTTCGACATATTCAGGAGGCCCGGAGGTTGTTAGCAAGGCGGCGCTTTACGGTGGCACAACCACGTTACTAGACTTCGCTGCGAGAACTGAGGANATCCCTTTAAAAGATGTCATTAAAAAAAGAGATGAAGACTGGATCGACAATTGTTATTGCGATTATGCTTATCATCTAATGCTTTTAGGGGACATTGAACCACCCGTGCTGAAGGAGCTGGAGGAATTGATCCCAAACGGTTACCCAACCGTTAAAATTTTTACAACNAATATAACCCCAAGCCGTGCAGGNAGGATGGTGCATTTTGGTGATATTTGGGAAGTATTTAAGATTATAACTCGCACAAAAGGTCTTGGTGTAATTCATGCAGAAGACAATGATCTTGTGATGCATATGTATGAAAAGTTAATAAGGGAGGGGCGGGTTAGTTTTCACAACTTAGCCGAGGTGCATAGTGCGCTGTCTGAAGACCTTTCTTTCAGACGTGTAATTCGTTTAGCAGAGTCTGAAAACACACCTTTATATATGATGCATGTAAGCGCTGGAACAGGAGTACAGGCAATAAGAGAAGCCCGCGCAAAAGGTCAACCNATTTATGGAGAAACTCTGCATCAATACATGCTCTATAACTCCAATGATTACAAAAGAGAAAATGGCCAAATATATCACACTTATCCATCTTTGAAGTCNCCGGCTGATCAGGCGGAGCTTTGGAATGGCACGCTTGATGGTTCTATAAATAGCGTCGCGACTGACGAAATTTGTTGCTCCTTGCAATTAAAGACAGTTGGTGACCGGATAGATGATACTACCGGCGGTAATGCGGGTGTAGAACCTCGTTTGAGTGTTATGTACCATGAGATGGTTACTCAAAGAAAATATTCCCTAGAGCGTTTTGTAGATCTATGTTCNACCAATGCTGCTAAAATTATGGGAATGTATCCGCGCAAGGGAGCGATAGCGGTAGGTAGCGACGCTGATATTGCGGTATTAGATCCAACAATAAAAAAGACTGTTAGATTAGAAGATTTGCATGAGGCGGATTACAGTCCGTGGGAGGGTCACGATATNACCGCTTGGCCCGTAATGACAGTGCTTNGAGGAAAAATTGTAGTCGAGGACGGGAATTTCTTTGGAGATCTATCTGACGGCAAGTACCTTGANCGAACAATCAAAGAGGATATTTTGAGCGGGCCTGCGTTATAGCGGTATGAGTAATTACTTGATTTTGCCTTCCTTGTAGAGGACATGCTTTCTTACGACGGGATCGTATTTTTTTAGCTCGAGTTTCTCAGTCTGGGTGCGGGGGTTTTTTTTAGTTACATAGTAGTGACCTGTATCGGCTGTACTTACCATTTTTATCAAGACTGTTGCTGGCTTTGCCATCTCTGACCTGCTCCAAAAANTAAATTTGTCTGAATGCTGGGAAAATACACGCTTGNACACGTAAGTCAAGAAAAGTAAGTGCTAATACCTTTCTTTCTTAACNATGACATTCTAGNTAAAAAANTTTCACTCAGCGNTTGCCGCGTCGGTTTTTAGATGTCTTTGAATGCGTTTTATTTGGTGCCTTTAGATGATCCGTGTTGCGATAGCTACTACTTTCCCCAGCATATTCAACTGCAAGGCGTCCTGTTATCGCGTCTGCAGTTTTAAGGATAACGTNTATTTTNTGCCCCAAGCCAAGCACTAATCCATTGTGTCTACCTGCCAAGGTTTGTCGTNTTTCATCATANCGGTAGTAATCGTCAGGTAATTTAGANGTAGGTAGCAGAGCGTCNACGTTCTCTTGCCCTATTGTCACAAAAACGCCGAATTTTTTTACACCAGAAATGGTAGCATTAAATGTTTGTCCTACTTTGTCTTTCATAAATGAAGCTAAGTACCTATCGTTGGCTGCGCGCTCTGCCGTTGCCGCTCTTCTCTCTGTTTGTGAGATATGTTTACAAATATCCTCCAATTGTTGATCAGCAATACTGTATTGTTTGCTTGCATCAAAATTACTGGCAGCGATAAGTGCCCTGTGAACAAGTAAGTCAGAATAACGTCTTATAGGAGATGTGAAATGAGCGTAGCGTGCCAAAGCGAGCCCAAAATGGCCCACGTTTGAAATTGAATACTCCGCTTGGCTTTGAGATCGCAAGACAAGTTGATTTATAGTTTCTTCAGAATCGGTTCCTTTTGCTTTTGACAAAATCTGATTAAAGAGTTTTGGTCGTAATACTTGCCCCTTAGCCAACTTGTAACCGAAACCGGTGAGGTTTTCNCTCAAGTCGTGAATTTTATCTTCAGATGGGACATCGTGGATCCTGTATACACAAGTGTGCATTTTTTCTTCTAGGGTCTCGGCTGCACAAACATTTGCTGTGACCATAAACTCTTCTATNACTNTNTGACTTTCTAGNCTTTCTCGCGGTAGTATCGAATCAATTTTCCCNTTGTCGTTGATTTTTATTACTTTTTCTACTGTTTCGATATTTAATGCTCCTCGCTTCTCACGNGCNTCAGAGAGAGCGTTGTAGGCACCACGAAGAGATTTTGCTAATTTCATTATTTCTGGGGGACAAGCGTTTTTATTGCCGTTAAACGTCGCTTCGAGTTGTTCATAAGTTAATCGCGCCTTTGATCGCATTACTCCTCGAATAAATCGATGACTTTTTTTATGGCCGGATTGATCGATTATTATTTCGACGGCTAGGCATCCTCTATCTTCGTTGGGCTTTAAAGAACACAAACCGTTGGAGAGGTTTTCGGGCAGCATAGGGACAACGCGGTCAGCGAAATACACCGAATTTCCTCTTTTCCTTGCGTCGATATCCAACGGATCTCCATTGCTGACATAATGAGCGACATCGGCTATAGCTACAATCATCCTCCAGCCGTTTGAGTTATGGGGGTTTTTATCCTCTTCCGCCCATATGGCATCATCAAAATCTCGGGCGTCCTCCCCATCCACTGTTATTAAGTTGATGTCGCGGAGATCTTCTCGACCATTGCTTATCTTAACGGGTTGAGCTTGCTTAGCTAAGGATATGGCTTCGGGGGTAAACTCAGTTGGAATATCAAATTCGTTTATAGAGATTAAACTTATTAAATTTTGATCATTTTCATGACTTAAAATATTTATTACTTTTGCTCGTTTAAGCCCTAAACTTCGTGTTTGTTGGATTTCCACTTCAACCAAGTCACCGTCTTTTAGTTCTTTTGACCCATTAGTATCTATAACGGCCTCTTCTGATCTTCGACCGCTTACCGGGACGACTCTTAACTTACCATCTCCTGACTTAATAATTCCTAATATTTTCGTTTTTGTGTTATCTAGCCGTCGAAGCACTGTTGCACTGTAAAAATTAGTGGAGATTTTTGAAGTTTTCGCCAGAACTTTATCTCCCTCTGCAAAACTTGGACCCTTGCTGGAGAGGCTAATTGAAACTTTTAGGTTCGGATTTATGGCATCGTTTTTTACAGGTCTCGCGAATACAGAGCCATCGTCAGTGATTTTTAAAACTTCAAGAACCGTAACAGGTGGCAGATTGCCAGGGGCTGAAACGCGCTTGCGTCCAGCCAAGGAAATCGATCCTTCAGCAACCAGCTGTCTCAAATATTGTTTCAATGCTATTCTTTGCGAGCCTTTGATGTTGAAGGCTCGCGCAATTTCGCGCCGTCCCACTGAACCTTTGGAATTTTCTATAAATTCTTTGATTTGGAGCACATTTGGTAGTCCGGATACTTTTTTGATTTTGCGTGCCACAACGCTGGTATGGTCCTTAAATGTTTTTGTGAAAATCTAAAAGATCTATTAACTGAATATTCAATTAGCACTCGCCTTTCGTCGGGCCTTTTTCTTTGGCGCACCTTTCGCGGCTTTGGCGGCAATAAGTTCTAGGGCCCGCTCGAGTGTAATGGAATCCTCTGTTTCATCTTTTGGAAGTGTTGCCCTTACTTTTCCTAGTTGAACATACGGACCATATCTACCGCTTTGAACGGTTACAGATTTACCTTCGGACTCTCCAAGAGCTTTCGCCGTTGTTTTTTTCTTTGGATTATTTGCAATTAAATCAACCGCCCTATTTAATCCTATTGTAAGGACGTCATCCCCTGCAGGTATAGAGGTAAAACTACCATTATGCTTTAAGTAAGGTCCGTATCTGCCGAGACCTGCGAGTATTGTTTCTCTATCATCTGGATGCGGTCCGATGTCTCTGGGGAGACTTAATAAGCCTAGGGCTGTTTCAAAGTCGATTTCCATGGGCACCATTGTCTTCGGTATTGAAACTCGCTTGGGCTTTTCAGACTTTTTCTCTCCCTGCTCACCTAGTTGCACGTAAAAGCCGTACGGACCCTTTCGGAGGCTAACTTCGTCGTTTGTTTCTGAATGAATCCCAAGTATTTTGGGCTCATTGAATGCTTGCAGATCTGGATTATCAAGTTCGTCCTTTGAAATGATTAACTGCCTTGTCATTTTGCAATCAGGATAATTCGAGCAACTTGCGTATGGACCAAACTTTCCAAGGTTTAAACGTAACTCTCCTGAGCCGCATTTCGGGCACATCCTTGTAGACCCACCATCTTTTGTCGGTGGGAAAAAATACTGTCCTAAATCATCATCAAGACGCTTAAGGATATCTGGAATCTGGAAATCATCCATGCCGCCAATTGAGACTTTAAACGGCTGCCAAAATTTTTGCAGCACGTCCAGCCAGGCTAATTTTCCATCTGAGATTTCATCTAGCTCAGCTTCTAGGTCCGCTGTGAAATCATATTGGATGTATTTTGTGAAAAAATTAGATAAAAACGAGGTCACAAGTCTCCCTCGTGCCTCTGGAATAAAGCGTTTTTTATCTAAGCGTACATAGTTTCGTTCTTGTAGCACTTGCATTATGCTTGCGTAGGTTGAGGGCCGCCCAATTCCAAGTTCTTCAAGCCTTTTTACGAGGCTGGCTTCACTGAATCTTGGCGGAGGTTGGGTAAAATGCTGGCCAGGTATGGTTTCCTTTCTTTCTAATACTTCGCCCTCGGACATACTTGGAAGTATTCTATCATCGTCGGCCGAACCCTCTACAGAAGGATCATCTTGGTCTTCCTTGTATACCTTTAGAAACCCCTCAAATGCGATGATTGACCCATTTGCCCGAAGCTCTGCAGCTTTGTCTGTTGCCTCAATCTTAACCGTTGTTTGGTCTAACTCAGCGCTAGCCATTTGGCTGGCTATAGACCGTTTCCAAATTAGGTCGTAGAGGCGAAATTGATCTGCGTCTAGATAAGACCGGACTTTCTCTGGTAAGCGCGTCATATCAGTTGGGCGAATAGCTTCATGAGCTTCCTGCGCGTTTTTAGCTTTGGTTTTATAAATCCGTTGATGCTCAGGAACAAAATTACCGCCAAACTGTGCCTTTATGACTTGCCTTGCCGCGTTTATAGCTTCCTGGCTCATTTGAACACCGTCAGTTCTCATGTAAGTTATTAACCCCACGGTATCTCCACCCATTTCGACACCTTCATACAGGCGTTGGGCAAGTTGCATTGTTCTCGATGCGCCAAAGTTAAGTTTTCGCGAAGCTTCTTGCTGTAAGGTTGATGTTGTGAACGGTGGCTGCGGGTTCCTTTTGACTCTTTTTCGATCAATTTTTGTGATCGAAAAATTTGAGCTTTCTATTAATGCAACGGCCTTGAGTGCTTCTGTTTCGTTTTTCAGACCAAATTTATCGAGACGCTTACCCTCGATATGCGTCAGCCTTGCTGAAAAGCTCTCAGATTTATATGTTAACAGTTTCGTGTCAATGGTCCAGAACTCTTGAGGTTTAAAAATTTCAATTTCTGCCTCCCGTTCAGTGATAAGTCGAAGTGCTACAGATTGAACTCTTCCGGCAGAACGTGAGCCCGGTAATTTACGCCATAATACGGGCGACAAATTGAATCCAACTAAATAGTCCAAGGCTCGTCTTGCAAAGTATGCGTCCACAAGATCTTGATCGACATCGCGCGGGTTTGACATTGCTTCCAATATCGCTGGTTTCGTAATTTCATTAAAAACTACTCGGTGAACAGCTTTATCTTTTAGCACCTTTTGCTCGTCAAGCATTCGCCAAACATGCCAAGAAATGGCTTCACCTTCCCTGTCTGGGTCGGTAGCCAAGATAAGCTCGTCCGATTTTTTTAGTGCTTCTTTAATTTCCCGGAACGGCTTTGTTGAACTGGGGCTTTGCTCCCACGTCATCATAAAATCTTGCTCTGGGTCCACGGACCCCTTTTTTGCTGGTAAATCCCGAATATGTCCATAACTGGCTAAAACGTTATAGTCAGATCCTAAATATTTATTGATTGTTTTTGCCTTGGCGGGGGACTCAACAATTACAAGCTTCATTACTTTTCCCGAAATACCGTAAAGTCAGGCTGCGAACCAGAGGCTATGTCTGTGATTTAAAAACCGCGGTGCCTTTCTCATATCCTTACGCCTCATCGACCTATTCTTCCTAATTGTGTTTGCCAATTTCATTTGTTCACTGCGTGACAATTGGCATTGTTGACATCAAACGTCAACCAGATTGCATATAAAAAAGTGAAAATTAGTTTTTTAAGGACGTTTGGTTTGATATTCATTTTTGCAATAATTTAAAAAATGCCTGCGTCGAGACCCGCGCAAATAGCTTCTCCCAATTCTTCGGCTTGTCGCACAAAATCCTCGTTCCATTCGCCACGAAATATCAATGGCGCCTGAACTAGTCTCCATTTTTGACCATTGATTATACTTTCAATTGCGCGCCGTGTTCCGGTTCCATCCATTCCCGCCCTGATATAGATCGCACATGGAAGCCCCTCTTTTTTTTCAATGGTTTCGTTATACGTTCTATCGAAAAAGTCTTTTAAAGCTCCACTCATATATCCAAGATTTTCGGTTGTTCCCAAAATTATAGCATCAGCTGAAAGCGTATCTAATGCATTGGCCTCGAAAGGTGTCTTGCAATCTAAATCAACTATTTTACTTTGGACTTTTTTTGCTCCACATAAGACTGCTTTTCTCAACCTCAGCGTATTGCTAGAGGGGATGTGACCAATAATAAGTAGTTTCCTCATATGGACTGCCAAATTCAAAAACCCAACACAAAATGATTATTCCACACAGTTGCTAACATATAGTTGATTGGTTTTGAAATACCTCTTCGCAAATAGACATAATTTTGCAACACTTTTCGTTGCGTTATTTTTCTGGAGAAATTGAAATGGGAAAATTAGTTAATAAAGTAGCAGTGATTACAGGCGCCGCAGGCGGAATCGGGCGCGCTGCGGCTAAACTTTTTGCTCAAGAGGGTGCCAAATTAATGTTGGTAGATCTTGATGAAGCTAGCCTTCTGCGCATGGTGGAAGAG
>PCAV01000103.1 GCA_002730675.1 Rhodospirillaceae bacterium | reverse complement strand
TTCCCGACGAGCTTAAAAGATTTAGAAAAGCCGTAGCTAAGGCTCAAAAGCAAATAGCACGCCTAAAAGCCAAAACAAGTTCACTCACTGAAGCCACTGCAGAGGAATTGGAACTGCTTCTAGACGCGCACGCAGCAATGCTTGTCTCTACCCGAATGTTGTCGGGAATAGAGAAGAACATATCTGAATTAAACGTTAATGCCGAAGCGGCTTTAGAGATAGTTGTAGAAGAAATTGCTAGAGGTTTTGAAAAGGTTAAGGATGCTTATCTGGCTGCAAGAGTTCAGGATATAAAAGATGTCGGGTCAAGAATACTTCGGCAACTCATGGAGACCCCTTATCAAGTTTATTCAAAAATACCCAAAGGATCTATAATTGTAGCTCAAGAATTAAGTCCTGCAGACACAGCCTTAATGGACCCTGCCAGTATCGCTGGAATTATCACCGAACAAGGCGGTTCGGATGGACATACAGCCATAATGGCGCGGTCATTGAATATACCCGCGGTACTTGGGATTACAAAAATTTTAGCCAAAATATGTGATGGCGATACAATCATTGTTGATGGTGAGAACGGGCGTGTGATCTTAAGTCCTGACCACGATACTCTGGAAGAATTTAAACGCAAAGTGGAAGCCCGTAGACGTCTCAATAGACAGCTTACCCGCTTGCGTTCACTACCAGCAGTAACCCAAGACGGAGTATTTGTAGGAATGCAAGCTAATATTGAACTAGCTCGCGATGTGGAGGGGGCAATACATGCTGGCGCCGAAGGGATTGGTCTTTTGAGAACAGAGTTTATGTTTCTCAACCGTTCATCGGCTCCAACTGAAGAAGATCAGTATCAAACTTTGAAAACGATTGTTACCGAAATGTCCGGTAGACCAGTAACGATTCGTACATTTGACTTGAGCACTGACAACCTACCCCAATCAAAAAATATTCGAACAAATAAATCTACCAACCCACTTCTGGGCCTGCGTGCAGTTAGGCTTTCATTAAGGCAACAAAGGCTATTCGAGATACAACTCTCTGCAATATTACGAGCAAGCACACATGGTGAAATAAGGATCCTTTTGCCTATGGTATCGAGCATCCATCAGGTGCGCGAGGTTAAAAAGATTCTTAGGCGTGTTCATTCAAGACTTCGAAAGCAAGATAAAATTTCAACGGACAAAGTACCGCCACTAGGTGCTATGATTGAGGTACCCGGTGCAGCTCTTATCGCAGACTCTATTATTCAAGAAGTTGATTTTCTTGCAATCGGGACAAACGACTTAACAATGTATACACTAGCCATTGATAGGGAAGATGAGCAAGTCTCTCATCTTTTTAATCCTCTACACCCGGCAGTATTACAGTTGGTACAGATTACGCTCCAAGCTGCACACCGTAGCAAAAAACCAGTCAGCATCTGTGGAGAAATAGCTGGAGATCCGCGTTTCGCCCCTCTTTTGATAGGCCTCGGTGTTCGCGAATTATCAATGACGTCGCAAAATTTACCACGAGTTAAACAAAGAATAAGAGCGTTGAAAACTGGTCCTGCTACTCGACGAGCAATGGCTATCCTTGATCAAACAGACGAAGATCAAGTTCAACGCCTGTTAGATGATTTTAATGAAGGAATTTGATCCTTATTTTGAAATTTGAATAGGAGTTTAAATGAAAACGATAAAAATAGGCCTCATCGGTGCAGGCGGTAATACTAGAAACAGACATATTCCCGGGTTTAAAGCGAAAGAAAATATTGAACTATTGGCTGTCGCGAACAGAAGCATGGATTCGTCAAAAAAAATAGCAGCCGAGTTCGGAGTGCGCGAAGTCGCTACCAGTTGGAAACATATTATCGANAACCCAGATATCGACGCCGTTTGTATTGGAACTTGGCCCTACATGCATTGCCCAATTACTATCGCAGCGTTAGAGAATAATAAACATGTACTTTGCGAGGCACGCATGGCACTCAATGCTAATGAAGCGCGTAAAATGTTGGATATTTCAAGGCAAAATCCGCACCTAGTAGCCCAAATTGTTCCAGCACCACATACACTGTCTTTAGATCAGACCATTAATGAGCTCATCGGGTCTGGTTTTATTGGTGATCTGATNAGTATGGATGGTAGAATCAACTCAGGAAGTGATTTTCCAATGCCAAACAGCCCACCTCACTGGAGGCACAACAAGGATCTATCTGGAAATAATATTATGAATATGGGCATTTGGTATGAAGCCATNATGAGATGGTTAGGAGATATGACAGANGTTTTTGCTTTAGGAAAAACAACAATTTCCNATCGNATTGATGAACNAAATCGTCGTATTCCAANGCCTATTCCAGACCATATCGACATCTTGGGGAATTTCGCTCAAGGTGGGCAAATGCGTCTTACAGTCTCTAATGTTATAGGGCTCTCGCCTACCGAAGTTGACTTGTTTATTTTTGGAACAAAAGGAACGCTTCGGGTTGTTCAAACAAAAGATACAGAGATTGAACTGTTCGCAGGCGATAAAAAAGCAACCCAACTAGAGCCCGTAAACATAGAACCAGAGAAAAAGGGGAAATGGCGCGTTGAGGAGGAATTTATAAATGCAATACGGGGTCTCGAGGAAATAACACATACAGACTTCACGACCGCTTNTAAATACATGGAATGGACAGATGCTGTTACNATTTCAATNCAGACAANGAAACTGGTGCCTCTCCCATTATCAAATGGTATGCGTTNAACATGCTAATTTGGTAATTTGGAAAATTCATGGCCTTTCCGATAAATTCTAATGTNGTTNACGCAGTGGAACCTCCAATAGCAGAGGCCCAGTCTTGGATCGCCGGAAGATCATTCCCAAAAAACAAACCTNTGCTAAACTTAGCCCAGGCTGTTCCNAGTTATCCCCCAGCAAGTTCCATGTCCGAACATCTGGCAGACAATGTGAAATTATTTGAAACCGCTCAATATACAGCAATTGAGGGGATCCCAGCACTTAGAGGTAGCCTCGCATCTAATATGATGATTTCACATGGAGGTCGGATCGACCCAAAAAATGTTTTAATTTCCGCTGGTTGCAATCAAGCTTTTTGTATTGCNATTATGGCGATAGCCAAAGCCGGAGATGAAATTATACTTTCTGCCCCGTATTATTTTAATCATATGATGTGGTTAGAAATGCTAGGTATCAAGCCGGTTCTACTACCCTTCCGAAGTGATCTAAATTCGGTCCCATCTCCAGAAGATGTGGAGAACTTAATTACAAAAAAAACAAGAGCTATCGTCTTAATTAGTCCCAATAATCCTACAGGTGCAATATACCCATCAGAAATCTTAAGCCAGTTTTTTGATCTTGCTCACGGATCGAAAATAGCTTTGATAGTTGATGAAACATACAAGGACTTCATTGGAAAAATGCCTCCGCATAATATCTTTCTTTCACCTTACTGGGAGGAAACATTCATACAACTTTATAGTTTTTCAAAAGTATTTAGCTTAACAGGTTACCGTGTGGGATCTATTATCGGAGGTCAAAATATTATAAATTCTGCAACCAAGGTGATGGATACCCTTGCTATTTGCGCACCAAGGATTGCTCAGGATGCAGCGCTTTTTGGCCTTGATAATCTTGAACAGTGGGTCGCCGATAAGAGAGCTGGAATTCTAGAAAGATTGAAGTACGTTAACAAGATCTTTAGAAATAACGAAACCTCATATGAACTAATATCGAGTGGCGCTTATTTCGCCTATGTAAAGCATCCTTTCGGAAAAAAATCTTCAAAAGAGGTGGCTANACAGCTGGCGGAAAAAGAAAATATNCTTTGCTTACCTGGATCTTTTTTCGGACCNAACCAGGAACAATTTTTNAGAATTGCGTTTGCAAACGCGACCGTGGAAGAACTATCACTTTTATCAAAAAGACTAAGATCAAGCCTCAGAANGCTAGCTTCGGCCTAATTTTACATCTTGAAAGTTGTAAAAATTTTTATATTTCCCCGAANGGNACTATTGCTCATTTACATAAGCACTGGTATACGCCANTTTAAGCAAGGTAAATGAGCCTNATTACAACTCATNAGGAANAATGGAATAATGAGCACTTTTACAGACTGCAAAATTGCAGATATTTCTTTGGCTGAGTGGGGATACCGCGAAATAAAGATAGCGGAGACAGAGATGCCTGGCCTGATGGCGGTGAGAGCAGAATATGGCCAGTCAAAACCACTGAGCGGTGCGAGAATAACCGGTTGTTTGCACATGACAATCCAAACCGCCGTGCTTATTCAAACGCTAGTTGAATTGGGCGCGGAAATACGCTGGTCGTCTTGTAATATTTTTTCTACACAAGATCACGCAGCCGCTGCAATCGCGGCAGATAATATACCTGTCTTTGCGTGGAAAGGTATGACGGAGGAGGAATATGACTGGTGTATAAGACAGACGATCGAAGGACGAGACGGTTGGCGACCAAATATGTTACTAGATGACGGAGGTGATCTGACAAAAATTATGCACGAAGACTACCCGGAACTTTTGGAAAATGTTCGTGGTGTGTCTGAGGAAACGACAACCGGGGTATTGAGGTTACTCGAGATGCAAGAAGCTGGTTCATTGAAGATTCCAGCCTTCAACGTCAATGATAGCGTAACAAAATCAAAATTCGATAACTTATATGGTTGCAGGGAAAGTCTGACCGACGGAATTCGCCGGGCGACAGATGTAATGTTGTCAGGGAAAGTTGCTGTGGTAAATGGCTATGGCGATGTCGGCAAAGGTTCCGCATCAAGTTTAAGAAATGGCGGAGCTAGGGTTATTGTTGCGGAAGTTGACCCAATTTGTGCACTTCAAGCGGCTATGGAGGGATTCGAAGTTGCCACTATGGATGAATATGCTTCAAAAGCTGACATCTTTGTAACTGCTACCGGCAACAAGGATATAATCACGGTCGATCATATGCGGGAAATGAAGGACCGAGCAATTGTTTGTAACATTGGCCACTTTGACACGGAAATTCAGGTAGAAAGTCTAAGAAATTTCAAATGGCATCAAGTGAAGCCGCAAGTTGATGAGGTGGAGTTTCCAGATGGGAAAAGAATTATTCTTTTAGCGGAAGGGCGTCTCGTCAACCTTGGTTGTGCTACAGGACATCCCAGTTTTGTAATGAGTGCGTCTTTTACAAACCAAACACTGGCTCAGATAGAACTTTGGGGTAATCCAGGTAAATATTCCAAAGAAGTGCACATTCTTCCTAAATCACTGGACGAAAAAGTCGCTGAACTTCATCTTGCCAGAGTAGGTGCCACGCTTACAAAAATGAGTGAAGAACAGGCTTCCTATATAGGTGTTTCTCAACAGGGCCCGTTCAAGTCTGACAACTATAGATATTAGGCTACCCAGAGCAACAGCGAGTTAGAAGATAAACTCTGGGGGAATTCTACAGCGTAAAGAAAATAAGTTCCAAGGAGAGAGATATGGGTGTTTTGATACATAGTAATGCAGAAGTTTTCATATCAAAAAACTCTAATCTTCCTATAGCCCGCGTCATTACTCAAGCAACAGGTTCGGGTGCGTGTGAGCTGTGGGAACAACCTCTTAAGCCAGGTGATATCATCCCAATGCACTATCATCTTGTTGAAGAGACAATCACTTTTTCCAGCGGTAGAATCAAAGTTATTCTTGATGGGAACGAGCATGAAATTAATGCAGATCGCGATGGACCAAGCTCTTTGTTAATACCAACCCGATTACATCACGAAATCAAAAATATAGGAAACAACCCCACATCAATGCTTGCTTTTTTCCCCGCAGTCCAGCCTGAGATATTCCCAGTAAGAGATAAGTAAAACCTACCAAATCAGGCTTACCAAAATAGACTTTAATCTTGATGGAATTTACTTCTATGCAAAAACATTCTGTCACTTTGTCCGGACACCCAACAAGTATTTCGATTGAGAAAGAATTTTGGGACATCCTTAAAAAGATAGCAAAAAATAGAAATCAAACAATAAACTCACTCATTTCCGACTTGGATAAAAAACGCGACGGCAACCTTTCTAGTACCATTCGTCTTTTTGTACTTCGGGAAGTTCAATCGAAGAGTGAAGAATAATTCTATCCGTTAGAATCAGATTATTTTACAAACTTCGTCGAATTCTAATCTTGGTGCCCTATTAGGAATATTATCCCAGATTCCATAACCGAGATTACAGAGAAAATTGGATTTGATTTCGGTCCCACTAAAAAACTCTTTATCGACTTTTCCGTTGTCAAATCCAGACATTGGTCCACAGTCCAGCCCTATAGAACGAGCAGCTAAAATAAAATATGCTCCTTGCATAGAGCCATTTCGAAAGGCCGTTGTCTCGGCAAACTGAGGGTTTTCAGTGAATAGCTGACTCATATCTTTGAACGGAAATAGTTTATCTAGGCTCTTCCAGCATGATACATCATACCCAATGATTGCGCAGACGGGGGCAGTCATAGTCTTTTCCACATTGCCAGAAACAAGCGCTGGACGCAGCCTCTCCTTGGCGTCATCACTCTTTATGAAAATAATACGAGCAGGCGAGATATTCATACTCGTAGGTGCCATTTTCATTAGACTGTATAAGTTTTCAAGAGCACTCTCCTCAACGTCCCTATCCTGCCAAACATTATGAGTGCGAGCTTCGTTGAACAAAAGATCTAAAGCTATAGGATCAAGCTGAGGCATAGTGTTGGCAGATACTTTTTGCATTGGGAATTCCTTTTGTTAATTGTCAACTATAAGTATATAACGATCACGGTAGATTTCCAATTAAAGGTCTTGCCATTGTAAGCAACCCCAATCAGTAAACATTTACAAAAAAGGCGTAATTATGGACTTTCTTCTTCAATTCATACCCGCCGAGTTGAGCTCAGTTGAAGCCTTAGGGTTAATAATATTTAGCTACTTCACCTCAGCTGTGACGGTTACTTTTGGTATTGGTGGGGGTGTAATGATGTTGATGGCAATGGCGTCAATATTGCCAGTTGCAACAGTTATACCTGTCCACGGTGCTGTACAGATGGGGTCAAATGCTGGTAGAGCAATAATGATGGGTTCACACCTCGATATGTCGATCTTCAAATACTTTGTTCTGGGGTCTGTAATAGGAGCAATAATTGCCGGCCAAGTTGTCGTTTCGCTTCCTAAAGACTGGTTACGCTTAATACTTGGTGTATTTGTCATTTGGATTGTATGGGCGCCAAAGTTAAATAAACGAGACACGAATCCAATTGCTTTCTTACCAATTGGAATGGGTACAACATTTGCTAGCATGTTTGTCGGCGCAACTGGCCTCCTAGTCGCTGCGTTCTTATCTCCAGAAAAGCTTGGCAGGATGGCAACCGTTAGTACACAAGCTACATGTACGATGGTACAGCACGGCCTGAAAGTTATAGTATTTGGTGCACTCGGCTTTACTTTCTGGGAGTGGCTGCCGCTCATAGTAATCATGGTGATGACTGGGTTTATCGGCACATACACTGGGAAATATATTCTACACAAGATACCTGACCGATTGTTTGGGATGCTATTTAAAGCTATGTTAACTCTACTTGCTATCCGNCTTGTTTATATAGCAGGTCNAAATCTTATGCCGTTTTAGTTGAAGACGGTTTNCAACTGGNAAAGCATATGACNTTTTTNTCAGNCCCACACTTGTCTGAGAAAATTTAACCANTTTTCACCTAACACCCGACGTATCTTCGTTTCGTTCCAGCCAGCCCTTTCCATAGCAGGAACGAAATTTCCAAAATGACCAAGCGTTTCCAATCCCTTAGGCATACTCGGCACTTTTTTATGTGGTGTAGAGGTTGGTCGGCCCTTACCTTTATCAGAAGAAAGATAATTGAAAAAATGGATGTCTTGATCTTGAACCCAGTCTGTCCCTATACCTGCTTTTTCTTCACCAACAATATTAATCAAATAGTCCAGAGCNGTTATGCANTCATCCAATGTTGTATCTTCGCCTTTTGGTAAAAAGGGGGTGTAGCTTGCAAAACCAACAAAGCCATCAGCATCTGCTATTTCTCTGAGTTGTTCATCGGTTTTATTCCTGGCATGCTTTTTCAACATTGGACAGCAATGAGTATATGCAACCGGTTTTTTAGAAAGTTTTATCGCATCCGAACTTGTCTTTGGCCCNACATGAGACAGNTCTATCAGTATTCCTAACTTGTTCATNTCNTCAANTACATGCCGACCGAAGTCACTTAGACCACTATCATTTGTTTCCCAACACCCAGCCCCAACNAGGTTTTGCGAATTGTAAGTTAATTGTATAATCCTTACACCTAGTTCCCTAAATAGAGCNAAGTAACGTACATCATCGTCTATCCCGCTTGTGTTNTGCCACCCTAAAATTATACCAACTTTGTTCTGGGACTTAGCAGCTCGGATATCTTCGGCGTTGTAAACTTGAATGATTAGATCACTGTGTTCTTCNAACCATGATTTCCATTGAGATATTTTACCCATTGTTTCGGAAAAACTATCCCATACACAACAGGTGCAGTTAGCAGCTGTAATGCCGCCCTTAAGCATGTCTTCAAAAATCGCTCGAGAAAACTTTGAGATATTAAGACCATCTATAAAAATTGCGTCTTTAAAACTATTTTCCATTTTTCTATGATCGCTTTCCAATAAGTTGGGAGGTTTAAAGTTCNGGCCACCAGCGCTTGTTTTCAGGTATTTCGTCTCCATGCAACTCCGGTTCTTCGTAAGAATACAAGTTACTCAAATGTTTCGGGAAGTCTTCCTTAAAGATACTGGCAGTTATTCCCTTCACCAATCGGTCCGCGCCATCACTGATCGCAGGAATGTCTCCACTCACATTGCCATGGCTAACTGTGGCTGCGAATGTAAATTCGTGAAGATTTTTGAGATAGGGAGATCTTCCCAAAACTTTCTCTTGCAGCTCAAAATCGNAGCCAAGGTCCGGGAAATCTAAAAATTCACCAAAGTTTTTGTTATCAACTAACGATTTTGTGTCGCGGAAAGTTTTTATTTCATCGGCAAAGGGTTTTAGTACCCGCGGCGCATTCACGTTAATTTTAAACCCCGTTCCAAGAATTACATGATCAACTTTAATCCGATGATGTCTNGTTAACAGTAATAGCTTTTGCTTTTCTTTTTTTACCTCAGTCAATTCAGCATCAAGATGTAACTCTACATTCTTGTGTTTCCATACTCTCTGCACAGAATTTTGTGGTGGAGCGACGCGATACTTAAAGACATAAGAGAGAAGGTCCATGCGTTCAGCTAAAGAGAGTCTGGGAAAACCATTTGTAAATCCAGAATATACTGTGCNTTTCATTTTATTTACTCTGGGAACGGCAGGCGCTCNAGCAAGTATGTGCACCATAGAAGCTCCCGCTTCCAGTGCGGTTGCTGCATTGTCTATAGCTGAAGCACTTATGCCAACAACGGCGACCTCTTTCCCATTCAGTTTATCAAAGTTAATATCTTCTGAACTGTGTTGGCATTGCGGACCGATAGACCCTTGCAAAGGCCTAGGGACCCTTGGCTCCGCCATTCCTTCACGGCCAGTTGCAAGTATAATTTTTCTTACCGGTATTTCTTCTTCGATTGTACCAAACTTAATCCGTATATTAAAACCGTGATCCGCCACTTCAATTTTCTCAACCGATTTTCTATTCTCAATCTTTAAACTCAATACCTCTCGATACCANATGAGGTATTCCATCCATGTTTGTGTCGGGATACGGCCCAAATCAGCCCATGCGTCTTGTCCCCATTGAGCTTCGTACCAGGCCTGAAACGTCAAGTTTGGTAATCCTAAGGCAGGCCCGGCAAGCGTTTTTGGAGACCGAAGAGTTTCCATGCGAGCGTATTTGGGCCAAGGNCCCTCTCGGCCCTCTTTATTGGAATCAAATGTTCTTATATTACTAATACCAGCTCTTAATAGAGCAAAAGTAGCAACAAGCCCGCACATACCTCCGCCTATTACCGCCACATCTAAAACAGGCTGCCCATCATTGGTCTTGCGCGGTATTACCCAATCAGCTGGCGGATATTGTAACATTTCGAGNTCACGCTTGATTCTTCGCCCAAGTTTTTCAAGCCCGATTTGACATTCTGACAAGATCCGCTCCCATACCGGATGAATTACATGCGAAATATAATTATATTGCGCTGGAGTATCTAGTATTACCCCGTATTATTACTAATATTTTTGCTNCTTGGATACTATCATGTCTCTTCGCGTTGTTTTGATTCACGCTGTACCTATGGCNATTGGCCCGATTAAATGTGCATTTGATGAACTCTGGCCAGAGCCTGAGATAGTAAATTTATTTGACGACTCACTAAGTATTGACCGCGCAAAATCAAATGTCCTCACGACTGACATGGAAAAACGTTTCTCTGATCTTGGAAATTATGCAGAAAGTATCGGAGCAAACGGAATTCTGTTTACATGCTCAGCTTTTGGCCCTGCTATAGACAAAGTCGCTAATAATTTAACGATACCAGTTTTAAAACCAAATGAGGCTATGTTTGAGCAAGCCCTTAATACTGGATACAGGATTGGTATGCTTGCCACTTTCGAGCAAAGTATTGCATCGATGTCTAGAGAATTTTGCGAAATGCGAAATAGTTTATCAGCGACCGGTTCTCTTGACACCAAGCTTGTTGAAGGTGCAATGGAATTTCTAAGACAGGGCGACCAAGCAAAACACAATGAATTAATAGCCAAAACCGCGGCAACTTTTAAACACCATGATGTATTGATGTTGGCCCAATTCTCAATGGTGAGCGCTAAATTATCGGTTTCTAAAGAATTAAAAGTCCCGGTTTTGACCGCTCCAGAGGCAGCGGTCAAAAAATTACGTGGAATACTAATGCAAAAGATCTAACTTTAATTTTTGTCTTGTAAATCTTAATAGCGATCTGGAAAAATAGCTCATGGCAAATACTCACAATGTTGAAGCATCACCCTCCACGGTTCACTGGGGATATTTTGACGCTAAACTCGACCCAATAATGGAGATTGCCTCCGGAGATACTATTATTCTCAACTCTGTTTCAGGAGGACCTGAAAATCTTCCAGGCCCAGATTATTATGTCCCACCAGAACTTTTAGAGATTCATAAAAAAGTTCCAAAGAAAATGCACGGTCATATTTTGACCGGACCTATTCATATAAGCAACGCAAAACCAGGACAAGTTTTGCAAGTCGATATCCTAGATATTAGTTTAACACAAGACTGGGGCTATAACTTTGTTAAACCATTATCTGGCGGTTTGCCAGGGGAGTTCGACGAGGAATCTCATATCACCATCAAACTGGACAAAGAAAAAAATGAAGGCGAATTACCCTGGGGAACAAGACTTCCTCTCAAGCCATTTTTTGGGGTGATGGGCTGCGCACCCCCAAAAAATTGGGGAATGATAACATCCATTATTCCACGAGCACATGGCGGGAATATGGATAACAAAGAGCTGGTTTCCGGCACGTCAGTTTTCTTGCCTATTTTCGTAGAGGGAGCCAATTTCTCTGCAGGTGATGGACACGGCTGCCAAGGAGATGGTGAAGTTTGCGTAACCGCTATAGAGACCGCTTTGGAAGGAAAATTTCGTTTAACAGTGAGAGAAGATCTATCTTTGACGCTGCCACAGGCTGAAAGTCCATCACATTTTATTACTATGGCTTTTGATGAAGATCTTGACGATGCAGCTAAAGAAGCACTTCGTCAAATGATCATCCTAATAACCCAAAGAACAAATTTATCAAAATCTCAGGCATACTCCCTCTGTTCATTGGTTGCTGATCTGAGGGTCACCCAGATTGTCAACGGCAACAAGGGTGTACACGTAATGTTACCCAAGACAGTCTTATAGGAGTTAAAAATGTTAAAGCAACATAATAGGTATCCATATTCAAGTCTTCCATCAAGAGCCCAATATGAATGGCCAAACGGAAAGAAGCTTGCTGTATATATAGCCATGAATATCGAAGCATTTAGCTATGGAGAAGGTAAAGGTGCTGCAATAGCGCCCCCCGAACAAGCTAGAAGCCATAGTATTTACTCATGGAGAGATTACGGAAACCGGGTTGGTTTTTGGCGATTGATGGATATGTTTGACGAATTGAACATCCCCGTAGAGCATCAAATAAACACAGCAATCTATGAGGAGTGTCCAGATATTCCATCAAGAATAAGGGAAAGAGGTGACGAATTCCTGGGCCATGGCTACACGAACTCGGAAGAGCAGGAAGGACTTTCTGAAGATGACGAAAGAGCCATGATACGCTCCTGTACGAAAGCAATATCAGAACAAGAAGGGAAACCTCCTATTGGCTGGATGAGCCCTTGGCTTTCAAATAATGAGACTACAATGGATATTCTCCAAGAAGAAGGTTATCGGTATGTCATGGATTGGACAATGGATGACCAACCTGTCTGGATAAAAACTAGAAATGGCAAGATCCTATCCATGCCATATCCCGTCGAAGCGAATGACAACCGAGGTATCGTTTGGTATCGGTACACATCGGCGGAATTTACCGAAATGCTGATTGATAACTTTGACGAAATGTTGGAGCAATCCAATAACGATGGGCACGCCCTAGTTTGTCCCATATCACTGCATCCGTTTGTAGTTGGGCGACCTTATCGGATACGACAGCTTCGCCGAGCTTTCGAACATATTCTGAATTACCGTGATAAAATCTGGCTAACTACGCCAGGAGAAATATGCACTCATATAGAGAATCTTCCGGATGGTGTAGTTCCCTTTGCATAATATGAAGAGAATCTAGGTTATACTTGACGCTGTTTGTTTGATCTGCGCCCAAGCATCCTTAACGTGTGTCAACTCCGTGTTCGTCTGACCGATTGACCATCGTATGACAAAATGACCGCGCACCCGGTTTTGCGTAAAGTAGGTCGTGCCACTGTCATTTAAGTCATTTAAAAGTTTCAAGTTTAATCTATCAATGTCTAATACCTTGTCACTTTGCTTGGGAAGAAGTCTGAAGTTAATCAGAGATAGTGATCGCGGGGCCACTAACTCAAAATTTTTAGAATCATTGATCCATTCCTCCACTTGGGAGGCCAACTCGATATGTTTTCTAATCATTTTTTGTAGCCCCCCCACCCCGTAATATCTGATGACAAACCAAAGTTTTAAAGCTCTGAAACGCCGGCCAAGTGGAATACTCCAATCACGATAATCAATTATATCTTCACTTTCTTTACTCTTAAGGTATTCGGGTAAAATTGAAAGCGTACTTGTCAGCGCATTGGGATCCTTTACAAAGTGAGCAGAACAATCAAAGTTCGTTAAAAGCCACTTATGAGGATTAATAACGATACTATCAGCTAACTCAATTCCGTCCGCCATCGATCTATGTTCAGGCAGTATCATTGCGGCTCCCGCCCATGCCGCATCAACGTGTAGAAAGATGTCAAACTCCTTGCACAATGTTGCAATTTTTTTGATTGGGTCAATAGCTCCAACACCTGTCGTCCCAATAGAAGCGACCACACAAGTAGGAACAAACCCCTTGTCTAAATCGGATTGAATTTCTTTTCGTAGGTGGTTTGGGCACATGCTAAATTTATCATCTGTAGGAATAAAGCGTATATTATCCTTACCAAAACCTGCAATTTTTGCCCCCTTTTCAGTGGAGGAATGTGCTTCTTCAGATGTATAAACAATTAATTTTTTCGCTATAGTCATGAATCCTAAGTCATTAGTTTTCCAGGAAGTGGCTTTCTCTCGGGCAGTTAACAACGCACAAAGTGTTGCACTGGAAGCAGAATCTTGAATGACGCCACTAAACTTCTTTGGAAGGTCAATCATACTTGCTAGCCATTGCATCATACGTGTTTCCATCTCTGTGGCAGCTGGACTAGTCTGCCACAACATACATTGTGCACCGAGCGTAGCTGTCAGCATTTCCGCTAAAACAGATGGAGGACTCGAATTGGCAGGGAAATAGGCAAAAAAACGGGGATGTTGCCAGTGAGTTATACCGGGGAGAATCGTCGTTTTAAAATCGTCTATTATATTCTCCATAGGTTCGCCGTTTGTTGGCGGTTTCTTTTTCAAACGTTTGGATATTTCACCTGGCTCCACCTGAGAACGCACAGGGAGTTTTTCAACCGTGTCCATATAATCAGCCATCCAATCAATAAGCTGATGACCATGCTTTCTGAACTCATCGATATCCATAACCGGCTCTCTTCATTTTTTCATTAAGGATGCAAACGCTCAATAACCGTCGCCCATTCAGATTGAACAACTTCGTCCTGCTCTTTAACAAAAAGTGCTTCATAACTCGCTTTTATGGTCTTTTTGTCACCTATTTGGCCTAATGCCCACACGGCCATAGACCGAACAATTGGTGCAGGATCGGAAAGTAACTTTGATAAAATAGATGGCACCTCTGATATTTTTGAATTACCAAATGCAACGAGGACATTTCGTATAAACCTATCTCTACCAATCCTCTTTATTGGTGAGCGGGAGAAATAGTTGCGGAAACTCTGATCATCAAGCAGCAGGAGTTCTTCTAGAAGTGGCAGGTTAAGGTTGTCTCTTGGGATGAAAGCAATTTCACTAGCGATTTTTGCAAACTTATTCCACGGGCACACAGCCAAACAATCATCACAACCATATATTCTATTTCCAATAAGCTTACGGAATTCAACCGGAATGTGCCCCTTGTGCTCGATTGTCAAATATGAGATGCACCTCCTCGCATCAAGTTGATAAGGAGCGGGAAAGGCATGTGTTGGGCAAATATCCAAACATTTTGTGCAACTACCACAGTGATCTTGCTCTACCGTATCAGGTTCTAAATCAAGAGTTGTGAAGACCTCCCCTAAAAATAACCACGAACCAAAACCCTTATTAACTAAATTCGAATGTTTGCCTTGCCATCCAATTCCGGCATTCTGAGCAAGTGGCTTTTCCAGTATAGGCGCTGTATCAACAAAAACTTTAAGCTCGCACGGGAAGTGTTCTCCGAGCCATCTACCAAGTGTTTTTAGTTTTTTTTTTAAAACATCATGGTAATCCCGATTACGGGCGTAGACTGAAATATTTCCTCGATCAAAAGCGTTCAAATCACTCAATGGATTACTTTTTGGGCCATAATTAGAAGCCACCACAATAATAGATCGCGCTTCTGGCCAAAACAGTTTGGGATCCCTGCGACGATGAGCATTTTTGGCCATCCACTCCATGTCACCAAAAAATCCATTCGATATAAAGTTGTCGAACTTTTCTGTTGTATTGCTATTCAATGACGGTGCTGTGAAACCGATAGCATCAAAACCAATTTCAAGAGCCTTCTCTTTTATAAGCTCTTTCATTTAGTAATCCATTTCAAGCGTTTGCCTAACTTAAAATACATTGAGCACTTCATTTCATCGAGGCTATATCGCCTAAGCTTTGTTCCTTATGAAACAACCTAGAAAACTCAGCCAGTAAACCATTCTTTATTGCTTCTCTCAATCCTCGCATTAAGTCTTGATAATATCTAAGGTTGTGCCAGGTTAATAACATGGCCCCAAGAATTTCCCCAGATTTCACCAAATGATGCAAATAAGCTCTGCTGAACTGTTGGCAAGCAGGACAATTACATTCGGCATCTAAGGGCCGTGGATCACATGCATGCCTGGCATTCCTTAAATTCACTTCACCTCGTCTTGTAAATGCTTGTCCAGTTCTGCCAGAACGAGTTGGAAGCACACAATCAAACATATCTACACCATTTTGCACTGCTGCCAATAGATCACGCGGCTTTCCAACACCCATCAGGTATCGGGGCTTATCCTCTGGTAGACACGGAACCGTCATTTTCAAAACATTAATCATGGTTTCATAACCTTCACCAACAGCAAGCCCACCAACTGCATAGCCGTCAAAACCAATTCTTTTCAGCTTTTTAGCCGATTGAATTCTTAAGCTCTCAAAAATACTTCCTTGCACTATTCCAAATAAACCAAACCCATCTCTGTCGCTAAAGGATTGCTTTGATCGCTCTGCCCATCGCATTGACAAAAGCATCGATCTTTCTGCTTCATCTTCAGAAACCGGAAATGGAGTGCATTCATCGAACGCCATCGTAATATTTGAACCCAAATCTTGCTGAATTTCGATCGATTTTTCCGGCGTTAATTTATGATACGAACCATCTATATGACTTCTGAAAGTTACGCCGTCTTCATCAAGCTTACGAAGTTGCGAAAGCGACATGACTTGATAACCACCGGAATCCGTTAATATAGGTCCATCCCAACCCATAAATTTGTGAAGCCCACCTAGTTCTTTAATGCGGGACGCACCCGGCCTCAGCATTAAATGGTAGGTATTACCAAGAAGTATCTGGGCACCAGTTTCTTTAACGGAAGCAGGCATCATTGCCTTCACCGTTGCTGCGGTTCCAACAGGCATGAAAGTTGGGGTGTCTATTTTACCATGTTGAGTTAACAGGCTACCGCATCGAGCAAAACCGTCCTTGCAATCCACAGAAAAAGAAATCGACATAATTAAAAACTTTCAGGAGTAAACCGTTCGCGTTTATCGACAAATACACTGTGCAACTAGCGATTATTTCCAAATATTAAATTATAGTTTGATGTTTCAATTTCCGACCCGACCAAAAAGAATTTTGGCAGACCATATTTCGGCAAACTGCTTATCGATCGCGAGGCCATCACACTGTCTTGTGCTTCAACTATTATAATCCAAGAAGGTGTTTCATTTTCTGGAATCTCGATCCCTTGCGCTTGACGACCTTTATTTACTACTTCAAGGTTATTTTCGGCTAAAATAGCCCCCACTACGCCAGGCTGTTGCACAATTCCCTTTAGAAATTCATCGCGAAAATAATCTCTTAGATCATCCATAACGTCATTCTTTGGATTAAACCAGGCGATAGAACATCCCCCACCAAACCCATGGGAAAAATCAATAGTGATATCAGCTGTTATGCGTTCAAATTTTG
>PCAV01000102.1 GCA_002730675.1 Rhodospirillaceae bacterium | reverse complement strand
TCCATTTCATTTACGCCTGTTAAAACTGCGAGGGGAGATCTGGATAAATTCACAATCAGCTTATTCCATACTGCCTGTTCAAAATTTTCAACGACAGGTGCTTGTAGTCCAGCGTCAAACAGAGATTTAGAAATAGCCTCTAGACTACGAGTTCCTGAAAACTTAGGCAGTCCAAGAGTAAAAACACCCTGACTATTTCTCTTCGATATTATAACCCCCGGTGTTTCAACAAAGGCCGGGCAGTCTACGACACAACCGACTATCCTTTGTGAAGCAACCTCACGATGCAATATGCCACTTGGATCCAATATATCTTTGGCTATTTTGTTTTCCCTAATGCTATCTAGTCCATACCACCAGGGGATGCCATTCATAGCAAATACCACTTTTGTCTCATTACCTAAGAGCGGCCCAATTTTTTTCCCGACATCTAATAAACCAGGAGCTTTTACTGTAACNAAAACGAGGTCAACAGTTCCAATTTCTTGGCTATCATTTGTNGCAAANGGGGATGCTTGAACAAAACGGTCTCCGTGGTGCAGTNTTATCCCTTTTTCTTTGTAAGCCTCCAAATTGGATCCCCTAGCAATAAGAGAAACCTCATTNTCTGCCTTNGATAGATAAGCTGCTAAGAAACCTCCTATTGCNCCGGCGCCAAAAATACAAACTTTCATTTCTTCGGTCCTGTTTTCATTAAACAATTAGGGTTATGAACATTNAGAGTTAATTTNAGAGAAATTATGTTTCTCCCTAAGCACGAATAACAAAATTTGTAGCCAATAAAACTATCGTATTTAATATTGACTGCGTAAAAGGTTATAAAGAGATAACTTCTTTGACTACTTTTTTTTAGGAGTTCATAAATAAGTTATAAACGACNGTCCGAATCGGCGCGTTTAGCCAGTAAAAAAAAGGGGGAGAAAATGTCAGACCAAGAGCCAAAGGACCCTAATAAAGGGCGAAGAAGATCTTCTGATTGGTATGGAAAAGCCGATAAAGATGGTTTCGGTCATCGATCTTGGATGAAAAATAGAGGACTACCTGCCGATCAATTCGATGGTCGTCCAATTATTGGGATTTGTAATACTTGGTCTGAGTTCAATCCATGTAACGCTCATTTNCGAGATATAGCAGAACGTGTAAAGCGAGGGGTTTATGAGGCTGGAGGGGTCCCAATGGAGTTTCCCGTCTTTTCTAACTCTGAAAGCCAACTAAGACCAACAGCGATGTTATACAGGAATCTGGCGTCGATGGATGTGGAAGAGTCCATACGCGGGTTACCTATGGATGGCGTAGTGCTTCTAGTTGGCTGTGATAAAACAACTCCTGCCTTGATGATGGGTGCAGCCTCCTGCGATTTACCGACGCTTGTTGTGTCTGGAGGGCCGATGTTAAATGGCCGATATAAAGGACAACTAATGGGATCTGGCACACATACCTGGAAATTTTCAGAGATGGTAAAAGCGGGCGAAATGACGCTAGAAGAATTTATGTCGGCCGAGCAAGATAACTCAAGNTCCGCTGGGCACTGTATGACAATGGGGACTGCCTCAACTATGGCAAGTTTTNCAGAATCAATTGGCATTGCTTTACATACTAACGCNGCGATACCTGCTGTTGACTCCCGACGGTATGTCTTAGCGCAGTTGGCGGGTCGTCGGATCGTAGAAATGGTGCAACAAGATATTAAAATGTCAGATCTGCTGAAAAAAGAAAATTTTGAAAATGCGATTATGGTAAATGGCGCGATAGGAGGTTCAACAAACGCGGTAGTTCACATGCTNGCGATTGCAGGGCGTATGGGAATAAACATAACACTAGACGATTGGGATCGGTTAGGACGAGATATCCCTTGTCTAGTCAATTTAATGCCGTCTGGTGAATACCTAATGGAGGACTTTTTCTATGCCGGNGGGTTACCTGCAGTGATTAAAGAGCTCGAGCAATGGATTAATAAAGATGCAATGACCGCCAATGGNAANACCATTTGGGAAAATTGTCAGGACGCNGAATGNTATAATAGAGANGTAATTTATTCCGTAANCAGCCCCTTTAAACCAAATGGAGGGATTGCTGTATTGAAGGGAAATNTAGCCCCAGATGGAGCCATTATCAAACCATCCGCAGCTTCACCAGATCTAATGGTTCACAGAGGACGAGCCGTCGTATTCGAGAGCATTGAAGAGTACCACAGCAAGATCGACGATCCGGAACTNGATATCGATGAGACCTGTATAATGGTGCTAAAATATTGCGGNCCTAAGGGATACCCCGGTATGGCAGAGGTTGGAAACATGGGTCTACCTTCAAAAGTATTAAAAAAGGGTATTACTGATATGGTTCGTATCTCTGATGCAAGAATGAGTGGCACCGCATACGGCACAGTCGTTCTGCATACTGCCCCCGAAGCAGCAGCCGGGGGGCCCCTTGCCTTCGTTGAAAATGGAGATTTTATTGAATTAGATGTTCCAAACCGAAAACTAAATCTGGAAATCAATGATGAAGACTTAGCAAAACGGAAAGCTGACTGGCANGGCTTTTCGTCGCCCTATGAACGAGGTTATACAAAGATTTATGTTGAACATGTAAATCAAGCTAATCAGGGTGCAGACTTAGACTTCCTTGTTGGAAAAAGCGGAACTCCAATTCTAAGAGAATCTCATTAGTGACCAAATTTTGGTAGTGAAGAGCGCTTTCCTTCGCACCATATCAAGTATGAAATCGATTCCTTATTGAAACAATAGGATAAACGGTCTATCAACCCGGTTNGAAAGATTTAAAACCTCAGGCGATACCACATTGGAANTTGTAAGAACAATTGCTGANTTAAGGCAGCACACATCACGNTGGCGTATTGCGGGGCAAAAGATTGGCTTANTNCCAACAATGGGAGCCTTGCATAACGGGCATCTATCTTTAATNAAACTTGCACNAGAAAAATGTGACCGCGTNATTGCGACTATATTTGTAAATCCGAGACAATTTCTGCCAAACGAAGACTTCGAAGAATATCCTAGAAATGAAGAAAGCGATATTGAAAAACTGATCACAATAGGTGTTGATCTTCTATTTGCACCAAAAGCATCCGAGATGTATNAACCAGACGCATCCACCACAGTCGTCATTTCTAAGCTAACTGACTGTCTTTGCGCCACGTCAAGGCCAGGATTTTTTGATGGAGTTGGTACGGTTGTCACGAAATTACTGATCCAAGCTTTACCAGACGTAGCCATATTTGGTGAAAAAGATTATCAACANCTCTTGGTTATTAAGAGACTAGCTCGCGATCTTGATATTCCTGCGGAGATCATCGGTGCACCTACGATTAGAGAAGCAGATGGGTTGGCTGTTTCCTCCAGAAATGTATATCTTTCGCAAACAAATCGCAAAATCGCGTCTAACATTTCTAAAATATTGAAAAAAACCGCAACAACTATCGCTCAAGGAAATGACGTACCGGTCGCTTGCGTAGAAGCCCGTANCGAATTAATACTCGCTGGTTTCTCTGAAATAGATTACTTCGAGGCTCGACATTCCGAAACCTTAGAATTGATAAAAAACTTTGAAAACAGCGGACGTTTGTTTGCCGCAGTTTGGTTAGGGTCCACCCGCCTCATAGATAATTTAGAGATAAAAGAATATTAGGATTAACCTCTATTTTCTCTATTATCTATCAAGTCTTGTACGACCGCTGGCTCTGCTAGCGTTGACGTATCACCTAATGATCCAAAATCATTTTCGGCAACTTTCCTGAGTATTCTTCGCATTATTTTTCCCGATCGGGTTTTTGGCAGGCTCGGCGCCCATTGAATTAGATCTGGGCTAGCGATCGGCCCTATTTCTTTTCGCACCCACTGAATTAACTCTTTCCGAAGCNCTTCGTCGGGTTC
Source organism: Rhodospirillaceae bacterium (assembly GCA_002730675.1). Taxonomy (GTDB): domain Bacteria; phylum Pseudomonadota; class Alphaproteobacteria; order Thalassobaculales; family Thalassobaculaceae. The sequence goes on along the minus strand of PCAV01000102.1, from coordinate 16,642 downwards.
TACTCCAACATTCAACGTCACATAAGCGTATATACCTTGCCCCTTTATCTCATGAGGGTAGCCTACTACTGCAGCTTCAGCGACCAATGAATGAGCAACGAGCGCGGACTCTACTTCGGCTGTTCCCATTCTATGACCTGAAACATTTATAACATCGTCTACGCGTCCAGTTATCCAATAATAACCATCTTCATCCCGCCGACACCCGTCACCAGTAAAGTAACGGCCGGGGAAAGTAGCAAAATATGTCTGAAAAAATCGATCATGATCACCATAAACAGTGCGCATTTGCCCCGGCCAACTCTCCGCTAAGCAAAGATTTCCTGTAGTAGCACCATCTAGTACATTTCCGTCCGCATCAACGATTATTGGTTTTATTCCAAAAAATGGCCTCGTGGCTGACCCTGGCTTTAGATCCGTTGCCCCAGGAAGGGGGGTTATAAGGATACCGCCAGTTTCGGTTTGCCACCAGGTGTCGACAATTGGACATCTGCCATCCCCCACCACATTGTAATACCAAAGCCAAGCCTCAGGGTTAATTGGCTCCCCAACAGACCCAAGAAGCCTGAGGGATTTGCGACTTGTGGCTTTTACAGGACCCTCACCCTCTCTCATCAATGCTCTTAAAGCAGTGGGTGCGGTATAAAAAATAGACACATTATGCTTATCGCATACATCCCAAAAACGGCTTGAGTTCGGATAATTTGGAACGCCCTCAAACATCAAAGTCGTCGCACCATTTGCCAGTGGTCCATACAGAATGTATGAATGACCGGTCACCCATCCTACATCAGCTGTACACCAATAAACTTCACCGTCTTTATAATCGAAAACATACTCATGGGTCATTGACGCGTAAACTATATAACCCCCCGATGTGTGCATTACACCCTTGGGTTTCCCTGTCGAACCAGATGTGTATAAGATGAATAGAGGATCCTCAGCGTTCATTTCTTCTGGCTGACATTCCTCTGATTGCGCTGAAGTAATGTCATGATACCAATAGTCCCTACCTTCGGCCCAGTCTATCTTTCCGCCAGTTCTCTTCACTACTACAACAGTTTTACACATCGGGCATGATTTCAAAGCTGCATCTGTGTTAGCTTTTAATGGAATTGGTTTGCCGCCGCGTATACCCTCATCTGCGGTTATAATTAAACTGCTATCGCAATCTTGAATGCGCCCAGCTAAAGCATCGGGTGAAAACCCGCCAAAGACTACTGAATGAATTGCCCCTACCCGAGCACAAGCTAGCATGGCTACGGCCGCTTCTGGGATCATGGGCATATAGATCGTTATACGATCACCCTTTTTCACATCTAACTCTTTGAGCGCATTGGCAAACTTGCATACCTCAGAATGCAATTCTTTGAAACTTATTCTTTTATCTTCTTTGGGATTATCTCCCTCCCAAATTATCGCTGTTTGATCACCCCTCTTTTCAAGGTGCCTGTCTAGGCAATTTGAAGAGACATTCAGGGTACCGTCATAGAACCATTTAATGTGCAAGTCGTTTTCAGAATAAGAGACATCTTTGATTTGAGAGTAAGGCTTTATCCAATCAATCCGTTGTCCGTGCTCGGCCCAAAATTCCTGCGGGTTCTCAATCGATCGGGAATACATATCGAGGTATGTTTTGTTGTCGATCTTAGACACACGCTCTAGTTCGTTATTTACTTTAAAAATTTTATCATCACTCATAAAACCCTCCGGAGCAGTGGTCTAGGCAACACAATATATTTTAAACGTGTAAAATAAGTTTTTAACAAGTAAAGATATCAGTTTAAGCAACTTATTTGATCCCACAAACAATATTTTGCTAAAACATCTCTGTGTTTCGTTCAAACTTTGTTGTGAATTTGTACATAATTTTGGGTTTATTCTCGACATGTAACGGTAACACATTGTACTTTAACTCTGTCTACTGAGAATTTGGGGAAAAATACACTCTATGATGGAATCCAAACGACCTCTGTCGCCGCATTTACAGGTTTATAAACCTCAACTGACATCTATTCTGTCCATTACACACAGAGCCTCGGGTATTGCTTTATCTACGGGCACTTTTTTTGTCGTGGGTTGGTTAGTAGCTTTAGCAGGCGGGGAAAGATACTTTGATATTGCACATTACCTTGCTTCGCAGTGGTATGGTTTGATTATTCTTGCTGGGTACACATGGGCACTTTCCTATCATTTATGTAACGGAATCCGACACTTATTTTGGGACGCGGGATACGGTTTTGAACTTACCACTGTATACAGATCCGGATGGGCAACCCTTGTGGGTTCGATTTTTTTAACATCCGCAGCTTGGGCCACAGGGCTTTTGGTCTAGTTGAAGGATTGGAAATGTCTAACAAAAGTATAATCGCTAATGCACAACCTAAAAACGAAGGACTAAGCCACTGGCGATGGCAACGCATAACTGCTGTCGCGCTAATCCCCCTAACTTTATGGTTTGTAGTTTCAGTCACTACCTTACCAGATTCCGGCTATTCCGAGACCATTCAGTGGATCAGCAATCCTATCATAGCAATTTTGATAACTTTTTTCGCTATAACGTCACTTTATCATGCGTCTCTGGGTGTTCAAGTTGTAATCGAGGACTATATACATAATAAGTCAGTAAATAAATTAACCCTGATTGGGTCGAAGCTAGTTTTTGCGGGGCTGGGCTCCATTGCTCTGGTCGCTATAGCAAAAATACTTTTTTTTGAAAAGGTAAGTTAAGATGAGTGCCTATGAAATAATCGATCATGAATATGACGTCGTCGTGGTTGGAGCGGGCGGCGCTGGCCTAAGAGCGACCCTTGGAATGACAACCGAGGGACTGAAGACCGCCTGCATTACAAAAGTTTTTCCAACGCGAAGCCATACGGTGGCAGCACAAGGAGGCGTAGGAGCGGCACTCAACAATATGGGTGAAGGGGATAACTGGCAATTTCATATGTACGACACTGTAAAAGGCTCTGANTGGCTGGGCGATCAGGACGCTATCGAGTATATGTGCAGGAATGCGATACCGGCTGTGATNGAGCTTGAGCACTACGGTGTACCGTTTTCTCGCACAGAAGAGGGCAAAATATACCAGAGGCCCTTTGGCGGACATACGCTAGATAATGGGAAACGTATGGCTAAACGAGCATGTGCTGCGGCAGATAGAACTGGACATGCGATTTTACACACTCTATACCAGCAATGCCTTGCTAATAGTGCAGAATTTTTCATCGAATACTTTGCGCTTGACCTCATAATGGATGCTGATGGCGAATGCCGAGGTGTGATGGCAATGGATCTGGCGACAGGCCAAATTCACAGATTTAAAGGACACCAAACAGTACTCGCAACAGGCGGATATGGAAGGGCATATTTCTCTTGCACTTCGGCACATACATGTACAGGCGATGGTAATGGGATGGTNCTCAGGGCAGGGCTCCCACTTCAAGACATGGAGTTTGTCCAATTTCATCCAACGGGCGTATACGGCGCGGGTTGTTTAATTACTGAAGGAGCCAGAGGAGAGGGTGGTTATGTCACAAACTCCGAAGGAGAGCGGTTTATGGAGAGGTACGCTCCCACGGCCAAAGACTTAGCTTCTAGGGATGTTGTAAGTCGATCTATGACCATAGAAATTAATGAGGGCAGAGGAGTTGGNCCAAAGAAAGACCACATCAACTTGCACCTGGAGCACCTTGACCCTGAGGTATTAGCACTCCGACTACCCGGCATCTCAGAAACCGCNAAAATCTTCGCTGGTGTTGACGTCACAAGAGAACCTATACCNATAATGCCTACAGTTCACTACAACATGGGTGGAATACCAACTAATTANNATGGCGAAGTGCTTTCGCCGACNCCAGAGGATCCAGATAGAGTATGCCCTGGCTTAATGGCTATTGGCGAAGCTGCCTGCGTTTCGGTCCACGGAGCAAATCGACTCGGTACCAATAGTTTACTTGANATCGTAGTCTTCGGNCGCGCAGCTGCGCATCGAGCCTCTGAAACGGTTAGACCGGGCCAGGCGCACAAACACTTACCAAAAGATTCGGCCGACTTTGCACTAGGACGCCTAGACAGACTTAGAAACTCTGCTGGTCCAAGGAGAGCATCAGAGATAAGGAACGATATGCAGCTTGCCATGCAACGCCACGCGGCCGTCTTTCGAGATACTGAGAGTCTCAATGCAGGCGTTAAAAACATTATGGAAATAGCTGGAACGATGCCAGATATATCTGTGAGTGATCGCTCATTAATCTGGAACTCAGACCTTGTCGAGGCGCTAGAGCTGGACAATTTGATGGGACAAGCGATCGTTACGCTGACGTCGGCAGATCTTCGAAAAGAAAGTCGAGGCGCCCACGCACATGAGGACTTCCCCGATAGAGATGATGAAAACTGGATGAAACACACTTGCATGTGGCTTGACAGTAAATATGATTACAACGTGATTTATAGAGANGTTCATCAATATACTCTATCGAATGAGATNGCNCCAATTCCGCCAGCGGCCAGAGTATACTAACAACTGATTCCANAGAAAAAGAGATAGTGCCCGTGAGAAAGAATAAACAACATGGCTGAGTTTAGACTGCCAGCAAACTCAAAGATGACGACAGGAAGACTGTATCAAGCTTCAGAGGACGCATCTAAGGTAAAGTCGTTCAAAGTCTATCGTTATGATCCTGATGATGGGGAAAACCCTAGAATCGATACNTTTCAAATAGATCTCGATGAATGCGGGCCAATGATCCTCGACGCTCTCATAAAAATTAAGAATGAAGTTGATACAACATTAACTTTTCGTCGCTCCTGTAGGGAAGGTATTTGCGGTTCATGTGCTATGAATATAGACGGGACAAACACCCTTGCCTGCTTAAAGCCTATCGATGACATTAATGGCGATGTAAAGATCTACCCGCTGCCCCATATGGAGGTTATTAAAGATCTTGTTCCCGATCTTTCTAATGCATATGCTCAGCTAGAATCCATTGAACCGTGGTTAAAAACTAAGGATACGCCTGACAAAGACACAGAACGAGTTCAGTCTATTGACGACAGAGCCAAACTAGACGGTATGTGGGAATGCGTACTGTGCTTTAGTTGTTCAACTTCTTGCCCCAGTTACTGGTGGAACGGGGACAAATACTTAGGCCCAGCTATTCTCCTCCAGGCTTACCGTTGGATAGCTGACTCGCGGGACGACTACGCAAAAGAGCGGCTAGACAGTCTAGAGGATCCATTCAAACTATATCGCTGTCATACCATCATGAATTGTACAAAAACATGCCCTAAGGGCTTAAACCCTGCTAAAGCAATCGCGGAAATAAAAAAGATGATGGTTCTAAGACAATAGCGTAACTGAGCTATTGAACTTAAGATTTTCTCTCTTTTGTTACATCAAGTTGTTATTGTACATTCTGCAAGCACCCATTGGCGGTCGCTGGATTANAAACTTGATAATCGAAACAGGGATANATTTNAAATGGCTGATACCAATGAAATGACAGGCGGNGAAGCGATTGCTCGTNTATTAAGAGCGCAGGGTATCGGCCCAATGTTTGGAATGGGCGGCTTTCAANTACTTCCATTTTACGACGCAGCCCGACGCCTGGGANTAACACACTCGCTAATTAATGATGAGAGAAGTGGCATCTTCGCGGCAGACGCTTATGCAAAGATCACCCAGCGTGTCGGGGTTGTAGACGCTACTCTAGGTCCAGGCGCAACGAACTTGGTCACTGGGCTAGTGGAAGCGCTAAACGCCGGCTCGCCTTTAGTAGCTGTCGTGGGAAATAGCCACAGGCTTCATTCTTGGAAAAATATGACGCAAGAAAGCCGTCAGATTGAGATATTAAGACCAGCTGTAAAGGAACTAATAAGAGTTGAAATGATTGAACGGCTTCCAGAGCTTGTTCGTCGAGCATTTCAAGTTGCAACTTCCGGTAGGCCTGGGCCTGTGGTCCTAGACATACCCGAGGACATATGCCACGCGACATTTCCATTCAATCCCGATGACCTCGACACTGTTCAAAACTTTCAATCCGCACCCGCTATGCGAATACGGCCATCTCAAGGGTCACTATTAAAAGCAAAAAAACTGCTCGAAAAATCACAATCACCACTTATTCTGGCCGGCGGTGGTGTGCATATCAGCGGCGCTGCAAATACCCTTGAGAACTTTTCTAAAAAATATGGAATTCCCGTAGCTCATACCATGACAGGAAAGGGTGCAATAGCCTGTACCAGCAACCTCAATGCAGGACTATTTGGACGATATGACCGCATTGCCAATAATATTATAGAAAATAGTGACTGCCTTTTAGTGATTGGATGCAAGCTGGGAGAGATCGCTACAAAACGGTTTACGTTGCCACCTAACAATATTCCACTAATCCATATTGAATTATTGGCTGAAGAGATTGGCCGCACCCTCCAACCCGACGTCAGCCTTTGGGGAGATGCAAAGGCAACAATTGAAGAATTAGACATGGCTATGAGTAATGATGCAGAACGCCAATTAGATTTACGACGTGATTATTGCTCAATGGTTCAAACAAAAATGGAAGAGTGGCGCACATCAGTGGCACCAAGATTGACTTCGAATGAAGTGCCTATAAATATGGCGAGGCTAATGAATGAACTAAATTCTGTTCTTCCTAAAGATGCAGTTCTTGTTGCCGATGGCGGTTTTGCAGCCCATTGGGGGGGGTTATTATTTGATACAAAACAAGCAGGCCGAGGCTTCCTCCCAGATAGAGGTTTTGCTTCCATAGGTTATGGACTTCCTGGCGCAATGGGAGCCAGTTTAGCCAATGCAGGTCCTGTCGTTTCTATTACTGGTGATGGCGGGTTCAATATGACCTTGGGAGAATTGGAGACCGCCAGAAGGATGAAGCTAGCCTTTACGGTTATCGTTGTAAATAACGCTGCTTCAGGCTATGTGAAAGCACTGCAACATCTTATGTATGGCGAAGGTGCGTATCAGTCTAGCGATTTGGCTGAAACAAATTATGCAAGCACCGCCCAAGCATTAGGGTGCGAAGGCATTCGGGTTGAGGACCCAAACAAGATACGGGACGCAATTTCTAAGGGACTACGTAACACCAATTGCCCAACTGTTATCGACCTCGTAGTTACTCGTGACCCCGCGAAAATGCTCCCGGGTGTAGACAATCGTGCAGCAACAATCAAAAAAGGTGACCGCGTTGCCTAAACGTCTAACAAGCTAAGTTTTTTATTTTCTGCAAAAGACCGGCATTCCTTTCCAAAGTGCCTAAATATTTTCTCATTAAAAGAACGTATTGGCCTTGGCCACTCCGCATGCCACTGGACGCCAAGTGCAAACTGATCTGCATTTTTAAAGCTAACAGCCTCTATTATACCATCCGGCGCAACTGCCTCTATTGTTAAGTCGTCCCCCAACTGGTCGATACCTTGTGCATGAAGTGAATTCACATTCACCTCTTCTTCTCCCGTAATTTTGTTCAGTAAACCACCTTCGGTAATACGTATGTTGTGTGCTGGCCGGTACCTTTTTGCATGATCGTCCTCATCCCGCCTCATTCTGTGATCAAACTTATCTTCGAGATCAAAAATGCGCTGGTGTAATGAACCACCACAAGCAACGTTTAACTCTTGGATACCAAGACAAAGACCAAGAATAGGGATTTTCTTCTGCAAACATCTTCTGATCAGCGGTATCATCGTCTTGTCGCGCGCTATATCATGCTTAGTTCCCTCGACACTCGGCGTTCCACTATACTCAACTGGTCTCACATTACTTGGGCTGCCAGTCAAAAGTAAGCCGTCTATATAATCTGAGTGGTCTATTTCAGATCCCATATCCTGTATTGCTGGGATAATAATAGGGATACCGCATGTGGGGTCTAGGATCGCCAAGATATATTTCTCGCTCACTCGGTTGAAAGGATGAATACCTTCCGCGCTTCGACAAGCAGATATTCCAATTAACGGGCGTCTTTTTGCGTCTTCCATACTCTTCAAGCCTAAATAAACCTTTTGTGTCCTTGTTTAAGCTGCTTGGCATTGCATTTCAAAAGTGCCATATGATCGTTAGGGGTGACTTTACGCAAACCTTTATACATTACAAGATAGTAATCGTTCTTCTGGTATTAATTATTATTTTCGTCTTCGAAAAGACTAAACCCATTGTCCGAAAAAATGCTCAGTGGTTTCGGATTATAAATAATCTAGGACTCTAATCTATCAACGCCATTCTATTATTATTAATTATTTTAACTCTTGCTAAATTAGGAAGTCCAAAGACCCTTGGCTAGCGGACTGAAAATTTCCTTTTGGGGCCGATCTTATCATTAACTTATTTCTACTAGATTTTCTCATTTACTGGTGGCACAGAGCCAACCATGAGATTAAATTCCGTGGAAAATTTTATGAAGTCCATCATCTGAACCAATTTTTAGATCTTACAACTTCAATTCGCTTTCATTTCGAAGAAATTTTGTTATCAAGTGATTTTAGATTAATCATCATAAACCAATTTGATATTTCGTTTTTTCAATAGTGCTCTTTTACATATTGGTTTGGTTTTCACCACTCAAACATTAAAATTTTTGAAAAATGGGATGTTTGGATATCTACCCTTATCTTTACACCTTCCATCCAAGGGACGCATCATCACGCTACTCAAAAAGATACAGAACATAATTATTCAACTATACTGAGCTGTTNGTGAACGTGATTTTTAAGTCTAGAAACCGCAAACAACGAACGGCCAATTCGACTATTTGAGTTGAAAATAAAAATGATGCAAGCATATCTGGGCGTACTATCCGGCTTTTTGTAAAAAAGTAAGTTATCTATCTTTATTTTTTTCAAAAAGAAATGGGTCTACAGTAAACAGATCATCATTTAGCTCTACGTCTCGCTCTACATCCAAAAGGGATATTTTTATCGAAGTACCTGNAGCGTCCTTTAAAAACCATTGCTTCAACTGCAGCGGTTTATCAGCAAAAAACATTTTAAAGGAACCGGCACTTTCATCCTCTGAATTATAGAGGGTTATCGAAAGAGTTCCTAACCCACGTTCTAGCTCACCTAATTTGAAAAANTGGTCCAATTTTATTCGTGGCGCGATAAGTGCCCGCAATGGTGTTTCGGTAATAGGGATATAACTAATTTCCTCCAGCTCCCAGTCGACATAGGTGAGAGTTGAACCGTTAGCCACCAAAAGAATCGGTGAAGAGGGCTCGTACTGCACACGCAACCGTCCTGGGCGACTGATGAAAATATCCCCATCAAGCCTTTCGCCGTTACTGCTTATTTGTATAAAACTAGATCTCAATGTTGTTATGTCATTGAGGTAACGTTCGATACGCTTTATTTCGGCGAGGTCTTCTTTTTTCTCCAGACATATTAGTGGGCTATTATACAAGAGAAAAATGNCTACTATTAGGCCACTCAAAATCTTGTTTATCATATAAGACCCATAACGCCTTTAATCGTCTAGCCTAGACTTCAGAATGGTCAGGCAGCAAAACATCTCTCTTCCCAACATGGTTTGCCCCACTGACAACGCCTTCTACTTCCATGCGTTCAATAATAGTGGCAGCCCTATTGTAACCGATTTTCAAATGCCGCTGAATGAAACTGGTTGAGGCTTTTCTNTCGCGGGCCACTATTGCAACTGCCTGATCATACAACNCATCACCACTTTCCTCTTTTTCTCCTATACCCAATCCATATTCAGAAAGTGGATCTCCAACATGCTCTTCTTCNGTTATAGATTCATTAAATTCGGGCTCGCCCTGCCGTTTGAGATGCTGAACAACGTCTTCCACTTCTTCATCTGACACGAAAGGCCCATGTACTCTAGTGACCTTTCCNCCACCAGCCATGTGCAACATATCGCCTTGACCTAGAAGCTGTTCAGCTCCCTGCTCTCCTAGTATTGTCCGACTATCTATTTTTGACGTTACTTGAAAACTAATCCTCGTGGGAAAGTTCGCTTTTATAGTTCCGGTTATGACATCTACAGAGGGACGTTGAGTAGCCATTATAACATGTATGCCAGCGGCACGTGCCATTTGGGCTAATCTTTGGACAGCACCTTCAATATCNTTTCCGGCCACCAACATNAAATCAGCGACTTCATCAATAATCACNACTATAAAAGGCAACGGTGTTAGATCAAATGGTTGATCTTCGAATACGGGCCTACCTGTCTCTGTATCAAAGCCTGTTTGAACTCGTCGCTTTAGGACCTCTCCCTTTTTCCGCGCTTGCTCTAAACGCGCATTGTATCCATCTATATTTCTCACACCCAGCTTCGACATAGCTCTATAACGGCTCTCCATTTCCCGAACGGTCCATTTCAGCGCCACAACTGCTTTTTTTGGGTCTGTTACAACTGGGCTTAAAAGGTGTGGAATATTATCGTAAATAGATAGCTCTAGCATTTTTGGATCAATCATAATCATTCGACATTGCTCTGGTGTCATTCGGTAAAGGAGCGATAATATCATCGTATTTACCGCCACCGACTTTCCTGANCCAGTAGTGCCCGCTATCAAAAGATGAGGCATTCTGGCTAAGTCCACCACGACCGGGCTCCCGCTTATGTCCTTGCCCAGGGCTATTGGAAGTTTATCTTTTGCTTCTGCATATTCGGGAGACTGGAATAATTCCCTGAGGAAAACCATCTCTCTATCGTGATTGGGTAACTCAATCCCGATAACATTTCGGCCGGGAACAACTGCTACCCTAACTGATACAGCACTCATTGAACGAGCAATATCATCGCCCAAACCTATNACCCTTGATGATTTTGTNCCCGGTGCAGGCTCTAGCTCGTATAAGGTAACAACCGGGCCAGTCCGTACTTGAACTATTTCGCCCTTCACGCCGAAATCCTGGAGAACTGACTCAAGTAATTTTGCGTTGGCCTCTAGAGCTGATTTTTCTGGAGCGTTAACAGAAAATTTCTTTGGTACAGACAAGAGTTCTAAAACTGGGAACTGGTATTCTCCTTCNTGAATTAAATCCAAGGAAACCTGATTATTTTGCCTTCTATCTTTTGGTTTTTTTTCGATCNTCACANAAGAAGATGCATCTGAAAAATTTTTGNTTAGCCTGNNAGGNCTTATTTCTAAATTGAAACCATCTTTTCNAGTTTTTTCGTANAGATNAAGANGGTCGCCCATCCTTTTATCAGAAATATCAGTTGCGAAGGATGGTTCTAGCCGGCCTTCTGTTTTTATAAGTTTCTTGCTTTTTGGTTTAAAGGAACGAAGAGAGAATGTTAGGAGTTGAGAACTCCTCGGAATTACTTTGATCGTAGCAGCCACTATTAGACTGAAGTTTCTTTGGATTACCCTTGCAAGGAAAATATATTCCCGGACCTTTATGCCCAAGCACCATAAGAAGATAGTGAAACCAATTAGTGCTAACCCGTAAACTAGCAAACTTGCACTAAAGTTTAGAGCTTCCTCCACTCGTACTAATTGTTGAAATAATATCCAGCCAGTTACACCCCCCAACCCTGTATTTAATGGCCAAATATCTGGGGTTGGCAAAGCAGCGAATGAAGTAGCTATCATTGCTATAGCTATAAATAAACAAAATATCCTCTGCACGACGCGGCTAATTACCCGCTGAGAAACAAGCTGTAGTCCCCATGCGCCCAAAACTAAAATAATAGCTATATTAGCTAATCCAAAGCCTTGTAGTGATATATCCGCAATAGCTGCTCCAACAGAACCAAGTAAATTTGTTGTCTCAGACGAGCCTATGGTGCTGAATGAGGGATCCGCAGAATTATAGGTCAAATTTATTAACAAAAGTGAAGAAGCCAAACTCAACAAACATAGGCCAAGTAATTCCATACTTCTTCTTTGTAAAAACTTAGTGGCGTTTCTCGGCCAAAACCTTCGTGGCATCCCTCTTTCACTTAGTGACATACTTTTTATCCCTCGAACTCATTATTTTCTTATTCGAATAAAGTTTGAATGATTCTGGTTAAGCCTATTTCTGTCACACTTGGATCGTAAACAAGTGCTATCCTCAAATAAGGTTTACCTGGATTATTACCGTTCGCGTCATTCCGTCCCATCAGTTCCCCAGGTACGGTTTTTATTGCAGCCTTTTCCCAAAGCCTCTTTGCGACAGTTTTTCCATCACCTACATTCAGCCAGAGAAAGAAACCTGCAGGTGGAATTTTTAAGTCGAAGTGGCCCCCAAGAATTTCAGCTGCAAGTTCAAAATTCTTATTATAATAGTCGCGATTTTCGGCAACATGCGTATCATCATTCCAAAGTGCTGTCGATGTATGCAAAATAGGTAGTGGAAGGGGTGCACCGCCAAAAGTAACAAACTGTCCATAGCGCTTTATTATTTCTGGGTCCCCAGCTATAAACCCAGACCTTAAACCAGGAGCGCTAGATCTTTTTGATAACGAATTGAAGGAGAGTACATTCGATACACCTAATTCAAACTCTGCACACACTTGCAATCCACCCAATGGTGGATCTTCTCGATAAATCTCACAATAGCATTCATCAAAAGCGACTATAAAATCATATTCTCGAGCCAATTCTATCAACTTTTTTAAATATAGTTTATCAGCTACAGTCCCTTGCGGATTGGCTGGGCTACAGAGAAAAAAAATCGAGGTCCTTTTCAAAAGATCCGCAGACAAATCCTCAAGACACGGGAAAAAGTTATTTTCAGGCTTGGCAGGAAGATAAACTGCTTCAGCGCCACCCACCATCGCCGCACCCTGATAAACGTGATAAAAAGGATTTGGCATCAAGATAGCCGCTCGCTTTCCGTTTTTTTCTGGAGGGCTACAAATGAACCCAATCTGGTAAAGTGGCTCCCTGGTACCAGGAACAGGCAGAACGTTGGCGTCTGCACTCAGGAAACCAGACGGGAGTTTATATCTCCGATTAAGCCAGGCAATGGCGGCATCCCGAAACTCTTTATCGCCATTTGGTGGTGGATATCTGTTCCACAGATGATCATTTGCTGCAATCGTTTTACTTAAAATTTCAGGTGTAGGTTTTTGCGGCTCACCTAATGAAAATAAGATTGGCTCCTCGTTTGATATTGGCGTTATATTTCCTAATATTTCACCAAGACGGGCAAAGGTGTAGTGATTAAGTGTTGCTAAATTAGGGTTCAACATGTAAGTGCCGCACAGATAATAAAACCACAAAACAATTATATATTATAATTAGTTAACAGACAACCTTAAGGTAATTTTATAAAATTAGGCCACAATTATCTGACTCTAAATAAGCTAACATCAGAAGCAGTGTCCAAATTTTTGTAAATAGTGTTTTTTAAATGTGACACCCTTTTAGGTCTTTGACCTCCCACCTTAAAATTTTATATAAAGGCGCAAAAACTTTTTTGATCCAACAGGAAAATAAAAAAATGCTTCATAAGCAATTCGATTGTATAGTTTTAGGTGGCGGCCTGATTGGACTAACGGCCGCTCTAGCGCTATCTAAATTAGGCCTCAACATAGCAGTTGTTGAGAGAAACCCGTTGGAAAAACTAAGACAAAGTAGTGGTGATCAAAGGACTACTGCAATATCAGCTAGCGGCAAAGTCATGTTGGATAACTTGGGTATATGGGATTCATTAAAAGCAAATGCAGAGCCAATTTTGGATATCAGAGTCTCAGAAAAAAATACCAAAGGCTTTGTCCACTATAGTCATGTAGATGCAGATAATGAACCAATGGGATACATTATAGAAAACGAAATAATTAAAAAGACGCTTATCGAGTCCAATCAAGCCCTAGCAAACGTTAGCCTGATATTCGGTAAATCTGTGAGTGGCTTCTCTAATGGACAGGCAGCCATTCAAATAGACTTATCCGACCACAATATGATTAATGGTAGCCTCCTAATTGCTGCAGATGGCGAAAATAGCCACATCCGAACTTTAACTGGCTTAAAAACAACTAAAATAGACTACAAACAAACGAGCATCGTTTTTACAGTGAATCACACTTTACCCCATAATGGCGTTGCTCATGAACGGTTTCTGCCGGGTGGACCGATTGCTTTTCTACCAATGACCAAACAAAGATCTTCTGTGGTTTGGACCGAGAAAACATCTATAGCAAATGAGTTAACAAATTTAGATACGGACGATTTCCTTCGAGGTGCCAGCATTAGAATAGATGACTGCCTTGGCAAACTCTCCCTAATCGGGTCTTGGGCAACCTACCCACTGTCATTAACTTATGCAGAAGATATAATAGAAGATCGCCTCGTGTTAATAGGTGACGCCGCTCATAGAATACACCCAATCGCAGGTCAAGGTTTAAATTTAGGTTTAAGAGATATCGCCCACCTCGTCGATAAATTAGCGCAAGCTCAGCATACTGGTATAGATGTGGGAAGCTACGAAGTTTTAAGAAGGTTTCAATCATCACGGCTTGTCGATAACATGTCATTAATTGCAGCAACAGATGGTCTGAACCGCCTTTTTTCAAACGACTCCCGCATGATAAAGTTATTGAGGGGCGTTGGTTTGTCTGGTGTAAATATGGCCGGCCCTTTGAAAACTCTATTCATGAGGGCAGCAATGGGACACCTTGGACAACTTCCAAGTTTACTTGAAGGAGCTCGGCCCACCCCATCGCTTAACTTGAATGGTTTAATCCGATAAATCAATTGTCGGCTAAGTTCTACTCAGTCCTTTCGACGAAAGCTGATCAAGATACTTGCTCCACACTTCTTCTTTCTGACTGCCTAGATGATATAGGTATTTCCAAGAGTAAATTCCGGTGTCATGTCCATCATCAAAGCGCAATTTCACTGCGTAGTTGCCAACTTGTTCGACAGCTAGAATTACAACCGCGTGCTTTCCTGGAATAACTTTTTTTTCATTATGCCCGTGACCCTTTACTTCCGCAGAGGGGCTTTCAACTCTCAGTAATTCCGCAGAGATTAAAAATTTATCGTTATTGTCAAAGCTCAACTCTAATATTTTACCGTTTTCGCAAACATTTATTTCCAGCGGCCACGGCTCATATCCTCTGTTTTCATTCATCGTAACTAAACTATCTGCAAGTTAAGCTCAAAAGAAAAATCACTTGAACTCATCCAATTGGCGAGCTTCATCGACTAAAAGAATTGGGACACCATTTCTAATTGGAAATGCCAAACCGGCACTTTTACTTATTAGTTCGTTAGCTTTCTTATCGTAAACAAGCGGAGTCTTAGATAACGGACAGACCAATATATCAAGAAGCTTAGGGTCGACTACGCTTTGTTCACTATTAGAAGCTTTGTCTGACGGCTTAGAAAAACTTTTATCGTTAGTGTCGGGCATCGCCAACCTCATTTGTCTCATGAGTAGAAATTTCTAATAAAGAGATTATAGTTTCTGCTCTTTCCTCTATGTCTTTTGCTACCAACAACGCTTGTTGTTCGGGAGGATCAAATGGACAAATCATGGCTAACGTAGTGACTAATCGAGCATCGTCCATTTTGTTAATAGTTTCCCAATCAGCGTCGATTGCTTTTTTCTCAAAATACCTTTTCAACGCAATCAAAAGACGTTCTTTATTGAATTCAAAGTTTTTTTCATCCAAGTAATCTGTTTTGTATGGGCTCCAGTCGGGCACCACTCTCCTATATCCACGGGAAGTTGAGATTTCCTCAGCCACATCGAACCTAATCAAACCTGATAAGGTGATAAGGTATCTCCTATCTTCCGTTTCAGAAAATGCCGTTATTCGACCCGCACATCCAGTCTTAAATACTGGATTTTCATTTTCTTGAGCCTCGGAGGTCACCGGCTGTATGATTCCGATTAAACGATCCGCCGCCAAGGCATCGTCCGTCATTGCCAAATATCGCGGCTCAAAAATATTTAATGGCAGTCTCCCATAAGGTAACAGCAATACACCACCTAAAGGAAAAATAGGTAAAGTCTGCGGCAAACTATTAAAATCGATAGTGGATCCCGAGTATACCATTTTAACTCCTAAGGTCGGCTTATAGTAAAAGCAACTACGAAAATAAGATAGATGATAGCCGCTTACGAGCTTCTATCGTTAACGGGTCTGTTTGACCAAATGCACCAAACAATTTCACTAGTTGTTTTCTGGCCGCCTCATCATTCCAACCCCTGTTAATCGCTATGCTCTCTAAGAGGTGGTCTACCGCTCCTTCGCTATCACCTGAGGCATATAAAGCCATCGCCAAGTCAAATCTTGCTTCTAAATTTTTGGGATCGGCTTCTACTGAGAGTTTTAGTTCTGTTAGATTACCTGCGTCGCCGCTTGCCAGAGCTAGGTCCAGTTGACTAAGGGCGCTTTTTATCTCTGGCTCTTTCTTCTGTTCCTCTGATAACTTATCAACTACTTCCTTTGCTTCATCTAGCTTGTTAAGTGCAATTAGCGTTTTGCATAGACCGGCTAATCCTCTGCCGCTTGATGGATCATGCTGAACAATTTGTTTGAAGAGCCCAATTGCCTCGTCATAGCTCTTCTCATTTAAAAAGGATTCAGCTGCTTCTAGTGCCTCTGCTACCGGAGACTCTCCAGCAGCGCCTCCTGTCAACTTCTTTACAAATTCCCTGATTTGACTCTCTGGCAAAGCTCCGGCAAACCCGTCTACAGGCTGCCCATTTTGGAAAGCAA
>PCAV01000101.1 GCA_002730675.1 Rhodospirillaceae bacterium | reverse complement strand
TATGGGCTGCTCTGGTCTAGGGATGAGTTTTTCTGGAATTTCAAGCTTTGAGGGATTTGCCATTTCTAAATTTTTAAGAATTAGCCGGTCTTGATTCGGGACTTTGAGACCTCCGGGATTATCAGGTTTTAATCGAATAGGAGATGTATCCGCTTTAACAAGAGGCACTTCGTCATTTCCAATGATCAATTCCCCTTGGTTCAATGCGAACCAGACTAACCCCGAGACGGACATGAGACCGAACACGGCAACGAATATAAAAATTTTTAGTCCCGAACGAGCTGGAGATGCCGAATTCAACGGCGGCAGCACGGGCCTTTCAGAATCATTTAACATCGGTGGTTCACCCTTATCATGCGAAAATTTCGTCACGATTTCATTTCCTGTATCGGTTCAATTCCTATTAATTCCAATCCGGATGCCAGCACAAGGATAATCGCCTGTATCAAAGCCAAACGAGCAAACGTCAAGTCTTCATTATCTTCGATGATGAACCGCAATTCACTGTGATCTTTTCCTTTATTCCATAACGAATGAAAGGAACCCGCCAAATTGGTTAAATAGAAAGCAATTCTATGCGGCTCGTGAGCTTGCGCAGCGCCTTCAACTATCCGAGGCCAAGAAGCAAGTTCCTTTATCACATCCATCTCGGCTTCATCTCCTAACTGCTCAAATTGGGAATAAGTCAGTGAATCTGCCGTCAGCCTCTTATTACCAAACAATTTTGATGCATGCCGCATCACAGAACAACAACGCGCGTGGGCATACTGAACATAAAATACAGGGTTATCACGACTTTGTGCTACAACCGTGTCAAAATCAAATTCCAAGACTTGATCATTCCGCCTGGTTAGCATCATAAATCTTGTGACATCTTTCCCAATAGCCTTTAAAACATCTTCGAGCGTAATAAAAGTTCCATCCCGCTTAGACATTCTAAACGGTTTACCATTTTTCAATAAATGGACGATTTGGCAAATTTTAACATCTAGGTTTGCTTTATAATTCGAAGCAGCATTGACAGCTGCCTGCATGCGGCGAACGTAGCCACCGTGATCAGCGCCCCATACATCGATCATTTTGAGGTATCCACGTTTGACTTTGTTGACGTGGTATGCGACGTCGGAAGCAAAATAAGTCCACGACCCGTCAGATTTTTGAATTGCTCGATCCACATCATCTCCAAAATCAGTCGATTTAAATAGAAGCTGTGGTCGTGGTTCCCAATCGCCTGATTGTTTGCCTTTTGGTGGCTGAAGCACACCCTTATAAATTAATTTTTTCTCTTTTAAAAGGTTCATAGCGTTATCGACCTCACCGGCAGCCACCAACGACCGCTCGGATATATATTCATCCATGACTATACCTAAATTACTCAGATCTGACTTGATTGAACCCATCAACCATTGAGTCGTGAAATCCCGGATTACAGGCAACCACTCTTCTTCGGGAGCTGTCACCCAAATATCCCCGGTTTTTTGGGCCAACGCAGCCCCCACTTCCTTAAGATATTCACCGGGATAGAGCCCGTCCGGGATNGGGCCAATTTCGTGCCCNAAAGCTTCAAGATATCGTANATGGGTGGACTTTGCTAATATATCNACNTGGGTGCCAGCATCATTTACNTAGTACTCCTTACAAACTCGGNATCCTACTTTTTTTAAGAGCCGAGCTAACGTGTCCCCAACAACCGCGCCTCTTGCATGAGCAGCGTGCAGGGGCCCTGTCGGATTGGCAGAAACATACTCTATGTTGATAAATTCGTTTTTCCCAAAGTCAGAAGATCCAAAATCTTCTCCCATNTGAAGAATACATTTTACACATTCAAACCATACATCAGATTTTAATTTTAGGTTAATAAACCCAGGTCCCGCAACGGTGGCTGATTGAATGAACTCAGCACCCGCTAGATGGCAACATATCTCAGCGGCAAAGTCCTTTGGTGTTTTTCCAATAGTTTTTGCAAGTATCATAGCTATGTTGGATGACAAATCTCCATGTGTCTTATCTCGAGGGGCTTCCAATTTTATATTAATAGGTGGCAAATTTTCANTTTCATACCAAAATGGCATTTCTTGAAGAGTTTGCTCGACTATATTTTCTATTTTCTCAAATATATTCATTTAAAGNTTCGCCTTAATATCAAATAGTCTATCGTACTCCAACAATGCATANCTATCGGTCATNCCGGCAATATAATCAGAAATTAATCTCGCTTGGTTATTTTTGAAATCTTTTTTGTCTAAATATTGCCACTCATCAGGCAAGACNGAAGGNTCCTCCATAAATAAATTGAATAACTCGCCTATCACTCGTTTTGCCTTGCTNGCCATCCTATTCACTTTGTAATGTCTATACATTTTAGCAAATAGAAATTCGCGGAGNTGTTGTATCTTAGGCATAAGCTCTTTGCTAAATGAAACTATGGGCTGATTTGCATTCATAATATCGTCCGAATAAACNGGCTGGATTTTTTGCAGGCGATTGGCCGTCTCAGNTAATATGTCTGCTACTAGTTTATCTACAATTTTTCTTACCAACTCACTTATAAAGCGACTTTCCTCTATGCTGCCAAAATCAGATTTAATTTTAGATATTAGCGGTGAGACAAGACTGAGTTTTTCAAGGTCGGTAATCTTAAAAATCCGAGCCCGTAAACCATCGTCTATATCGTGGGCATTGTATGCAATNTCGTCAGCTATTGCTGCTAATTGTGCCTCACCAGTTCCANAAGTTCTAAAATTCAACTTCATCGATTCCTTTAAGTTCAACAAAAAAGGAGTTGGTTTTCCTCTTATCGGACCATTGTGCTTTATTATACCGTCGATTGTTTCAAAAGTGAGATTCAATCCATCAAAACGAGGGTATCGACGCTCTATTTTTGTTAAAATCCGTAATGCCTGNTCATTATGATTAAATCCACCATAAGGTTTCATAAGNTTATNAAGTATTTCCTCACCTGCGTGACCAAAGGGTGTATGNCCCAAATCGTGNGATAACGCTACAGCNTCTGAAAGATCNTCGTTAAAGTTAAGATGNCTACTCAACGACCTTGCTATTTGCGCCACTTCTATTGTGTGNGTTAGGCGAGTTCTATAATAATCGCCTTCATGGTAGACAAAAACTTGGGTCTTATACTGGAGTTTTCTAAAGGCGCCAGAATGGAGCACACGGTCACGGTCCCTTTGGTACAAGGTTCGCCCCTCCGCCGGCTTTTCATAAAATATACGCCCTNTTGACTTACTCGAAAGAGATGCGTATTCTGCCAGGTATAGTTCTTTCAAGCTTCCCCCCCTCTAATTATTCTATATTCGGCAAGTAGGTTACTCTCGCTGAATAAGACCGAGTTAGCATGGTGTTTAAAGGCCTCAAAGAAACAATTATGTAACAAGAGGAATATTTGTANTATCAGTTAAGCGTTTATATATACTTTATTGTGTATTATAAATATGTTTAACAACAGCGACCTGAGTATGGTGGGANTATCAAAACATGCAGGAAGATCTACAGGCTTTTAATGTTAGTGACAACGCGGCTCAAAGAATTAGCGCGCTCCTCAAAAACGAAGAAGAGGCANATAACAAGTTTATGCGCGTAGCAGTAGAAGGCGGCGGCTGCTCTGGCTTTCAATACATTTTTAAATTTGATTCCATTAAAAACTCTGACGATCTCATTTTTAAAAAAAATGATGTGTCAGTGGTAATTGATGAAATATCCTTAGAGCTAATAAAAGGCGGCACACTAGACTACATTGAGGAACTCATTGGATCTTATTTTCAAGTTATAAATCCCAACGCATCTTCAGGATGTGGATGTGGAACTTCTTTTTCAATTTAAAGATGTCGGTGCCGCGGTGAAAATAGCTAGTTGGAATGTTAACTCTGTCAGGGCGCGTNTCCAAAATATNTTAGAATGGCTATCANATTCGGAANTTGACGTACTTTTAATACAAGAAATAAAGTGTATTGAGGACCAATTNCCTAAGCTAGAGTTCGAATCTTTAGGATACGAAGTAGCAATGAATGGCCAAAAATCGTACAATGGAGTAGCAATACTATCTAGGTTGCCGATGTGTGAGATAGTAATCGGCCTGCCTAATTACATGGAAGACGATCAAAGCCGCTATATTGAGGCTAATGTTAGAGGAATAATTTTTTCCTCTATATACTTACCAAATGGTAATCCTATAAACTCTGATAAGTTTGATTATAAAATCGCGTGGATGGAGAAACTCAAAGAACACAGCAAAAGGCTTCTAGGCCGAGAAATAGCTATTGTTTTGGGCGGAGATTTCAACGTTGTACCGGATGACGATGATGTGCACGACCCGTTAGCATGGCAAAACGACGCTTTGTGCCAACTAGAAACCCGGAAAAAGTATAGGGAGTTGATAAACTTAGGTTTTTCAGATGCCTTTCGCGTTTTTAACGATACTCCAGGACGCTATACTTTCTGGGACTATCAAGGAGGCGCTTGGCCAAAGGATCATGGAGTTAGGATAGANCACTTCCTTCTTTCACCACACGCNTTAGATATTTGCTCTGGTTGCAGTATCGATACCTCTCCAAGAGGGAAAAGCAANGCTTCCGANCANACGCCTNTNTTAGTTGAAATTGACCACAACTAGCTATACCNGATAAAANTNTTCTTANTAAATACTTGTGCATAACAAAGTCCAAATATTNACAACTTTTGCAAAATCAAGAAAAGNAGGTAGAAACANCANGCTGAANAAGGNGATNAGAGTTANTCCAACCAACTCATACAGTTTGAACTTTTTCATTGTGCGATGATCCANAAAGCTCAATATAAATCNAATAACACTCTCTAACTAAGANTAAAACCCTCCAAAACCTGATCGAGTTTGTCTGCTTTTTTCTTAGCTTTATCTAGGCGGTTACGCGTCTCTNGAATGACTTTTTCTGGGGCCTTATCCAAAAACTTTTCGTTNCTTAATTTATTTTCGAACTTTGCTATCTCTTTTTTGATTTTNATAAGGTCTTTAGAAATTCTTTCTTTTTCACTTCCCAAATCTATATCTTCTGTAATTAACAGTCCAAACAAGTTTCCTTCAACAACACTTTGAATTGTGCCTTTTGGGAAATCATCCTTCATTAATTTCAGCGATTCAAGATTTCCCAACCTGATTATTATTTCTTCGTTTGCTTCGACGTAGCTTGTCCGCTCCTTATCAAACTTTTTGAGTAGAAGTTGAACTTTAGACTTTACATTTATGCTGGCCGCTGATCGAGTTGATCTAATTTCATTTATCAAAGCAATGACCCATGAAATCTCTCTTGTAGCATCGGGGGCTATTAGATTGTTATCGAATGTGGGCCACTTTTCATTAATAAGGAGGCCCCCAAATTCGAACTGCTCCCACAACTCCTCTGTAATATAGGGCATAAGCGGATTTAACGAGTTGAAAATCTGCTTTAGAACCCAACTAGTGGTTTCTCTAGTTTCTCTTAGCAAAACATTCTCTGAGTTGGCTAAAAGCGGTTTAGTGAATTCTAAGTACCAATCGCAAAAAGTCGCCCAAGTAAACTGGTAAATTAAGTTTGCTGCATCATTAAAACGATAACTCGCTATAGCTATCTCAACATTGCGAACCATTTGTACAGTCTCCGAAATGATCCACTTATTAACTTTAGACACCACTAAGTTAGGTTGAAACATGGGTTCATAGGAACAATTGTTTAATTGAGCAAATCGAGCGGCATTCCATAGCTTAGTAGCAAAGTTTCGATAACCTTCAATCCTACCTTCAGCTAGCTTGATGTCACGTCCCTGTGCCGCCATAGCAGCTAGTGTAAACCGTAAGGCGTCCGAACCATACTTTCCGATAAGATCTAATGGGTCTAGAACATTTCCTTTCGACTTTGACATCTTTTGCCCTTTTTCATCGCGGACCAACGCATGAATGTATACTGTTTGAAAAGGGACCTCTTTCATAAAATGCAACCCCATCATCATCATGCGGGCAACCCAAAAAAAGATGATGTCAAATCCTGTAACCAGGACTTCACCAGGATAATATTTTTCTAATTCTTTAGTCTTATTGGGCCATCCAAGTGTAGAGAAAGGCCATAGAGCAGACGAAAACCAAGTGTCCAAAACATCTTCGTCTCGTTTCAATACAACAGGTTCGCCATAATATTTTTCTGCCTCAGCGATAGCAACTTTCTCTGTTTCTTCCACAAAAACTTTCCCGTCCGGCCCGAACCAAGCAGGTATTTGGTGACCCCACCAAAGCTGCCTTGAGATACACCAAGGTTGGATATTTTTCATCCACTCAAAAAAAGTGTTTTCCCAATTTTTTGGGACAAATTTGGTGCGACCGTCTTGAACAGCTTTGATCGGCTCCTGTGCCAACACCTTGGCATTGCAGTACCACTGGTCTGTAAGCCACGGCTCCAGTGGAACCTGTGACCTATCTCCATGAGGTACTACATGAGTGGTCTCCTCTACTAAAGATAGAAAACCAAGCTCCTCCATATGAGCAACGATTATCTTTCTAGCTTCGAACCTATCAAGTCCGACAAACTTTTCCGGGACGTTTTTATTTAACTTAGCTTTTTCATCGAAGATATTTATTAACTCAAGCTCGTGGCGTCTACCCACCTCAAAATCATTGAAGTCGTGAGCAGGAGTAATTTTCACTGCACCAGAACCTTTTTCCATATCACTATACTCGTCTGCTACTATAGGAATCAAACGACCGACCAATGGGAGGACGGCTTTCCTGCCTACAAACTTTTCGTATCTAGGATCGTCTGGATTGACAGCAATACCAGTGTCACCCAACATAGTCTCAGGTCGCGTCGTCGCAACTGTAATAAACTCATCCTTACACGCTTCAATTGGGTATTTAAAGTGCCACAGTTTACCTTGGGTCTCAACTTGTTGAACCTCAAGGTCTGAAATCGCCGTTAACAATTTTGGATCCCAGTTAACAAGCCGTTTATCTCGATAAATTAACCCTTCTTTGTATAATTTAACGAAAACCCGCGTAACAGCTATAGATAGGTCTGGGTCCATGGTAAACTTTTCGCGTCCCCAATCCGGGGAACTACCTAATGAACGTAATTGTTCAGTAATCGTCCCGCCAGATTCATTTTTCCACTCCCAAACCTTTTCCAGGAATTTAGTGCGACCTAAGTCTTGCCGCGATATACCATCTGCAGCTAGTTGCCTCTCAACAACCATCTGCGTTGCAATACCAGCATGATCAGTACCTGGTTGCCACAAGGTATCTCGTCCAGTTTTTCTATAATATCTGACTAAAATATCTTGAAGAGAAAATGTTAAACCATGTCCCATATGTAAACTTCCCGTTACATTCGGAGGGGGCATCATTATAGCATAGGGCTTTTTCGATGATTCCGGATCCGCGGAGAATCCGCCCGACTTTTCCCAACGTTTATAGAATTTCTCTTCAAGAAAGCCTGGCTTGTAATGTTTTTCAAGCATTCATTTGTCCGTTAATTTTTAGTTGTATCGCTGAA
This sequence comes from Rhodospirillaceae bacterium, assembly GCA_002730675.1. Classification (GTDB taxonomy): domain Bacteria; phylum Pseudomonadota; class Alphaproteobacteria; order Thalassobaculales; family Thalassobaculaceae. The sequence continues at coordinate 75 of PCAV01000101.1, read as the reverse complement.
AAAGGGTAAAAGAAGCCCTCAACGTCAAGGCCGTTAATTTCGGGTCTAACTAAAACACCAGCAGTAACAGCAGAG
>PCAV01000100.1 GCA_002730675.1 Rhodospirillaceae bacterium | reverse complement strand
GTTTTTATCTGCGATATCGACGAAGCTGCATTGAATGACACCATAAGTAAAAACGATAATGTTCAAGGCATTAAAGTTGATGTGAGCGACCCCGAAGCATTCCGCGATTTTTTTAGAAATGCAGACGAGTTTTTGGGTGGCTTGGATATCATGGTCAATAATGCAGGCACTGCTGGTCCAACGGCCTTGATCGAGGATATCTCCTTGGAAGAGTGGCATAATTGCCTAGATATAAATTTAACAAGTGCGTTCATGGGAACGCAACTTGCAATTCCGCGTATAAAAGAGAGCGATAATCTAGGAGGCAGTATAATAAATTTATCTTCCGCTGCGGGTAAATTTGGCTTTCCTCTTCGGAGTCCCTATTCAGCAGCAAAATGGGCTATTGTGGGATTTACGCGGACGACAGCTTTAGAAGTCGGTCAGTACCGAATAAGATGCAATTGTATACAGCCAGGCCCGGTGGAAGGAGACAGGATCGATCGCGTCATACAAGCAAAAGCTGAGGCAGAGGGAGTGTCTAAAAACCAGACACGTGACGAGATGATGTCGGGAACCACGTTGAACACCTTCATTCCAAAAAACCATATTTCAAGCATGATTTTATATCTTTGTTCAGAGGCTGGTAGCACAATAACAGGGCAAGCGATAAGCGTTGATGGTGGTCTCGAAAGCGTTCCATAATTAGACAATTAGGCCTTATTAATCTTTCTTGCTTATAACAGTTTTAGTTTTCAAAAAATTTTGGATAGCTTCCTCATCAAAACCGAGGTCGGCTAAAATTTCACCATTGTGTTCTCCAAGAAGAGGAGCGGGGTCAGGGAGACTGCCGTCACCGATAGGCATCCTTGTCTGCAAGATTTGTCCCAAATTGGGATCCTCACAGTAACTTAGTACCTCTCTTGCCTTGACGTGAGGGTCATTTGCGACGCCTTCAATATCCAAGACGTCTGCGCATGGTACTTCCGCTATTCTCAGTTTTGATAAGATCGAGTTTACGCTGAAATCTTTTAGTCTGTTTTCTATTAATTTAGTCAGGATTTTTCGGTTGGAAACGCGTTTTTCCATAGTAGAGAAACGCTCATCGTTTATAAGTTCCTCTGCTTCCAGTGCGCGACAAAGTTTCTGCCAGAACACGTCGGTAGACGCGCCAATAAACACCTGTCCATCATGCGCATTAAAGACCTGATAGGGGGAGAACGAGGCAAGAGCTGANCCGGTTCGTTCAGGTACCTTCCCAGTGCGCGAAAAATTCGCAATGCTTTGTGACATCCACGAAAGAGCGGATTCTAATAAATTAAATTCCAGTTGAGCACCTTCACCATTCAAATCACGCGTTCTCAGTGCATCTAATATCCCTATGACGACATACATTCCAGTGCCCATATCTATNAGNGATGGTCCGACTCNTACCGGTGGTCGATTGGGCTCNCCAGTCGCTGCCATTATTCCCGACATTGCCTGCGCGACGGCGTCATACCCCTTTAAGTCTTTGTAGGGGCCTGTTGAGCCAAATCCTGATATTGAAGCATATATAATGTCTGGTTTCATTTTCTTTAAAGCTTCGTAGTGATAACCAAGCCGTTTCATCGTGCCAGGAGTAAAGTTTTCCAAGATGACATCACATTTGGAAATTAATCGATCCATTATTATCGAGGCCGAGGGTTGTTTGAGATCCAAGCATAGGCTGCGTTTATTTCTGTTTACAACCGCAAACGTGGCCCCACCATTNGCAGGCCGGAAGTGGTCGCCGTGTGGTGGCTCTATTTTTATTATTTTTGCCCCAAGTTCGGCCAGTAGCATCGAACAGAACGGCCCTGAAAGGGCGTGGGAAAAGTCCAAAACGTTTATGTTAGTTAATGACTTAGTCATGCTCAATCACTCAAAAATTTTCAGTGGTGCTCTAGTCACACCGNGCAGTCATGCCGCCATCAACGACGAGCTCTGTGCCTGTGACAAAGCGAGCTTCGTCAGATGCTAGGAAAACTGCGGCGTTAGCGGTATCTCTTCCATCGCCCATGAAACCAAGGGGAATGCGCGATTGCCTCTGTTCCAATAACTTACCTACATCGCCGCCGGTTCTTTGATCGGCTAGCCGTGCTTCGACCATAGGGGTGTGTAGCTGGCCTGGAAGAATAGAATTTACCCTTATTTTCCTCGAGGCGTACTCGACTGCTATAACTCGTGACATTTGAATTACTCCCGCCTTAGTGGCGGCGTACCCTACTTGCGCTGAACCGGACCAGCGAATGCCAGAAGTGGAAGCAATATTGACTATTGCACCTCCACCTGTTTTCTCCATATGCGGGATAGCAAACTTACATCCCAAGAAGACGGTTTTTAAATTGTGATCAATTTGCGAGTCCCAGTCCTCTTCTGTGAGTTCGACTGGTCCACCTCGTTTAGACCCTCCGACATTATTGACAAGGATATCTAAACGACCAAAATTTTTTACACACGTGTCCATCATGTCTGACACGGCGTCGCCATTTGTTGCATCGCAAATGTGTGTTTTAATCTTCTCGCCAAAGGGCGCACAGACCTCGAGTGTTTCTGCTAATGTATCTTCATTCTTATCTACTGCAAGTATTGACGCTCCTTCTTCCATAAATCGATACGCCATAGAGCGGCCATTACCCCATCCCGGCCCAACGCAACCAGCACCAGTAATAATTGCCACCTTATCCTGTAATCTCTTTTTCATGATGTCCTCCTTAAAATTTTGTTAATTTTTTTTCCTTCATTTAAACGGGTTGTGGTCCTAACGAGGCCTTCACACTTTTCCGCAGATTAAATTGTTCAAACCAGTTGCTTAATTCAACGTTCCTGGTTCTCCACTGAAATTCTGGAATTCTTCTTTCAAGATCAAGGGCCGCAAAAAGGTAAAGTTGGGCCAAATTCATTTCTTNGCTNAAAACTGGATTGGANGTAAGATCGTTGAAGAAATCNGATANACGTTNTGCACGGNGCAATTCGTGATTAATNATTGTGGGTGATTGCTCGTCATTGGGTCGCCTTACCTCTCGCACCCAAACAGCTAATCCGTCTAGCATAGCTTTGGAGGTGGCTTCTAGGCGTCTATATTCCCAATTTTTTCTATCCATTCCATGTAAAAACAAATACGGTTTTTGCAGCGCATCCAAATAATCAACTATTGCAGGGGTGTCTTCTAACCCAAAACCATTCGATAAGAGAAGAAANGGCACACGACCTGAAGAATTTATAGATAAAAAAGGGTCATTTGGTATCCGTGTCTTAATCCAAATAAATTCTACATTGTTCTGCAAGTTTTTTTCAAAAACCACAATGCGAGCGATACGCGCATAGGGTGAAGTGGTTGTGCCATAGAGTTTCATGATATCCTCGATTAATCAAAGGGCTTATGAGGTTGTAGTTTATCTTTTTAAGAAGTAACTCGACTATATGATATTTTGATTAGTGAAAACAAAAATTGTTGATCTAGGTCACACAATTTACACTTCGGAGAAGAAATGGCCTGCGAGAAGATAGCGGTTACGGGCGGATGTGGATTTCTTGGCTGTCGTATCGTAAAGCTGCTCTCAAATCACGCAACCGTAACAAGCATTGATGTAAAAGAGTCCGTCTCCAGCGAGTTATCTTCGATAAAATCCATCAATGCTTCTATCACCAATTTTGATCAAATAAAAAATGCTTTGCGTGGAAACGACGCGCTTATCCATCTTGCCGAAATTCCTAATCCACGGGAAGCCAGTCTCGAACCGACTTTCAACACTAATTTCCAAAAGACTTGGAGCGTTTTGCTGGCTGCAGAAGAAGTCGGCACTTAGCGGGTGGTGATAACGTCAAGCGACTCGGCTTTTGGTTTTTCTTATAACCCTCCGGACTGAAAACCCCGCTTTCTACCAGTCGATGAAACACATTTAATGCGCCCTGCTGAGGTTTAATCACTTTTGAAGAAAATAACTGAAACGATAGCTGAGAGTTTTGCAGCCCGTTAAATTATGGAAGTTATTTCTATTTGTCCTTGCCATATAATTTTCCCAAGGGGAAAACGTGAAATAAAAAAACGGGGGCAAGATATAAATAACTATCATTTTTGGGCATGGGTTGACCCTGACGATATTACACAAGCATCCCAAGTAGCAATAAATTCGTCTAGGTATTACGGTTATGAGATTTACAATGTAGCAACGGAAGAAAATTTGAATGAAGCACGCACACTGGAATTTGCACAAAAAAGTGGGGGAACAACCTAGAGATTAGAAGGCCCCATATTTTTAAGAGCAATCAATTCGTTTCAATATTAGATGCCACCAAAATTAAAGAGGGATCAGGTAACAAACCAAAAATAAGTCTAGAAACGCTAAAATCAAAAGTAAAAGCTTATAAAGCATAGTTATTGAGCTCAAATCTCTGAATTTACTTGACTTCCGTGTCTGTCGAACTCATATTTCAGCCTAATTTTTACCGTTTTGGGAACGTTTAATGCCAACCATTAACCAACTTGTTCGAAAGCCACGAAAGTCAAAACAAGAGAGAACCAAAAGGCCAGCCCTTGAGGGAAACCCGCAGAAGCGAGGCGTGTGCACGCGAGTGTATACAACTACTCCAAGAAAACCGAACTCTGCGCTTCGTAAAGTTGCACGTGTCCGTTTAACGAATGGTTTTGAGGTTGGGGCTTATATTCCCGGCGAGGGGCATAACCTTCAAGAGCACTCTGTTGTCTTGATGAGAGGTGGCGGTCCTAACGACCTGCCAGGTATCCGATATTCGATCATTCGCGGTACACTCGATACCCAGGGTGTAAAGGATCGCAACCAAAGTCGCTCGAAGTACGGCGGAAAGAAGCCCAAATAGGTGCTCGGTTGCTAATTAAGCCAGGAAATTAATAGATATCGCTCCGTCCTTACGCGGGAACGCTTTATTTTTTAAATTTGCACCCGGATTATAACCCACCTCCAATCTTGGATCGTCCAAGGTGTGGCCACCCTAGTTTGGCCTACAGAATAAAGATATATCCGTTGTATACCCGTAAGCGGCAGATATCTGCTTTTGCAAAAATCGGCTTAGATTTGCAATCAGATTTCCTGTAGAGTTCTTGGACGGGTAAATTACTATTTGATGAAGAATTTTCAGTCAGAAGGCGATTAAATGGAAAAAGTTGTTGGCTACCTGGGCTTAGGAAATATGGGCCACCCTATGGCTATGCGAATAGCTGACGCAGGCTACAAGTTATTGGTTTTTGATATTAACAACGAGGCGCTGATTGATTTTAGGGAAAGACAAATCCCTGTTGCTGAGAGCGTTCGGGATTTAGGGGATAAGGCCGATATAATAATTTGTTCCTTACCTTCTAATGAAATCATTCGCGAGGCGGTGATAGGCTCTGAAGGTCTTGTTACAGGCGGCAGAGTGAAAACCTATATAAATGCCTGTACCACCGGATCTAATTTTGCGGCCGAGATAAGTGAGGAACTGACAAAAAAAGGGATAGCAACACTTGAAGCTCCAATAAGTGGAGGTCCTCCAGGGGCACGAGATGGAACGTTATCTATAATGGCTTCTGGGCCATCAAAGGTATATGAGGAGGTAACACCTATACTAGAATCTTATGGCAGGAGGCTTGTTTTTTGTGGAGAGAAGCCCGGGTTAGCCCAAGTATTGAAATTAGCAAACAATATTCTCTTCGCCACGTCTATTTTCGCTACTACGGAAGCAATCGCTATGGGTGTTAAGGCTGGACTAGATCCCGCAATTATGCTTGACGCAATCCAAGCTGGCACAGGAAGAAATGCAACAGTCGACCTTGTCATGCCAAAAAGTGTTTTGAACCGTGCTTTTGATTTTGGTGCGACAATTGAAATACTTATGAAAGACGTAAACCTAGCGCTTGAGGAAGGTGAAAAGCAAGGGGTGCCGCAACCCGTATCACAACAAGTGAGGCAAATGATGCTCCTTGCGATGCACCAGGGCTGGGAACAGCGAGACTTAAGTGAACTGGTTAAGCTGGTTGAGAATTGGAGCGATATCGAAATTAAATAATAGCTATAGGATATGGTAAGATTATCAAAAGCAGAAATAGGTTTACATAAGGGGAAAGTATTTGTCTGGTNAAAATNACTTTAAATTAGGTCACTAAGGGTGATTTTCCGCACTGGGGAAATAATACTTAAAAAAATAATCAAGGGTTTATTAATATTCATAATCTATAGATGCTTTAATTAAAAAAGGAAAATATTTAATGCCAACTGACCCACTTCTGTTCGAGCCTCTAAAAATACGAGAGGTAACGCTCCCTAATCGTATTGTTTTGTCACCACTTTGCATGTATTCCGCGAATAGTGGCATTGCTTCTGATTGGCAATTTGCTCATCTAAGTACGTTCGCTCGTGGCGGAGTGGGGCTAGTCTTTGCGGAAGCAACGGCTGTAGAGCCCCGAGGGAGAATTACACCACGTTGTCTAGGGATATGGACGGATGAACAAGCAAATGCACTAAAACCTATCACACGTTTTATTAGTTCTATGGGATCAGTGCCAGGGATACAAATTGCTCACGCGGGCCGTAAGGCCTCGGCGAGTCCGCCCTGGGATGGTGGAAAGCCTGTTGANATTGGCGATAGTACTTGGGGCGACCCAGGTTGGCAGGTTGTTGGAGCGTCGGCTGTCCCATTAGCTGACGGTTGGCAGACACCAAAAGCAATGAGTGAAGCCGAAATATCTGAACTGGTTGGCGCATTTGCTGACAGTGCACGACGGTCGGCTGAAGCTGGTTTCAAAGTTTTGGAAATACACGGTGCACATGGATACTTAATACACAGTTTCCTATCGCCTTTAAGTAACCAGCGAAATGATAGATATGGTGGGGACTTGGAAGGCCGTATGCGTTTTGCCCTTGAAGTAGCAAAAGCTGCAAGAGCAAGTTGGCCAGAAGAACTGCCTCTTTTTTTTAGGGTCTCTGCAGTTGATAATAATGGCTGGGAACTTGAAGACTCAGTCGTCCTCGCAGGCGCTTTGAAATCAATCGGAGTTGATGTGATAGACTGTTCGGCTGGTGGCATAACCGGAGCTCCTGCTTTCAGGGCTAAAGATGACGGTACACCAATAAAAAGTTCCGGCGAACGACCGCGCGGATTTCAAGTTCCTTATGCCTCTGAAATTAAGAAAGAAGCAGACATAAGGACAATGGCAGTTGGCCGCATTATTGANGCAGAACAAGCTGAGGCAATTCTCAGAGATGGTGACGCAGATCTGATCGGAATAGGGCGTGAATTAATGTACAACCCTTTTTGGGGACTGCATGCAGCAGAANCGTTAAAAAATGAAACTGCGCTGGAAGGATGGCCAGACCAGTACCGTTGGGCAATAACGCGTCGCGCGGATCTAGAGAAAAGTGATAGAGGATAATTTANAGTTNGGAGTGAAANTAGGTGAATAAAATGGGTTTANGCANTNCGAGTTTACCTCAAAANAAGGCACTGAAAAAACGCTATGGTGAAGTTAACTCGCCCACNCAAGGACCTTGGAATGATATTGTTGGAGCAATTCTCTCACATCGTTCNGTAAGGTCATATACGACAGAAAAATTACCCGATTTCACTTTAGAGACATTAATTGCTGCGGCTCAATCTGCTGCAACTAGCTCTAATATGCAGGTATGGTCAGTTGTTTCGACCACCGATCCCGATAAGAAAAAAGAATTGGCCAAAATTGCAGGGGGTCAGAAACATATTGAGCAATGTCCATTGTTTCTTGTATGGCTGGCTGACTTGTCACGCAATGAAAGATTAGGTAACGAAGAAGGGGTGAAAATGGTTGTTAACCCCTATGTTGAAACGTTCTTGGTGGCAGCTATTGATGCGGCGTTAGCGGCACAAAATGCGGTTGTTGCAGCAGAATCGTTAGGGATTTCAACAGTTTATATCGGAGCGATGCGTAACAATCCGGAGAAGGTAGGTGAGTTATTCAACTTACCATCGATGGTGTTCCCTGTCTTCGGGCTGTGTTTAGGATATGCGACGACTGAGGGAGAAGGAGAAATTAAACCGCGGTTACCTCAGTCTGCTGTAGTTTTTCAAGAAAAGTATAGTGTTGATGGTGAACAGGAATTACGGGCGCAATATGATAAGGATATGTCCGAGTTTTCGGCTCGACATGAAATAGCGGCAGACACTTGGACTAAAAAAGTATTGGCTCGAATGGGAAAACTAAGTGGTATGAATGGAAGGGAAAAACTCATTAGCGTTCTTCATTCAATGGGGTTTCCTTTGCGTTAACCACTTTTTGAACGATTGGGATTTCCTTGAAAGAGATGCACTCGAACGGCGGTTCAATAAAGCGGCGAGAAGATAAACGGTTTCTGATGGGGCGTGGTGAATATCTCGATGATATATTTTTTGACGACGAATATTGCGCTGTCTTTGTAAGGTCACCTCACCCACACGCGAAAATAAAAAAAATAAAAACGCAGGCCGCCTTAACCGTGCCTGGTGTAGTATCTATCTTAAGTGCAGAAGACGTTGAAAATGATGGTCTCAGCTCTATGCCGCCATTTATCACTAGTAATCCTAATACCACGCATCCATTTAACTTCATTCCGCAACCACTACTCGCTAAAAAATTTGTTCGATATGTAGGTGAACCGATTTTACTTGTGCTAGCTAAATCAATGTATGCGGCACTTGATGCGATTCAGTTAATTGAGGTTGATTATGATGTTTTGCCATTCGTATTGTCAGCT
>PCAV01000099.1 GCA_002730675.1 Rhodospirillaceae bacterium | reverse complement strand
TCTTCCATTTCAACTCCAAGTCATCGGTTGAATATTGAGAAGATTAAACGACATTTTGACTTTGCGCTCTAGTGTCAAGTTTAACTAGCACATACCAAAGTTGAGGCTGCCAAAATGTTAGCGCGTTAGCTCTTTACTTTACTCCGTACAGAGGCGATATTCACGCCTAAAGTGTTTAACCCCTTGGCGCGTGTTTATTTTGAATTCGCTGAAGAGTTCGTCTGTGCATTCTTAATCTCCTTGCTGTTTCGGAGACATTACGCCCGCACTGCTCGAAAACTCTTTGGATGTGCTCCCATTTAACCCTATCTGCGGACATCGGGTTTTCTGGAGGTGGGGGTAGTGGGTTTTCACGTTCAAGCAAAGCTGCCGCTACTGCATCAGCGTCAGCTGGTTTAGGTAAGTAATCTATTGCGCCCGCCTTAACTGCCGCCACAGCGGTTGCAATATTCCCATAACCGGTAAGAACAACAATTCGTGCCTCGGGTTGGGAATCCTGCAATTCTTTAACTATTTCTAAACCGCTTCCGTCTTCTAAACGCAAATCTAGGGCAGCGTAAGTCGGTTTATCGCGGCGGGCCACATTGCAACCCTCGGAAACCGATGCCGCCGTAGTGACAGCAAAACCGCGCTTCTCCATAGCTCTCGCTAAACGGTTTCTAAAAGGTTCGTCATCGTCAACTATCAATAGTGAGTGTGCCTCAGTGTTTTCAGAAAAGTCCAGCATCTAATTTCCCAAAACCGTTAATTATTGTATATATATTAAGTGCTCGCTAGTTTCACTTATCAGCTTAAAATCTTAACTTTTGCATTACCTGGTGTTGTGATCTCATCCTTTTCGTTCTTAATGTAAAGGTGTAGTACAACAATATTTGTGTTCGGATCGATAGACGTTATCTCGCCTCCTGCAGAAAGGGTTTCGCCTAGGTAAGAAGCTCGCCTGTTTGTATAAGAGAACTCCAGCAGGCTTCCATCATTTCTGATCCAATTCGTGACTGTCTGGCTCAGCCAGTCGCCCTGAAGTGGCCCATCTATTACGATCTCTGGGTGTTGTTCTACTTCTTTTGTATATTTTTCATCGTAGTGTATGCGATGGGGGTTCCAAATTGCTGCGTTGTAGCAGAACAGTGAAACGTTAGTAGCCTTAAAATGTCGTATGGGCAGTTGTTGGCCAACGAAAAGATCTGTAATTTTCATCTTGTCCTACCTCAAGATACGTGTCTGTTCTTGGTCTAAAACAGGTTCGCCGTTATTTGTCTCGCAAGTGATCGAATAGGTGACAAAAATAAGTGGGCCAGTTTTTCCTTTTTTGCCAACAATATTCGATAGTGTTCGACTAAACACAAGTACATCGCCAGGTTTCACTGCGCGGTGAAAGCGAAATGATACCCCTCCCGCCATTACCCTTTTCAGCGGTAGATCAGGCACAAGTGAAGCAGGTGGCAGTCCGTCCAACCCAAGGTCATCCATGGGAATGACCTCGCGGGACAAGCCAGCTACAAACATTGGCGGCGCCTCGCTTCCGTTAGTGTATTTATCTAATATTTGTTCCGTAGCGACCGAGTATTTTATGATATCACGCCGCGTGACTTCTACTTCAATTGGGTCGTCGGATTTACCAATCCATTCCCGCGCCTCGTCACTAACCAGATCGTTCATTTCTAGCCCTTAAGAGATTGTTATATATCATGTGCGCTCATTCATTTTAAAATCAAGTGCCTATGGTTCATAGAGGCTGTAAATTTGAAAACGTCCAGCCGGCGAGGTGAGTTCTGCAAGACTAATAAATTCATTATTTTTCTTAACAAGTTGCCGTATGCCAATACAGGGAGTTGCCCGTCGCACACGAAGTAAATCCGACACTGAATTGCCTGCTCCGACAGCCCCTAATTCTTGTGTTACGGTAGGAAAAGGAATGTAATTCCTGATCCATTTACCTGCAGAAACGGATGAAAAATCAACCGAGTTCGCTTCGGGTGCTGAATCAAGGTTAATAAACCTTTTTTCGTGTTGTATGGGAATATTATCACTGAAGTGTATGCATTCTATTACAAGTAAAGGCGTTTCCTTGATGACGCCTGGCCAGTGGACACCCCCAGACCCATTACTACCTTTATGGTATTTTTCAAGGATAAACTGATAATGCTTGCCAATTGCTGTTACATGGTCGGATATTTCCATTAAAGAGATGTTAATCCCTTTTGGCTCCAAGACAATTGTACCACCTCTTTTTCGCGTCTCTAGTAAGCCGTCCTGAGACAAAGAACGTAAGACCTTATTAATCGTGGGCCGCGAAGCACCAAAAAAAGCAGCTAGCTCTGCTTCAGTTGGCAGTTTTTCGCCAATTTTTAAATCACGGGAGTTAACAGCATTAATTAAGCTGGAACGTACAGTTTGAAATATTGTGGCCTCAGATATTTTTTTTCTTATTGCCAACTAGTCTATCCTAATTATTTCTTCCAACAGAAATTAAAAATTTCAATAATGACTATACATAAATTTGGAGATGGCGAAAGCATTTTTAACTGGTTATTAATCCGCCATCTACATTGAAGGATTGACCTGTGATATTTCGAGCGCCATATGACGCCAAAAATACTGCCATTGCTGCGATATCTTCGGGTTCATTAGCGCGTTGAAGCGGAATGTCTTTGCTCATCTCCTTCATCATTTCCTCTTTAGTAATACCTTGGGCCTTCGCTCTATCTACCGATAGTTTTTCTACTATTTCAGTTGTGGTAACGCCAGGACAGATGGAATTCACGTTTATATCATGCCTTGCAAGTTGCTGGGCAGCAGTACGGGTTAGACTAATTACAGCTCCTTTACTCGCTGAATAAGCGGCATTTGACGTACCCGAAAAACCTTTCCCAGCAATGGATGCTATGTTGATTATTCGACCTCCTACACCTTGCTCGATCATTTGTCGGGCGGCTCCCTGTAGGCAAAAGAAGACCCCTTTTGCGTTGACCCTATGAATTCTATCCCAATCCTCTTCGGTGAGATCCATTATATATGCTGCTCGAGTAATGCCGGCATTGTTGACAATTATATCTAACGATCCGTAAACCGACAGAGTTTCTTTTATCATGGCTTCAATATCGCAGATTGAACCCACATCTGCACATACCGCATACGCAGTTCCCCCTTGCTGCTTTATCGCATCAGCAGTTTGTTGCGCGTCATCCATTTTGATATCGGCACAGCTTACTTTTCGACCGGACTTTGCTAAAGCTATTGCTGTAGCCCGGCCAATTCCGTTTCCAGCGCCTGTAATAAGAGCCGTTTGTATGTAATCAGACATTTCTAGTAACTCCCAATAACTTTGATGCACGCTAATTTCTATTAGGTGCGCAACCAATATACCCATGCTTACGAAACGAGTTCATGGTTGCATCGAAACATCATTAAATAAAGCTGATTAGCATGGAATCATATCTAGGATCCCAGCGCGTTGCTCTATAAATTATCATTTTAAGACTGAAAGAACCAATGGAGATCGCTGTGAATAACGGAACTTGTGTCATTACAGGTGTTGGTTGGGGAACTGGACATTCAATAGCACGTAAATTCGCGAACTCGGGCTACTCGGTGGCGATGCTAGCTCGTCGGACTGACCGACTTGAACAATTTGAAAGCGAAATTGAAAATGCACACGCTTATCCTTGCGATGTAACAAACATAACCGCTTTAAAAGAAACTTTGAAAAAAATTGCCAAAGATTTAGGGCATCCGTCTGTCGTCATTCATAACGCCGTGTCTGGGGCTTGGGGGACATTTATGGAAATCGACCCCAGCGATCTTGAAAAAACCTTTCAGGTCAACACAATGGCTCTTTTACATTTAGCGCAATTCACTCTGCCTAAAATGATGGAGGCAGGCTATGGTTCATTGATTTGTACCGGTAATACGGCCGCCCACCGGGGGCGAGCTGGTTACGCGGCATTCGCTCCAACTAAAGCAGGTCAAAGAATACTAGCCCAATCAATTGCTCGGGAGGCTGGTCCTAAAGGTGTGCATGTTGCGTATATCACAATAGATGCGGTTATAGATTTGAGATGGACGCGCAAGAGATATCCCGACAAACCAGATGATTTTTTTATAAAACCAGACGAAATAGCCGATGAGGTCTTCCATGTTGCAAATCAGTCGAAGGGTGCCTGGAGTTTTGACGTTGAGATACGACCGCATGCCGAAAACTGGTAGGGTTTAGAGAAGATTACAGTGATAAGTAAAAGTAAAAAAAAGCGAGCCTCAAGTCTCATCTGGGAAGCATGGCAGAAAGGTCATGCATTGAAGGATTTTCCAGAAGAATTAGAACCATCCAACCGCTTAGAAGCCTATCAAATTCAAATGGAATATGCAGGCTTTAGTTCAAAACAAATATTCGGATGGAAGATCGCCGCGACAAGCGAAGCCGGTCAAAAACATATTGGAGTCAGTGCGCCTATTGCGGGGCTTTTGCTGCGTGAAAATATCTACACATCGGGGTCTAAACTCACATTTGAAAATAACAGGATGGCAGTCGCTGAGCCCGAGTTCGCGTTTAGTATGGGGAAACGTCTGGAACCAAAACAAGACCTCTACACCGAAAATGAGGTATTAGAAGCAATTGATAAGCTTCATCTAGCTATTGAATTACCAAATTCGCGATTTGAGCATTTTGAGAAAGTAGGAGAGTATAAACTGATCGTAGATAATGCTTGCGCGCATCATTTTATAATTGGAAACGAAGTGGAATTTAACTGGCGAGATACTGACTTAGCCAAGCAAAAAGTAACAATATCAACGAGCCGCAATACAAAAAATTTTGGTTCTGGGGCCAATGTCTTACGCCATCCAATAACCGCGTTGACCTGGTTAATTAACGAACTTTCTCAAAACGGTATACTAATAAGTAATAAAGCGGTGGTAACGACGGGTAGTTGCACCACGCCCATTCCAATAAAACAAGGCGATAATGTGGTTGCTGATTTTGGAATATTNGGTTCCGTTAGCGTAGTGATAGAATGATGCCCGTTGTAGTAAAAGTGTTCAACGGATTTTCAAACGTCCTTTAGGTTTTACTGAGGAAGCGGAGCTTATTGTTTTGTTAATTGACTCATCAAGCTCATCCCCCCGTGATTCCGTCATTAGATTTTTTTGGGCTGATTGANGTTGACCCTGATCGTTTACATATGTTTCCGAAGTTTTTATCCGTTCAATCGTCTTTTGGAAGGGATTGGTGGTACTTGATGATTTCGAATGAACCTTTTCATCATGCGTANCTTCCACATTATANANATTTCNATAAAACTCGATCTCTTTTGCAGCGGAAGTTATAGGGTCTCCAATAGCTGAAAAAGAGCTAAGGGTTTCATGTCCTGTAACCGACCGCTTGATATCCCCAATTTCGCTCTCCTCATAGTCAGTCCTGGAAATGTTTTTGGAAATTATTTGCTCAAATCTCTTTAATAGAAATTGTTCACGTTCGTTCAATCCGTTTTGCTGTTGTTTTTCGAGTATGTTGGTCAGTTTTTCGGACTGGCTAATAAATTTTTGGTTATACTCTTTCAAGATCGCAATCAATTCTTCTTTTTGTAAAAGTCTATCTTCTAGAATCTTGATTTTATCAAGCAANNTCTCTCTTGATAGTTCGGCTTCATTTTCTTTTTCGGGGTAGGACATAGTACGTTCATCCAGAAGCAAGTTGTTAGTTTCCTATTGTTATCACATGAAGAAATACGATAATACTCTGTATGGTTTCGGGCAGTTTCCTAGATTTAATTGCTNGAGTTATTAAATNAAGTTGGCGGTATGAAAGCGGCCTGTGTACCACCGTCGACGGGTATTGTCGTTCCTGTTACGTAGGATGCTTTTTTTGATAAGAGAAATTCAATTACATTTGCTATATCTGATGGTTCGGCGATTCTACCAAGGGGAGAGGGGCCAGATGGCCTCCAATTTCCTTGGCTCTGGGGAGTGTTTTTGTTGTTGACCATAGGTGTGTTTACAGTTCCCGGCGCTATGGCGTTCACNGTAATTCCATATTTNGCGCATTCAACAGAGAGTACCCTAGTGAGCTGACTAACGGCCGCCTTTGAAGCCGAGTANGCNCCACTATCTATCTTAGGTCGCAANGCTGAAACTGACGATAGTAAAATAATTCTAGAAAGTTCGCCGCNACTGGNAGCATTTTTCAAAANGGGGAGAGCTTCTCTTGCAGATAACCACAAACCCCTAACGTTAATATCGAATATTAAATCAAAATCTTCTGTAGGCATATCTTCTAGTGCCCCCAGTTTCAACACGCCCGCACANGCGATCAGCGCATTAATTTTTTGGTGATCTTTCTGTATTTCGGCAAAAATGTTTTTAAGAGCTTCTTCATTTCTTAAGTCACATGGTTTCGCAATAAAGTTACAATTATCTATCTCTTCTGAAGACTGTTCTAAACTATTTTTATCATTGTCGAGACCGTAGATTTTCCAANCTTTCTTTAGGAGCCGTTTTACTGTTTTCAGTCCTATTCCTGATGCTGCGCCGGTAATTAAACCGATATTTCTGCTCATTCTAATAGCTCCGTTAATTATCACCTTCNTGTGCGCTTTTTTTGTCCTGATTTCTTGTAGTTTGGANTAATATNCATGGCCTTAGAAGACTTGGCTGACGATAATCTTATCACTCCGCCTCTCGGTAATGGCTTTCCGTCNAANGTCATGCCCANCTCTGCGGCCTCCAAACGTTTAATTTCATCTCTCAACCGAGCAGCCTCCTCAAACTCCAAGTTTGCTGCCGCTTCTTTCATTTGGACTTCAAACTCCTTTATGATTGTTTTTAAATCTTTATCTACCAACTCGCTGCCACTCTCGCCGGCATCAATTGTTATTCGGTCGCTTCGTTCATAGACACTCTCAAGAATATCACCAATATTCTTTTTTACCGACTCTGGCGTAATTCCGTGTTTTGAGTTGTATTCAGTTTGTTTTTTGCGGCGACGGTCCGTCTCATTTATGGCATATTCGAGACTGCCTGTGAGGTTGTCCGCATAAAGTATCACCCGTCCATCGACGTTCCGAGCTGCCCTNCCTATGGTTTGTACTAATGAGGTACGTGATCTTAAGTAGCCTTCCTTATCTGCGTCTAGTATTGCAACGAGTGAGCACTCCGGAATATCTAATCCTTCCCGAAGTAAGTTAATTCCTATCAATACATCGAAAACACCCAATCTTAAATCACGTATAATTTCAATTCGCTCGAGCGTATCAATATCTGAGTGAATGTANCGGACCTTAACCTGCGCCTCTAACATATATTCGGTTAAGTCTTCAGCCATTCTTTTTGTTAGTGTTGTGATAAGGACACGTTGTCCGAGCTCCGCACAGTTCTTACACTCGGCGATAACATCGTCGACCTGGCTTTTTGTTGGTCGAACTATGCAAACTGGATCTATTAGACCCGTTGGCCTCACTAGTTGCTCGGTGAAGACACCAGCTGTTTTTTCTAACTCCCAGGGACCTGGAGTTGCAGAAACAAAAATTGTTTGGGGCCGCATCATGTCCCACTCTTCAAATTTTAATGGGCGGTTGTCTAAGCAAGAGGGAAGTCGGAAGCCGTATTGTGATAGGGTTGATTTCCTAGCAAAGTCCCCTTTATACATCGCTCCTATTTGCGGCACAGTCACGTGGCTTTCGTCCACCATCAAAAGGGCATTCTCGGGTAAATATTCGAAAAGAGTAGGCGGTGCNTGCCCAGCTTCTCTGCCGGAAAGATACCGGGAGTAATTCTCAATTCCGGCGCAGGAACCTGTGGCGGCTATCATTTCTAGNTCAAATGTAGTTCTCTGTTCTAGGCGTTGTGCCTCGAGTAACATACTGTTTTCGTGCAGCTCCTTAAGACGGGCTTTCAATTCAATTTTTATTTCACTGATTGCCTGGTTAAGTGTGGGTTTTGGGGTCACATAGTGCGAGTTAGCAAAGACTCTGACTTGTTCTAATTCCGATGTTTTTTCGCCAGTCAGGGGATCAAACTCCTGAATACCCTCTAGTTCTTCTCCAAAAAAGGACAGCCGCCAGGCTCTATCCTCTAGGTGAGCAGGAAAAATCTCTAAAGTGTCACCCCTTACTCTAAAACAACCGCGCTGAAAATTTGTATCGTTTCTGCGGTATTGCAACTCCACAAGCCGCTTTCTCAGGTCTTGAGGTTCCAGGGATGACCCAACTTTAAGTATAACAGTCATATTTCCATATGTCTCAACTGCTCCGATTCCATAAATACTGGAAACAGAAGCTACAATTATTACGTCTTCACGTTCTAACAGTGCTCGTGTTGCAGAGTGTCTCATTCGATCTATCTGTTCATTGATAGAAGCTTCTTTTTCGACATAGGTATCGGTGCGAGGAACATAGGCCTCAGGTAAATAATAATCATAATAGGAAACAAAATACTCTACAGCATTGTTTGGAAAAAAAGCTTTCATTTCCCCGAACAGTTGAGCAGCTAGCGTTTTATTGGGCGCTAAGATTAAGGTGGGCCGTTGTACATTTTCTATAACATGGGCCATGCTAAATGTTTTCCCAGAGCCAGTTACACCTAGGAGAACTTGATCCCATGCCGAGTTTTTTAATCCATCTGTTAATTCGAAAATAGCTGACGGTTGATCTCCGGATGGCTTAAATTCTGATACGATTTTGAATTCATGGCCAGCGTCTTGCTTGGCAACAGATGATTTAAGGTTGGGCGTTGTAGCGCCGACCAATTGTTGCGAAAATTTATCGTGACGGCGCGCCTGGTTCTCAGCGGAACTGTCTGGCCGATTAATACCTTGGTGTTTGTTCATCAATTGCCTGTAAATATTTTTTTGGTAAACTATAAGAGTTAATCGCTCGCGATCAGTTAAATCAACGTTAACATTATAATTTAAGACGTGGAAGTAGCGGCAATTTTTACAAGGACTTTAGTTAAAAATAGACAATTTAAGGATTATTATGACAAATACGTTGGTGAAATTTTCCAACCCACTAATAACAAAAGATGGAGATCAGCGGGCTTTCGTTGATTTTGATGGTTTTAAAACACTTTGGTTCAATACAGGCACACTTTGCAATATAGCTTGTTCTAATTGTTATATAGAATCGTCGCCAAGAAATGATCGACTGGTTTATCTCTCTTTTGCTGATGTCGTTGAGTTTCTTGACGAACTGGAGAATCTTTCAAGAAAAACGTGTGAGATCGGCTTCACTGGTGGCGAGCCGTTTTTAAACCCCGACTTTTTAAAAATGCTAGAGGAATGCCTCAGGCGAAACCTTTCAATTATGGTTTTAACGAACGCTATGAGGCCGCTGCAAAATAAAATCAAGGGGCTTTTGCAGTTGAAAGAATCTTTTGGCGCTGAAAAAATAGTGTTTCGGGTCTCTATAGATCATTACGACAAAGACCTGCATGAAGTTGAGCGAGGCGTCGGGACTTGGGATCCGATGATAAAAGGTTTGAAGTGGCTAAGGGATAATAAATATACAATAAATGTTGCGGGTCGTAGCTTGTCACGGGAAAGTGATAACGAGTGCCGTGAAGGTTATAAAACCTTGTTTGAAGATCTTGGTCTGCAAGTGGACGCTCATAATCCTAGTGAGTTAGTTATCTTTCCCGAAATGGATATCACAGTGGATGTGCCAGAAATAACTACGAGTTGCTGGGAGATTCTCTCTGTTCGACCCGAAACACAAATGTGTGCGTCCTCGCGAATGGTAGTCAAACGAAAAGGACAAGAAAGACCCACCGTTGTCTCGTGTACTTTATTACCTTACGAGGAAGAGTTCGAATTAGGAAAGACTCTGTCTGAAGCTAGCAAAAAGATATATTTAAACCATCAACACTGTTCGAAATTTTGTGTTCTAGGCGGTGCATCTTGCAGTTAAAATCTTACTGCTCCCCTATCTTGAAGCCATTCTTGGCGTAGGCCATTTATCGCCATATTTTCTCAAGGACAATTTCCATTCCAGGTTCTGATAACCGTTAATCTTTATTGCTATATCGTCTGAGATGCAGATCTCTGCCCACGAGCCGCAAGCTGTGCCCCCAGAAAAGAAACTCTCTATTATTGAGGGAAGGGTGATATGATGTATTCCATTTAATGTGTTTAACCTCGGCCAGTGTAAATGGCCACCGAAAGTAATCTGAATGCCAGGGTGATTAGCGAGAATGGCCAAGACTCGGTCTTTATAAGGAAGGACAGCTGCCCAAGGATTCTTTTCGAACCAATAATTTCCGTCTAAATTTCCAGTAACTTGCGGGACGTGGCAAAAAAGAGCGGTTGGCCCTGAGTGCTTTTCAAGCGTAGTTTCCAGCCAATCAACTGCATCAGCATCCTGGGGAAATCCGGATTTTGTAGAATATTGTGTGTCGGGTGACCAAAAGATAAAATGCCAATCCCTCATAATAAAGCTTCTACTTTNTACAGGGGNNTTTAANAGNGTTTCGTTATCNNTNNTNCTCAGGAACGCNACATCNTGNTTNCCTANAANATGCTCTCNTTGAATGGAAATTTGTTTAAATTTCTCCGCTACTTCTTGCATCAATAGATAGTCAGTTTTCCGATCGACATCATTGATTCTGTCACCCAAGTCAACTATGAAGTCGGGCTTCGTTTGATTGGCATGCNCTACAAAACGGTCTAATAATGATAAAGCCGAGCCACTCTTTTTTGTCTCAAATGCTTGGCCGTGGTGAATATCTGTAATCGCCAGGATTTTTATCATAATGATCTAAACTCCAAAAAATATTATATATACAAAAATCTAGGCGGTATAAGTCATTTGAACTCCAACACCAGCACAGTCGGGATATACATCGATTTTTTTTGTGGTAACCGTAGCTCCAACAACACTTTTTTCTAGGGTGATCTTTTCGAGGATGAGCCGGCAAAGTGTTTCTTGCAGGTTGAACCTTCTGCTACCAACCAGCTCTTTAATCTCGGACCTAATGAAGTCATAATCAAAGGTCGCACCTATTTCGTCTGNGTCATCAATTTGAGCCGGGTCAAGTGAAACGCTCACTGAAACCCAAAGACGTTGTGGTTTGTTGATTTCGAAATCGTGAATGCCAATGTCTGCCATTACCTCCAAATCTTCTAGGAAAAGTTTTGTAACAATATCCGCCATTAGACTAAAATCCGATGTAAACGATTATAAAAAGGCGACGTCCCTATTAAGTTTTTGCAACTTTTGACCGCCGTCAATAGTGATTATGTGACCATTTATAGATGTTGTATTAATAATAAAAAAAACTGCCTTGATGATGTCCTCAACTGAGGAAACTATACCAATAGGGCTCATTTTTTGNCCCTTTTGAAAACTGNNATCNCCTTGTCCTCCGCTTTCGAGCGTTATTCCNGGTGCGATACCGTTAACACGGACATGNGGAGCCATTGCCATAGCAAGTGTTTCGGTTGCGCATTGTAATGCGGCTTTACTGATTGTGTACGACAGATAATCTGGATTAAGGGCAAAGATTTTATTATCGAGAATATTAATAACGCATCCTTGCTGCCCTTTTGTTACTAGTTCAAAGAAAGCTTTGCCGAGAAGCATGGGGCCACGAACATTAGCGAAAAAATGTTGATCCATCGATACACTGCTAATAGTCGATATATCGTCATATTCAAACTTAGCAGCATTATTTATTAATAGTTCGACTGGCGGTGCGGTACAATCGATTTNATTAATTATTTGTTCACCGCAATCTGGATGACTTAAATCCATCTTTATCAATTGCCCATTCCCGCCACTACTCTTGATTTCATGGAGAACCTTTTTTGCTTCCNTNCTTGAGGAATTGTAATGCAGATAGACAAACCACCCCNNNTCACCAAGGGCCTTTGCAATTCCTGCTCCGATGCGTTTCGCCGCCCCGGTTATGATTGCTGATTTATTCAGAGGCTTCATGATCTCAAACTAGCTAACAAGAAATAATTTTTCAAATAATTGCATTTGAAACGTCTCTTGCCAAATAAAGACATTTAATTTTTTAGAAATTAAACTTTTATTCAAGTAAATACTAAGTTGACGTTGATATCAAATATAGAGAAATTACTTTTAGTTATGTTTGTAAAACAATTTGAATGCACAAAAACTGACAAATATTTGTAGGAATATTATAAATGAAGGGACTGATTGTACACAGTTCCTAAATCTTGTATTTTTTAGCGATAAAAATTGCATAATATCATTTACGAAAATAGAACGATGAAACGCAAAAGAAAAAAATCTATATTTTTCAATAGGTTAGAAACAATGCCTATATTTTAAGCAAAATGTAATTTTTGAGGGTATCTGCGACGATAATCAATATCTCATCAGCTTATCCCCAACTTTGTCCACAGACGCAGTGGATTAAAAAGCGGCTTCTTTTTTTTCTCCT
>PCAV01000098.1 GCA_002730675.1 Rhodospirillaceae bacterium | reverse complement strand
GTAAGCGGGCATGTTATTTTGGTATTTTTTACCAATAATTTCCTCAATACCATATTTCGTCATGTTAAATAGATAACTGTCTGTATGATGCCACGTATGTCCCGTTTCATCATGGGGGGGAGCCGGAAGATAGCCATCAGAGTTGCGTCTACGCCAATTTTTTTGACCCTCTAATTGGATACCGTGACATGAAGCACAATTTTGCAAGTAAACCGTGCGGCCAACCGTTACCAAATTTATATTATTGGGTTCCAATTTTATCTCTTGTGATACCAATTCTGTCGACATGGGATAGTAGTGTAGCCCGGCCACGGTAAGTGCAATGGCTCCAACTAAGGAGAGGTATAAAATTTTCATTTTCGCATT
Organism: Rhodospirillaceae bacterium; assembly: GCA_002730675.1. GTDB lineage: Bacteria > Pseudomonadota > Alphaproteobacteria > Thalassobaculales > Thalassobaculaceae. Next base: position 6,733 of record PCAV01000098.1, on the reverse strand, counting down.
CAAGCCCTTTGTTTATGAGCGGCCCTCGAGGAACATAATATCCAACGTTAGTTTTTCAACTTTCTGCGGCACCTGCCGGCAATGACGATGCTCTCGATAATTTTTTATTTAAATCAATTGATGCGCGTGCCAAAAACTATTACTTAAAAAGGCAACTTGAAGCTTCTTGTGACAGGAAGGTAAAGATACAAATGAATATAGGGCAAGCAGCAAAAATGTCAGGGTTAACAATCAAAGCTGTGCGTTATTACGACAATATTGGCCTGGTAATGGCCTACCAAGATCCAGAGAACCAATATCGAGTTTATTCAAAAGATGATATCGCCAAACTTCAATTTATTGGTAGGGCACGTCGTTTTGGATTTAGTATACAAGAATGTAGAGAATTACTCTCACTTTATCAGGATAAAAACCGTCCCAGTAGAGAGGTTAAAGAGCTGACATTGGGAAAACTCTCTAAAATAGATAATAAACTAGAGGAACTTAAAAACCTCAGAAATCAATTGTACCATCTGTCAAAAAATTGCAGCGGAGATCATAGACCCGACTGTCCTATACTAGACGCTCTGGCCAGCGAAAATTAAATACAAAGCAAATTCATAAGAGGCGCCTTTTTCCGTGGATATCATATTAACTCGTTATCAATATTGATAGACACAACTTCTTTTTAAAACCCAAGTAACTCTCAGATTTTAGTTTCTTTATCTACGTGAAATCGTTATTACTCAAAACTCTAGGAGGAGAAGAATGTTCTATAAGCCTGGTTCTCATAAGGAAAATGGATTTAAGCGTGACCCTTTTAAAGCTTTTATTTCTCCGCGGCCTATCGGCTGGATTTCCACCATTAGCTCTAATGGTAAAAATAATCTTGCACCATATAGTTTTTTCAATGCCGTATGTTCCGACCCTCCTTGTGTAATGTTTGCGTCAGGTGGCTCGCCAGATGAAAGAGGTAAGAAAGATAGTCAGGTTAATGCGGAGACCACTGGGGAATTCGTTTGCTCTATTGTTAGTTATCAACACAGGGAAGCTATGAATCAAACCTCGATACACCTTCCATATGGAGAAGATGAAATGCAAAAGGCTGGCCTGGAAGGTGAACCATCTAGATTAGTCAAACCATTGCGAGTCAAAGGCGCACCTATTCATTTGGAATGTAAATATATGCAGAGCGTTCAGATGCCGTGTTGGAGGGAGGGAAAGGAGAACTGGGTAATATTTGGCGAAGTCGTTGGGATACACGTCGACCCTAAAATAGTAAAAGAGGGCTTTGTTGATGTTACTATCTATAAACCAGTCTCTCGACTAGGCTATATGGATTATTCAGCGACTGATGAAGTTTTTCAAATGGATCGTCCAGATTAAGCAGCCTCTATTTAAAATATTCATCTAATCAATTTAGACCTTTCGGTAACTCCACACCAGTCTGCTCGGTAATGACCGAATAATGTTCTATTCGGCGATGTTTCGCGAAATTAAAAATTGTATCTTTTGGCATATTACAGATATCGATATCGGCAGCAAAAGTGATAAGTTCGTCGTCTAGTGTCGCAGCTTGGGTGGCTATTTCCCCAGAGGGTTGGATTATGCACGAACCGCCTATTAACATGCAGCCATCTTCGATACCAGCCTTGGCAGTCCCAATAACCCAACAACCATTCATGTAGGCATTACTCTGCATTGTAAGATGGTTATGAAACATTCTGAGATGATTCTGTTCCTTCCCCGAGGTATTCAAGTCGGGAGTATTATAGCCTAGCACAATGATCTCGGCCCCCTTTAGACTCATCACACGGTAAGTTTCAGGCCATCTTCTATCATTACATATTGCCATACCCATTATGGACCCTTGCTGTCTCCAAACACCAAAGCCTAGATCTCCTGGCTCAAAATATCTTTTTTCCAAATGCTGAAATGGTCTCTTTGGATCATACTCAGAATGTCCTGGCAAATGCACTTTTCGGTATTTACCCACTATTTTCCCATTTTGATCAACAAGTATTGCGGTGTTGAAGCGCCTTCCTTCAGGTGTAAGCTCGGCGTATCCAAGATAAAAACCTATTTTTGCATCGGCTGCTGCTTCAAATAACGGACGCGTTGCTTTGTTAGGCATTTCTTTCTCGTACCAATCGTCCATCTTGGTAATATCTTCTTCATAATATCTTGGAAAAAATGTTGTCAAAGCGAGTTCAGGAAAAACGATAAAGCTGCAACCTCTAGAGCTCGCTTGCTTGATTAGATCTACCATTCGAGAAACACAGCTCTCTCTACTTTCGTCAGGTGCGATCGGACCCATTTGCGCAGCACCAAGAATTATAATCCTACTCATTTTTTCTCCTTTTGAACTTTAATTTGGCGTTAAATATTACTTTTGCCATTCTTCGTTTTTTGTTAATGCTACAGGATCAAATGGTGTAGGCAAAACACCTCGTGGTTCAATGTAATCGTATGGATCGCGTGCGAGAAAATTTCCCCAACCCGCCTCACATCTGACATCCCCATTTTCCCAGACTATCTTACCTCTACTTATTGTAATAAATGGCCAGCCAGTAACTTGTAATCCTTCAAACGGGGTATAATCAGTATCATGATGCAGTATATCTTGAGTAATCGTAATATCTTTTTCTGCGTCCCAAATGCAGATATCCGCGTCAGCGCCAACCGATATAGTCCCTTTCTTAGGATATAATCCAAATAAACGCGCCGCATTTGTTGATGTGATAGCAACAAATGTTTGCAAATCAATCCTTCCCTTAACAACTCCCTCCGAGAAGGTAATGGGCATTCGTGTTTCAAGACCAGGTACGCCATTAGCTATCTGACTAAAAGGCGCATTATCCCCAGCCCAAAATTTGCCCTCCAATTCATCTATATTATACGGCGCGTGATCCGATGTAACATTCCCTATCGTTCCTAACCGAACATGATCCCAAACCGCTTCTTGGTCACCTTCTGTACGGGGTGCTGGTGAACAGACAAACTTTGCTCCCTCTCGTTGATCTCGATCGAGATCCCTTTCTGTTAGAACAAAATATTGAGGACACGTTTCCGAAAATATTTTCAAACCTCTTTGTTGTGCACGTCTTATTTCTTCAGCCGCTTCTTCGCAACTCACATGAAAGATTTGAATTGGAACATCNAATAATTCAGANAACATTATAACCCTATGNACGGCCTCNCGCTCTACAAGGGGTGGCTTTGCCCANGCATGAAACTTAGTGCTATTATTTTCTGCNGCCAACAACTTTTCCGTCATATACATAATGGCATCGTGATTTTCGGCGTGCACACAAACNAGTGCCNGTTGCCTTTTGGCAGTTTCTAACACTTTAAGAATTTCTGCATCATTCAATCTATTACGAGGGTAAGTCATAAAAATTTTAAGAGACCTGTGACCTTGATCTATTAGTTTAGGGACTTCATCATTCATCACCTTGTCACTTGGATCACTGATGATCAAATGAAAGCTATAATCTATACAGGAATCCTTCGCACGCTCGTGATAATCTTCGACTATTGGCGTCAACAATTCGCCTTTTTCCTGCGCCGCAAAACAAATAATAGTTGTTGTTCCCCCGCAGGCAGCAGATCGCGTGCCACTCAAAAATGTCTCTGCGTTTCTGCCTCCACCACTCGATCGCTGATCAATATGACAATGGCTGTCGATCCCGCCCGGAATAACAAATTTCCCTGTCGCATCTATCTCTTGTTTGCCTGAACTCAAGTTTTCTCCCAATGCAACGATGCGTCCCTCTTTTATACCAACTTCACATTTTGAGATCTCAGCAGCATTCACAACTGTGCCGCCCCGTATTACCAAATCAAAATCAGACAAGGTGTGTCCCCAATCAAAACTTATTATCAAAAATTAAAAAACTAATGTATCTATCCTCAAAACTTATAAGGTTAATGTAAATATGGCAAAANGGNTTTTAAAATTTGCTTAAACTCGTGAAAAAAATCAGAAGAGCAGAGTTCACCGCCAATGAAAACTAAGGTGCTTTTAGGTCACCGCAGACCAGCAGACGAAAAATTATTTTACTATACTACGGCGTGCTCTTCTCCTAACTTTTCCGCCTTAGAAAGCGATCATAATGCAGATGTCTGTGTTGTGGGCGGGGGCCTCACTGGTGTATCAACCGCTTTGCATTTAGCCAAGTCTGGTATTTCCGTAGCGCTTTTAGAGGCGCAAAAAATCGGTTGCGGAGCATCTGGCAGGAATGGTGGACANATTGCTAATGGCTTCAGTTGCGAATTAACGAAAATGGAAAAAATGCTAGGTTTCGAGGCAACAAGGATGCTTTGGCAGATGGTAGATTCCTATTTAGTTGATATGGACCAGAATATTCTTACGCATAATATTCAATGTGATAGAAAATTTGGCTATATCTATGCAGCTAACAACAGTTATCAAATGCGAGAGTTAGCGTTATTGAATNATCGTTTAAAATCAAAATACAACTATCAAAAAACAACCCTACTTGATAAATCTGAACTCGGAAAATNTTTAAAGACAACCCAATATTCAGGCGGCCTCTTTGATAAAAGTTGTGGCCAAATAAATCCTTTTAAGTATCTGCAAGGATTNGTAAAGCAACTAAAAACAGCGAACGTTAAAATNTTTGAACAAAGTCCTGCTCAAGCGATCTCTACGGGTTCTGATTTAANGGTCCACNCCGAAAAAGGNCATATCAAATCAAAATACGTTTTACTTGCCGGNAATGCTTATCTCAGTGGCAGCAATCCGCTACTAGAGGACAAATCAATACCCGTTTCCAGCTTTGTGGGTGTAACCAATCCTTTATCACNAGCATCAATACAATCCATATTGCCANGCGATGTGACCGTCGCAGATTGTAATAAAATTCCAGANTACTNCCAAATTATCGCTGGTAACCGTATGCTGTTTGGCTGCGGCATAAATTTTTNGGGCAAAGACCCGAAAATTCTTNAANAAATTATCNGCAACAGAATTAAGCGCCTATTTCCNCAACTGACTAGCTTTGAACTCGAATACGCTTGGAGNGGCTTAATTTCATCCACAAAAAATAAGCTACCTCATATTGGCCAAATTAATTCTCAGATATACTATGCCCAAGGATTTTCAGGTCACGGCGTAGTATTATCCGGCCTAATCGGAAAACTTATCAGCGAAGCGATTACGGGGGATTCAAGAGGTTTTGAACTTTTTTCCAGCATTAAGCATAAAAAACTACCGCCTCATCCAATAAGAAGCATAGGCTTAGGCATTGCTGATCTTCTTCATAGACTCCAACAATAGATAATACGCAGTAAATTATAAGCCTTGATATTGTTTACAAAAATAATATAATNNCCGTTATGTTTTCATATACATAACGAAATTTTATCTCGCTAATGCTTGATCCTTTTGGACGCACAATTTCTTACCTTCGAGTTTCAGTGACCGACCGCTGTGACTTCCGATGCACATATTGTATGTCAGAAAATATGACATTTCTTCCCAAAAAGGATTTGCTGACCATAGAGGAATTAGAACGGCTCTGCACAGTTTTTATTAACCTTGGCGTCAAGAAGCTTAGATTGACGGGGGGCGAACCGCTGGTCCGAAAAAATATAATGAACCTAATAGCCTCGCTATCGCGACATCTAATTTCAGGAAANCTGGAGGAACTTACATTAACAACAAATGGATCTCAATTATCAAAGTATGCGCAACAGCTTGCCGATCATGGTGTCAAAAGANTGAACGTATCTATNGACACCTTAGACCGGGAAAAGTTTAAAAAAATTACCCGTTGGGGCGATCTTGACCAAGTGCTAGCCGGCTTAAGCGCAGCTAAATCAGCGGGATTAAATATTAAAATTAATACAGTTGCACTAAACGGCACCAATAACGATGAATTGAAAGATATGCTGACCTGGGCAGGCGACAACGGTTNCGATATGACAATNATAGAAGTGATGCCCATGGGTGACATAGGCAGTGAAACTAGAATTGACCANTACCTNCCTCTNAACNCTGTACGAAATAACCTATCAAAATATTTTACTCTTGAAGAAATAGACTATAGAACGGGTGGGCCGGCAAGATATACCAGAGTTAAAGAAACTGGGGGGAGACTAGGGTTTATTACACCTCTTACACATAATTTCTGTGAAAGCTGCAATAGAGTACGCGTTACCTGCACAGGGACACTGTATATGTGCTTAGGTCAAAACGATGATGCTGATTTGAAAACTCCCTTACGAAATTCTGAAGGTGATGAGGCAGTCATAAGAGCTATCCGCGAAGCAATTTTGCGCAAGCCCAAAGGGCACGATTTTATCATAGACCGTAATGCTGCAGTAGAGCCTGTAACAAGACATATGAGCGTTACTGGGGGATAGGTCTCCCTTCCTGGATTTTATAATAGCTTAACCGGAAATCCTGTCCCAACTCTATTAGCGGGTTAAAGCCCCTAGCGGCATAGTACCACGGTCTAGCGAGACCTTTCCCCCTATTGTCCACCGCACTTCTTTTAATATAAAGCAATTATCGTCTTAACGGTGAGATATTTACTGAAGACCCGTGTACGACCGCCATGTTCAATATTAATAAACAACCAACTATACACTCCAAATCAACTACTCATTGACTCTTTACACGCTTTAAACCTACATTCTATACAATCTCCAACATTAATTTACTATTTCTTAAATGAATATTACAACGAAATCTCTACCGATTACTTTCATGACAACCTAGAACAAA
>PCAV01000097.1 GCA_002730675.1 Rhodospirillaceae bacterium | reverse complement strand
CCTCAAGCAAAGGCTTGAAGAACAAAAAAAGCGCCATCAAGGAGGCAATAAATGGATTGGTACAGCTGGCCGTTCACCTTTTGGCGCTGATGGTTACAATCCAGAGGGTGTGAGAATCGGACAAGAAACAGGACGGCAAGGTAGAGCTGTCAAAGTTTGGGATAAACGAGAGTATAAGAACCTAGATGACACCGTGGAAATAGGAATAAGAAACATAAAGGTAGCTCTCAGAAAATTGAGGAAATTCGCGAGGGAAGGCGCACCAGAGGAGCTGGATTTAACTGATACTATTAGATCGACGGCCAGAAATGGGGGCTTTCTCGATTTAAAATTAGTTCCTGAGAGGCATAATGCCGTTAATGTTTTACTCTTTTTTGATGTGGGCGGCTCAATGGATCCTTATATTAAGCTGACGGAAGAGTTGTTTTCTGCTGCAAGAAGTGAGTTCAAGCATCTTGAGTACTTTTACTTTCATAATTGTCCCTACGAGGCAATGTGGAAAGATAACCGGCGACGGCATGTTGAAAAAATTCCTACTTGGGAGGTCTTACATACCTACGGTTCTAATTATAAATGCATTTTTGTTGGTGATGCGTCTATGAGCCCATATGAAATAACAGTAGCTGGTGGCAGTGTCGAGCATATGAATCCAGAACCTGGATTGGTTTGGATCCAAAGAATTAAAAGTCACTTTGATCGATGTGTTTGGCTGAATCCCACGCAAGAGAAATATTGGAAATATACAAGGTCTGTAGAAATGGTGCAGGAACTACTAGACGACAAAATGTTCTCACTTACTGTCGGAGGTTTGGACAAGGCCATACAGGAGTTACGTTCTTGAGCAGCAATATGCTCGATCCAAGAGAATTTGCTTTTCGACCAACTATCGCTGCCAGTTACTTACAAGGGATTGTAGCAGCGGATCAATTTTCAGATGGCGTGGTTTGCAGCGTAACAGATAGCGTTCTGCCATTGAAGAACAAGCCTAATGATCAAGCAGAACTAGCGTCAGAAATGCTATTTGGTGAAAAATTTATAGTTTATGAAAGGCAAGAGGCTTGGGCATGGGGCCAGTCGCAAACGGACGGTTACGTTGGGTTTGTAAAAATTAATGGCTTATCTGATCAACCTGCTTCCCCAACTCATGAGGTTAAGGAATTAAAGACATTCGTTTACCAAAGGCCCGATATAAAATCGCCAGTAATTAAGGGGCTGTCTATGGGTTCTAGAGTGTCATTAAAAGAAAAAGGTGAAAATTTTATTTGTTTAAAAGAGGGAGGCTGGATAGTTGAGAAACATGTTGTTGAACTTAATGTGAAAGAAGCAAGTTTTATTGCTGTTGCAAGGAAGTATATTGGTACCCCATACCTTTGGGGCGGCCGCTCAAGTAATGGGTTAGATTGTTCCGCTTTAGTGCAACTTAGTTTGTCTAGGGTCGGTATACTGGTGCCAAGAGATACTGATCAACAAGAAAAGGCTGTGGGGTGCTTCTTCGGTAAAAACGCTAAAGATATTAAAAGAGGTGATCTTCTATATACACAGGGACATGTTGCAATTGCTTCAGCTAATGACCTTATTCTACATGCAACCGCGTATCACATGCAGGTGGTGGAAGAACCATTGAAGGCTTTTTTATCTCGTCTTGATGAGACCAATCATCAGCTACGATCTATCAAGCGGCTAAAGTTTCCAGTTTTGCCTGACTAAGCCGATACAAAATATTCTCTGTTTCCATTAACGAGACAATAAAATCCGTCCTGTGGTTCATCCAAAGCGAGCGTTTCGGAGTCTGATAGAGAGCACCAACACCCTCTAATAATTTTATTAAGGGACCCATGCGCAACGATAACGACATCCTGTTGGATAGCTATTTCATTTAGTATGGGTGTAATGCGTTGTTTAGCTTCTTGAAAACTCTCGCCATTAGGAGGGGAGGTATTCCATCTATCGCTTTTTCGCTTTTCCCAACTCGTTTTAAATTGAGCCAAAATCTCTTGCATGTTTAATCCGTCCCAATCGCCAAAGGTAATCTCTTTTAAAGACGATTTATACTCCATTTTCTCGACTTCAAAATCTATAATGTCTGAAATAATGGTTGCCGTTTGTTTGGCTCTCCCTATTGGACTTGAGTAAAAAAAACTTGGCGTTTTATTTTTTAAAACTTTCCTTAGTGCAAAGCCGAGAGACCGGGCTTGTTTTATCCCCTTTAACGTAAGAGGTGTATCTTTATGCCCTTGAAGGCGCGCAGCACGATTCCACACCGTTTCGCCATGCCTTATTAGATATATTGGTCCCAACTTTTTCAACGTAACTCTACCTCTATTTTTTCTACCTTGCCATTTTGTAATCTGTGAAAAGCATTCTGGGGTCTATCCAAACTAAATATTTCTTCGGGAGATAGGTTGAGATACATACCACGGATTATTTTGCTGACAACACCATGGGTAACTACTACGTGAATTCCTTCTAAGTTGACTATTTTCTCTATGAAGGGTCTAACTCTTTCCCACACCATCTGGCTGCTCTCCCCATTAGGATGAGAGAAATTCCAAGGATCTTTTTCGCGTCTAGCCATATCTTTAGGAAAATCCTTAAATAAAGCTTTCCAACTTTTGTAACCATCGCGATCGCCAAGAGTTATTTCAACTAACCTTTTATCAAATACAACGTTTTCATAATTAAAGTTGGTCTCGTCGCAAATTATGGATGTCGTNTGCTTCGTCCTGCCAAGAGGACTCGACCAAACGGAATATTTTTTGGTCCCTATTATTTCCTTTAGCTTTTTGCCNATTGCTTCGACTTGTTGCGTTCCCAGCAAAGTTAGNGGAGAATCTGCTTGACCTTGAAGCCGACCAGCCCTATTCCAAGTCGTCTGNCCATGNCGTATTAAGTAAATATTATTTTTCATTTTTNCTTACAGGCGANCCGCTCAAAACAAGGTTAGNTATATNNAGNTTAACAATGACTTAGGACTAAGGGNAAGAGCAAATTTTTTATTTGATATAANTAATTTAGTTTCAGTTTACTCTTNTGATAGCTTAAACGTGTAGGTGTAACGATGGGATCACAATTTGACTTTTCAAGNTTGTCGANTACGGTCAATCAACTACCAGAGACAAATATAGTNGAGGTTGCGAAGNACGGGTGGGGCCGTCAAGGTCTAATTCCCCTTTGGTTNGGCGAAGGTGATGTCCCAACCCCAAGTTTTATCTCTGATGCATGCCATGAATCCATGATTAAAGGTGATACNTTTTATACAGATCAAAATGGTATTATGGAATTGCGGGAGGAACTTCTAAAGTATAACAAGCGAACGTTTAATGTTGACCTAANTCAAGATAGAATAACGGTTACAAGTTCTGGGATGATGGCNATTTCGATNGTCATGCAGGCACTTTTAAATCCTGGCGATGAAGTTGTTGTGATTGGTCCAGTGTGGCCGAATATNTATTCAGCGATTTCAATCAATAGAGGAGTNGCAACTCACGCCTCAATATCTTTAGTAGATAATGCTTGGAGTTTGAATTTGAGAGATGTTTTTGCTGCGGTTAGTCCGAAAACTAAAGCAATATTCTTAAATTCTCCTGGCAATCCTACGGGGTGGATAATGCCAGAGGAGGATCAAAAAGAGTTGCTGAAATTTTGTCGTGAGAAAAATATTTGGATTGTCTCTGACGAAGTATACCACTCCTTAGTATTTGATAGATTAGTTGCCAAATCTATATTAAGTCTTGCTTCAGAATATGATAAGGTCATTTCAGTAAATAGTTTCTCTAAATCATGGTTAATGACCGGCTGGCGATTGGGTTGGATTACCCATCCGATCGGGATGTCCGAAACCTTTGCGAAACTTATACAAATCTCCACATCAGGAGTACCAACCTTTATACAAAAGGCAGGAATAGCCGCGCTTATGAAGGGCGATGACGTCATTTCGGATTTAAGGCAGAGGTGCAAAGTTGGTAGAGACATCGTCTTTGACTATTTGGAACAATGGCCCCGTGTGCAATGTATGCGTCCAAACGGCGCTTTTTATGCTTTTTTCTCAGTGGATGGAATGGAAGATTCATTAAAGTTTTGTAAAGAATTGATAGACCGATGTAATGTCGGCTTGGCGCCTGGGAGTGCCTTCGGTCCTGGTGGGGAAGGCTTTTTGCGTTTATGTTTTGCTTCTACGCCTGATAAACTAAATGAGGCAATGAAGGCATTGGGAAAAGAAATCGGTAGACGTTAAGAGAAAATCAATTATAAGCGAGAATAGTACGTTTTTTAGCAACTTTATAAGAAAACCTATAACCAGGCGAGGGAAAGATGGCATTAACACCGACTGGGGTAAATAATCCAGGTATAACGAGATCCGAGCTTATAAAGAGTATTAGGCAACCTCAGTCACAAAATACTTCGCGGGTAACCGCGCGGCGCGACGTATATCCTAACCAATTGCAAANTGATAAAANTGGAACACCAGCACAGGGATTTCGTATAAGAACTGCTTCAACAGATATTGAAATAGAGGCTCAAATCTCNAGGCTGTCATCTTTAATAGCNAACGATAACATTGACATGNAGGCACCGNCCGGTTCGTATATCAACCTTCTTTTATAATTTCTAAAAATAAAAAAAATAGATGTTTAAATTAAACGCGTTGTATATTGTGATTNCCGTTAAAGTTCTGTGAACCTTGGCGAAGCTGTTTGTTAATTTAAACNATTAAGACCTGATCGCGAGGTTGTGTGACGAACTTTTTTCCGGGGTCCATAAATTAGAAGGTAGTGATGTTTAAAAAGATCCTTATAGCCAATCGTGGGGAAATTGCGTGCCGAGTAATTCGTACGGCNAAAAAAATGGGTATTTCAACAGTTGCGGTATATTCTGAAGCTGACNCAGACGCGTTGCATGTGAGGTCCGCNGATGAAGCGATTGCAATCGGAGGTTCAGCTTCTTCTGATAGTTACTTGGTAATAGATAAAATATTGGATGCCATCAAACAAACCGGCGCCCAAGCTGTTCATCCAGGCTACGGGTTCCTCTCGGAAAACGCCACGTTTGCCCAAAAACTCGCGGACGAAGGAATCAGGTTCATCGGCCCAGGTGTAAAGGCAATAGCAGCCATGGGTGACAAAATAGAGTCTAAGAAGATAGCGGCCGGGGCTGGCGTCAANACTGTTCCNGGGTATGTGGGTGTGCTTGCCGATGACAAGGAGGCAGTGAAAGTTGCTGCCGAAATTGGATTTCCTGTCATGATAAAGGCATCAGCTGGCGGCGGTGGAAAAGGCATGCGGGTCGCTTTTAATGAAAAAGAAGTAAAGGAAGGGTTTCGCGCTGCAGTTAGCGANGCAGCTTCAAGTTTTGGNGACGATCGCGTTTTCATAGAAAAGTTTATTGAAGACCCGAGACATATAGAAATACAGATCATAGCCGACTCAGNAGGAAACACTCTCTATTTGGGTGAAAGGGAATGCTCCATACAGCGGCGGCATCAAAAAGTAATCGAAGAGGCACCGAGTCCTTTCCTTGACTCAAAAACGAGAAAGGCTATGGGTGAACAGGCTGTTTTACTNGCGAAGTCGGTAGNTTATAAATCGGCTGGAACTGTTGAATTCATCGTTGATAAAAATAAGAATTTTTACTTCTTAGAGATGAATACAAGACTGCAGGTTGAGCATCCAGTAACAGANTGTATAACNGGATTAGATTTGGTTGAGTTAATGATCCAAGTTGCAGNAGGGGAAAATCTTCCGTTTAAACAAAGTGACGTGCAACTCAACGGGTGGGCCTTGGAAACACGAGTTTATGCAGAGGATCCATATAGAAACTTTTTACCATCCACGGGAAGATTGACGCAGTACAGATCACCAGAGGACTTGGATGGTATACGGATAGATACNGGTGTTTTTGAGGGGTCAGAAATTTCCATGTTCTATGATCCAATGATATCAAAGCTTATCTCTTATGGCAAAAATCGCGAGGATGCTATTGAGAAAATGGCATTGGCTTTAGACCGATATAGAATTCGTGGCGTTAATCATAATATTGATTTTCTATCAGCCTTAATGAGCCATGATCGTTTCAAATCTGGAGAACTAACAACGGCTTTCATAGATGAGGAATTTCCAAAAGGCTTTAATGGAGTAGAAGTAACACAAAAAGACAAAGAAGCGNTTTACGCGATCGTAATTGGTTTTGAAATGAAAAGACGGGCTAGAAATGCAAGCATAACAGGNCAAGCAAATCTACCGCGCCGGGCCGGCAGTAAGCAAGATCGATACACCCGTCTTATTATCATAGACGGAGATCAAAAAACTGACGCAAAAGCACAATTGAAAAATGGCAATTGTGTGGTTGATATAAATAAAAAGAAATATGATTTAGACGGTAATTTCGAGCCAGGAACTGATACATTCGAAGGGCAGGTTAATAAAAAACGTATGGTCCTTCAAGTAGACTATGACGGCTCAAAATATTCGATCCGCAAANGCGGTTGGCAGGTNACAATTAAAATAATNGANAAAAAAATCGATAGACTAATGGACTTAATGCCGAACAAAGTTCCCCCCGATATGTCCAACTTTTTACTCTCACCAATGCCGGGGTTATTGGTTTCGATAGCAGTCAAAGAAGGGGAAAAAATAGAGGCCGGTCAGGAACTAGCTNTTGTAGAGGCTATGAAAATGGAGAACGTCATGAAAGCAGAGTCCGACGCGATTGTGGCTAAAATACATGCAACGCCTGGCACAACTNTAGGAGTTGACCANCCAATCATNGAATTTGAGTAAAGTTTTGTAGGATGTTGCAATTATGTACTGTCTTTTTAGAACAGATAAAAATTCATTAAACTTGCCAGGATATGATGGATTTTACTTGCTTTAAAGCCACGTATCGACTACTACGACACTATTTTAGTAGTCACCTGTAAGAGGTATCTTGAAATGGCTGTTCCAAAAAGGAAAACAACCCCATCTAAGAGAAATATGAGACGGGCGCACGACGCAATAAANTCAGATGCTTACGTGGAAAATCAAGATACAGGAGAACTGCACAGACCACACCATATNGACTTGAANACAGGTATGTATCGCGGGCGTCAAATCTTAAAAGTTAAAGAGAGATATTAATTAATTTTACTCGCGTCACTAAGTAGTGGCTTCCTCCAATACTAAAAATGACTTCTAGATCTCTAGTTACAACCCGAGATTAAAATAAGCGTGACTTCGCGGTAGCAAGCAATTCCGGTTTGATAGTTTTCTCAAAGGTTTATAATCTTAAAATTGTAGCTCACGTTAAGGAGTACCTAGTCATATGTCAGCACGAAGAAAGGAAGATGGGAGGTTTTTAACTGGCGGTGGTAGTTTCGTGGCTAATTCTAATCTGGACCAGCAGGCTTATGCTAAAGTCGTAAGGTCGCCGTATGGTCATGCTTATATCAAAAGCATAAATATAGAGGACGCAATAAAACTAAAAGGTGTTGTTGCTGCATTTACTGCGGCAGACCTAGACAACGATTTAATTGGCCCACTCCCATGTACAACTCAATTCCCCGCCATTCTTCCCATTGTATCGACAAAACGGTCGGCTCTTGCGATGGGTCGTGTGAGGCACGTAGGCGATCCGGTTGTGTTTGTTGTGGCGGAATCAACTGAGATTGCTTGTACTGCGGCAGAATTAATTCAAATAGAATATGACCCTATACCTGCAGTGGTGGAGGTTGCAGATGCCTTAAAACAAGGCTCACAAAGCATATGGGAGACTGCCCCCAATAACATTGCATATAAATTCGCCAAAGGTGAAGAAGACGAGGTAAAAAAAGCGATAAATAGTGCCTATTATGTTGCAACATTAAAGATAAAAAACAATCGAGTTATGGCGGCTCCATTGGAACCGCGCGCTGGGTTAAGTTTTTATGATGCCAAAACCGATACAATGCATTTGTCTTGCACAGCTCAAGGTGTTCATGCCATTCGCGATCAGCTGGCCTACGATGTATTTAAAGTTCCACCAGAGAAGATAAAGGTTTCGGCTCCTGATGTTGGTGGCGGATTTGGATTAAAGAATTTCCTCTTTCCGGAGTGGGTACTTCTTCTGTGGGGGGCAAAAAAACTTGGACGACCAATAAAATGGGTCGCAGAAAGATCAGAAGATAATTCGTCAGCACTTCATGGCAGAGATATAACGACTGATGCAAGGCTAGCCTTAGATAAAAATGGTCGATTTCTTGCTTTGGAGGCAGACTTAACAGCTAATATGGGGGCGTATCTCTCAGCTGGCGGGCCTAACGCCTCAACTAATGCGGCCTCGACTGCAATGGGAGGAGTTTACAATATCCCGCATGTTTTTATGACCTCAAAAGGAGTATTTACAAATACAACACCAGTCGATGCGTATCGGGGGGCAGGAAAACCAGAGGCTAATTTTATAATTGAGAGGCTTATTGATATTGCTGCCGCTAAATTTAATTTTGATCCTGTCGAATTAAGATTAAAAAACATCATTTCGACGTTGCCGCATAACACCGCCTTTGGGTTAAAAATTGACTGCGGGAAATTCAAAGAAAATATTGAGCGAGCTTGTAATCATATTGATTACGAGGGGTTTTTAAAACGTCGAGAAACTTCGCGAATAAAAGGTTCTTTGAGAGGAATAGGGTTTGGATGCTTTTTAGAGACCTCAAGAGGTTTTCCTGTAGAAGGGGCGGAAATCCGGTTTGCCGAAAATGGGAGAATTGAGTTACGTGTTGGTACGGAATCGAACGGTCAGGGGCATGAAACTACCTACATAGACTTAGTATCAAAAAGTTTGGGCTTAGAGGCCGATCTTTTCGACTATATTCAAGCGGATACTTTTAAAGTTCGGCTTGGATCTGGGCATGGTGGCGCTCGATCAATGCATATGGGCGCAGCCACAATGATGATCGCAGTGGAAGAGGTCATCAATAAGGCAATGGGTGTCGCGGCAGTGTTATTGCAAGCGGAGCCCGATGGGTTATCCTTTGAAAATGGATCATTTGCGTCTGGTGCTGGAAATAGGTCTGTAACTCTTAAGGAAGTAGCAATTGCTGCGAGAGATAACAGAATTGCTCCGCATCTGGGTGGGATAGGTCTCGATACGTTTACCAAAAGAGAAAATGCTCCTTTTACCTTTCCTAATGGTTGTCACGCTGCAGAAGTTGAAATTGACCCAGAAACGGGATCTGTAAATTTAATACGATATATAATGGTTGATGATTACGGCTCTCTCGTAAATCCCACTCTTACGGAGGGACAGCTCCATGGAGGAGTTGCGCAGGGGATAGGTCAGGCCCTTATGGAATTTGTGTCGTTTGAGGAGAATACGGGTCAATTACTTTCAGGCTCATTAATGGATTACACGCTTCCCCGCGCGACAATGTTACCTAATTTTGAGGCAACACTGGAGGGATCTCCAACCGACGCTAATATTTTAGGCGTCAAAGGCGTTGGGCAAGCAGGTTGCATTGCCGCTCCTCAGACCATTGTTCATGCCGTTTTGAACGCGTTATCGCCTTTGAAAATTGTGCATTTAGACATGCCATTGACGAGCCAAAGCATATGGCGCGCCATTTCAACCTCTCGAGCCTGACACATCCAGTCGAGTGAAATAAGAAAATTAAATTTGGATTTATATTCAGTCTAACTCTAGTCCGTCCATTCCCGAGTTCTTGCGCACGTTAGAGATCATGTCGCGTATCATCGGGCCTATAGCCTCTGCGTCCTCAATCTGATCGATCTCGGCGCCACGACGCCATCCCTCGCATACGGCAACTCGTCCATTTCCAGCTTGAATCACACGTCCGGTGATATCATGGGCGTCGGCACTAGATAAGTAAACTATCGTGGGTGATACCCATCGAGGGTCTCGACGTTCAATGTCTTCTTCGGTATATTCACGAAGGTTATCGGTCATTCGAGTATAGGCAGTAGGTGAGATTGCATTAACGGTAACCCCTATACGGGCTAACTCTCTTGCCGCTATTATTGTAAAAGCCGCTATGCCTGCTTTAGCTGCCCCATAATTTGTTTGACCAATATTTCCGTACAACCCTGAAGTTGAGCTGGTATTGATTATTCTCGCGTTGACCTTCTCACCTCTATCTTTAGAAAGTTGGCGCCAGTATGCTGCAGCATGACGTGATGGCGCAAATGTTCCCTTAAGGTGTACTTGTATAACAGCGTCCCACTCATCTTCAGTCATATTTACGAGCATTCTATCTCTTAATATGCCAGCATTATTAACAACCACATCGATAGTACCAAAGGCATCGATAGTTTGATCAATCATGTTTTTGGCACCAGCCCATGAACTTACATCGTCTCCATTAACGATGGCATGGCCACCTAAAGCTTCGATTTCATCAACTACCGCCTGCGCCGGCGTAGTGTCGGCGCCTGAGCCGTCCACGCCTGCACCGAGATCGTTTACGACGACCTTAGCGCCGTGTTTTGCTAGACCTAGAGCGTGTTCTCGTCCGACGCCGCGGGCGGCTCCCGTTACTAATGCTACTCTTCCTTCACATAAGCGCGCCATTTAATACCTCCACAAAATATCTCTAACCGCTTTTATTCAGTTTAAACCTAGAAAAGCAAGTTCAAGAATACTATCCGCAAAATAATAGATGAGTGGTATCTTAAAATTGTCGGTAAAATTTGATTATAGAGTTACTTCGTTTTATTTTTGATCGGTGACCGACAATTGACAGGTTGCTTTTATTTTCATACTGAATGCGGTGTAGCTAAGATTTACGGGATGAGTTCGGAGAAAACTATTTGGCTCTCGGATTAAATTAACCTAGTGATCATAATATTAATTGGGGGAGGAATGTCTAAACAAATTCTCGATATGTCGGCTAACGAAATTGCAAAAGCCGTGGGACGTAGGAAACTAAGTGCTTTCGAAGTAGCATCAGCATTCCTTGAAAGGATAGAAGAGGTAAATCCTGTCATAAACGCTGTGTGCACGGTTAGCGATACGATATTGGAAGAAGCGCGCGCCATAGATGAGCGAATAACCTCTGGAGGTGATCCCCGTCCGCTTGAAGGCGTACCTTTTTTAATAAAGGATATTTTGCAAACTAAGGGTGTTAGAACGACATTTGGCTCGTTGTTATTGGAAAACGATGTCCCAGACGAAGATACAATTTCTGTTGAAAGACTAAAAAAAGCGGGTGGTGTATTGTTAGGCAAAACAAATACGCCCGAGTTTGCCCATGATATTAACACATCGAACAAAATATTCGGAACCACGAGAAACCCTTGGAATGTAAATGTCACGGCAGGGGGATCCAGTGGAGGAGCGGGTGCGTCAATTGCTGCTGCTATGGCACCACTGGCCATCGGCACAGACCTAGGGGGCTCGATTAGAATACCCTGTTCGTTTAATAATTTAGTTGGACTGCGTCCAACCCCTGGAAGAATACCCTTTTATCCAACTGATTATGGCTGGGATACTCTCGTAGAGCATGTTCAAGGGCCGATGGTAAGGTCCATATCGGATATAGGCTTAGCAATGCATGTCTTATCGGGCCCTGACGAACGAGATCCAAGTTCTTTGCCAAATGATGGAAAAGATTTCTTAACGGCAGCAACAGGTAATTCCGTGCCGAGAGAGACAGGAAAAATTGCCTATGCGGGCAATCTGGGTGGTGTAGTACCTTTAGATCCCGAAGTCGAAAGTTTGGTTAAGTCTGCCGTAAGACGATTTGAGGAATTTGGTTTTTCCATTGAGGAGGATTGTTTTGATACGTCTAGTATTAAAGAAATAGTGACGGGGACCAGAGGTTTTGGAATGGTTGCTCGTTATGCCGACAGGTTTGATGCTCATAGGGAATTGATGACAGATCAGTTAGTAGGTCAAGTATCTGCAGCGTTGCAATTGTCGGTCCGCGATGTCGTAAAATCAGAAAAATTGAGAACACAATATTGGCACAATGTAAGAAAGTTTATGCAACATTATGATTTTATAATTGCTCCAGCGGTCGGTGCTCCTCCGTTCAGGCTCGATGAACCATTCCCGAGCCATGTTGGCGGAAAGCCAGTGGAAAGATTTCAAGATGTATTTCTCGCAACATACATCTTCAGTGTGACTGGTTTACCTATGATCTCACTACCATCTGGTTTCACACGGGATGGAAGGCCTGTTGGCATGCAAGTTATTACAAAGAGATTTTGCGATGACCGGGTTATCGCCTTGGGAGCGGCTTACGAGAAAATGGCAAGTGAATTTTTCTGTAGACCGGAAGTAGACCTCTCTGACGTGAGACCTGTGAGCGACGACTTAAATACACCAAATGTCTTTATGGGTAAAACTTCTTAGTTAATTATTTTAGTTCTCAAGCTTGTGCCAGAGCGGTAAACATACGCTGATCACAATTTGGAAGTAATAACGTTGTTATGCTAGGCAGAGGAGATCTACCCTGCTGCTACCGACGGTGGAATATTTATTAACTCTTCTAAGCATTGATCATCTAGAGCTTTTATGGGTGCAAAATATCTATGAGCAATCCATTCGGCCCTCTTGAACCTTGTTATGTGGTTATCCGTTCGGCAGAGTGAGAGGTAAACAATAGTTCTCGGTAAGGGGCTGATGTTTGGTGGACTGGCATGCACGAGAAGTGAGGAGAACATGATCACGCTGCCCGCTGGACCAATGGGCGCCACGCATCCTCCTTCATCTGATAGCTTTTGAACAGTTTCTCTATCCAGGGTCCAGAGTGGGTAGCTGGTAGTTTGAACATCGTGACCTGCTTCTATAACTCCAATTTTGTGGCTTTTAGGAAGAAAGATAAGAGGACCATTGGCCCCTGAGACATCATCTAAAAATACAGCTATATTCATCGCACGGGGTTCGGGCATACCGTCATCTCTATGCCAAACACCGAAATCTTGATGCCATTGCCAAACATCGCCATCAAATGCAGCTTTAGCGTTAATTTTATATTGATGCATATAAACATCCCCGCCGAGTAACTGTTCTATGGGAGTAATTAATCTAGGGTGAGCTCCCAGTCGTCGATGAGCTTCGTTGTAGGTGTGCGCGGCAAATGCAGTGCGGGCGACACCCGAGCTTTCCCGCCAAACTTCCTCTCGATCACTTTTGTAGATCTCTGCTGCGGCGTCATTTAAAACAGTTATCTCATCTTTTGAAAAGCATGATGGTAAAAAGATATAACCTTCTTCGTTAAACTGTTTAATTTGTTCCTCTGAAAGTTTCATGGTCACCTTCTCCTTCAGGCATCAATCAAGGACGGGTCTCAAAAAGTTACTAAAAAGTTAAATCCAGAGCTATAAATTTTATCCTTTGTCCGGCTTCTTTCCTAATTCAAAAATACTCACGTTTTCTATCATTTGTCGGAGCTTGGTATAATTAGTGCATCGACAGCTACGGCTCCTTTCGGCAGAGCTAAAAATGGATTGATGTCGATTGTTTGGATGGTATCTGAATTTTCTGCAGCAAAAATAGATAACGTTGAAATAGCATTTGCTAATGCATCTATGTCGGCTGGAGAAGCCCCTCTGGCTCCATCTAGCACCGCCCGGCCTTTAATTTCATCAATCATGCGATGTGCCTCCTCTGGCCCGAATGGCGCCACACGAAACGTTACATCTTTTAACACCTCAACGAAAACACCTCCCAATCCAAACATCACAGTGGGACCAAAAACGGGGTCTTTTGTGACACCTAAAACTGTCTCTATCCCGCCCGTAATCATTTCTGCGACTATGATGCCATCTATTTTAGCCTTTGGAGCATTAGAATGAACATTTGTAATTAATTTTTGATAACTTTCTTCAACCTCTTCCTTAGTAGTTAAATTTAGAAGTACACCCCCAATTTCGGTTTTGTGTAGTATGTCCGGTGAAGCGACTTTTAAAACGACTGGTCCATCAATTGTTTTTTGCGCTTCGATTGCCTCTTCACAGCTTTGTGTTAGAAATTCCCTGTTGGCTGGAATCCCGGCTGCGCTTAGAATAGATTTTGCTTCGAACTCGGAAATATTCTTTTCCAAACGAGCGAGTTTATTTCCCTCAGTAGAGGCTATTACCTTTTGTTTACCTTGCTTGAAAACCTCGGCAAAGTACCTGAGTGCGGCCATGGCTCTCACAGCAAGTGAGTGGTCTTCAAAACATGGATAACCTATTTCTTCATAAGGCTTCCGGGATTCTTGTGGTCCTATCATACTCAAGAACATCAGCTCTTCTGGATAACGTTTACGGAGTGCCGTAAAGATCTCTAGACTTATATCTTTTGTAAATTCAGAAATAGGCAGGCTAGCAAGATAAAGAATTTGACTGTCATAGTCGGCTTCATCGATTACAAAACGCATACTGTCCTCAAGTAGTCTTCTCTCATTTAGCACCTGACCGGTAAAGTCCACGGGATTATTTACGCCGGCAAATGGTATAAGTTTTATGATTTTTTCTTGAGTGCTTTTAGGTAGGGGCGCGACGTCGAAGCCCNTTTTTGATGCCGCATCGGCCATTTGAACCCCTATGCCGCCGGAAATAGTTTGCAGTCCAATTTTAGGACCATTAGGATACCGGCCAAATTGACAGGCATAGGCTATATCAGCCATTTCTTCTGTGGTTTCNGCGCGGTACACACCATACTGCTTAAATAACCCATCATAAATAGCATCTTCACCAGCTAGCGACGCCGTGTGCGAAGCTGCCGCCCTTGCACCTGCTTCTGTCGACCCTACTTTCATGAAAATAACAGGCTTTTTAGCATTTCTAGCCGCCTCTANAGCTTCACGCATTCGGTTTCCATTTTTTATTCCTTCCGCATAAGAAATAATCACGCGAATGTCCGGTTCGTTTGCATAAAATTCAATAACTTCTGCTACGTCTATGTCGACTTCATTACCTGTCGTTACCCAGTAATTTGTACCCACCCCTCTATTTTGGGTAATTGTGAACAGATNCCCGCCGTAAGCGCCACTCTGCGTTACTATACCTATGGGACCAGTCGGAATTTTTTTACTGGCCAAAGTATTGGCAAATGTACCAAACCACCCGGCCCGTAAATTAAACACACCCAAGCAATTGGGACCGAGTATTCTCATTCCACTCTCAGACGCAATTTTGGCGATCTGGTGTTGTGCATNTAGGCCTGCAGTACCTGTTTCTGCAAAACCAGATGTAAATACAACAGCACTCTTAACGCCACTTTCTGCACATTCCTTTATTACCTGTAATGCAACATTCTCGGGTACAGAGATTACCGCACTATCGACGGGGACTGGGACAGAGGAAATATTTGGATAGGCCTGCAACCCTTGGACTATATTCCTATTTGGGTTTACAGGGAAAAGTTTACCTTGGAAGTTATCTTTGAGCATTGAGTATATTGGCCGGCCGCCTATCCTGGCAGGGTTATCTGATGCACCTATTACCGCGACGGATTGTGGGCGTAGTAATGATTCTAATGAATGCTTCATTTGGATCCCTCTTATGTCATTTTGCAGTTTGAGATTTTACCGAGTGGTTTGATTTTACATTTTTCAAAAATTGGATTATTCGGGGTCAGAGATTATTTTATCTTCTTTAAGTTTCTCAACTTCGTTTGGCTTAAATCCCCAAAGTTCGAGAACTTCTGAATTATTCTCCCCTGGCNTTGCTGGAGGACTCTTTATTTTTCCAGGTGTTCTACTAAACCTTGGGGCGGGTGCTGGCTGGATATTACCTTCTGGGGCTACAAAAACTTTCCTCGCTTTGTTATGTGGATGATCCATGATTTCATCAAGGCTCAATACGGGCGCAAAACAAACATCAAGATTACCCAGTAGATTATCCCATTCTTCGCGCGTTTTTTTGCTAAAAATCTCTCTCAAAAATTTTTTTTGTGATGGCCACAAGTTCTTATTCCATTGTTGATCCCATAATTTGTCTTCTAATTTTAGTTGTTCCCGCATTAGGGCGTAAAACTGTGGCTCAATACAACCAATACAAATCCATTCTCCGTCTTTACACTTATAGGTATTATAAAAAGGGGCACCCCCATCTAGCCAGTTTTCTCCGCGCGGTCCATTCCAGGATCCAGCGTTTTTTGATAATAAAACCCCAGCCATTAGTAGCGCGGAACCCTCAAGCATTGCAGCATCAATGATCTGCCCTTTGCCAGACGATTTAGTCTCTAATAAACCGCAAACCATTCCGAACGCTAACATCATGCCGCCGCCGCCAAAATCACCAACCAAGTTTAAAGGCGGGACTGGGCCTCTCTCTTGGTCTCCGATAGAACCTAAAGCACCGGCCAAGGCAATATAATTGATGTCATGACCTGCAACGTTAGCAAGGGGGCCATCTTGTCCCCAGCCGGTCATTCTTCCATAAACTAACTCTTTGTTCTGTTTTAAACAGCTCTCTGGTCCTAAACCTAATCTTTCCATAACACCGGGACGAAATCCTTCAACTAAACCGTCAGCCTGCTTTATCAATCTCAGGGCTGTTTCAACGCCTCTACTAGTTTTTAAATTGAGTGCAACTGATTGTCGGCCTCGGTTTAATATGGCCGTTTTATCTTTACCCCCAAGCTTATTCCCCCCCGGGCGATCTATTCGGATTATCTCTGCACCCATGTCTGCCAATAGCATGCAACAGTGTGGCGCTGGTCCTATGCCCACCATTTCAATCAATTTGATGCCTTTTAGTGGTCCCATAAAACGTCCTTTGCTAAATTGGTTTAATTATTATTTACACAAGCATATTAAATAGCATAACAAATGTTTATTAATTATTAGGTTACATTCATTTACTCTATTCGGAGGAGATTATTTTAAATATTGAAGAAAGTCACCCAGGTGTTTTTGCACAGAAAACACCAGATCGGGCATCAATTATTATTGGTGAAACTGGTGAGAGTGTAAGTTTCTTAGCACTCGAAAACATCTCCAACCAAATAGCGCATTTATTGAGAGACCTCGGTCTGGGTCGTGGGGACAGAGTAGCAATATTGCTCGAAAACCATTTACTCTACATACCAATTGTTTGGGGTGCTTTTAGATGCGGT
>PCAV01000096.1 GCA_002730675.1 Rhodospirillaceae bacterium | reverse complement strand
ACAGCAAAGAAAGGTGCCATTCAGATCGATGTCTACAACTTTCATCCATTCTTCAATTGGATATTCCCAGGTTTTGAAATTTGGACCCGCGATTCCTGCACTATTTACCAGAATGTCTGCGCCTCCGATGCTTTTGAAACTATTTTCAGCCGCAGCGTTGACAGAATCCCATTTTGTTACGTCCACGACTTGAATATCTATTTTGCCAGAAAAGTTATCTTTAACCTCATTGAGGCGACCTTCGTCCATATCCCACAAGGAAACGTTCGCCCCACTAGAGTGAAAACGTTTGGCTGCAGCCAGCCCGATACCTTTTGCTCCGCCTGTTATGATAACGGATCGGCCTTTATAATTGTAAGTTATGGACATTTCCATTCTACCTTTTCTTTAAATCAAAATGTTGATTAAGTAATTATTAAAGAAATACTGTTCCACCATCCACCATTATCGTTTGGCCTGTAACAAACTTTGAAGCATCACTAGCCAGATACAGAATTGTTCCGGTCAGGTCATCTGGAGAGAGAGTCCTTTTGAGTGCTTGGCCCTCGGCTATTGCTTTAGTCGCTTGCTCTAGTTTATCTCCAAAAAATTCCTCTGTTCCTTCCGTAGCAACGGCTGTAGGTCCAATTGAATTTACTCGGATCCAATCGCGTCCCAGCTCGCGTGCTAGCGCCCGCGTTAAACCAATAACTGCTGCTTTTGACGTCGAATAGTGCAAGGCATAGGGTAAACCAGCCAAAGCTGCTAAGGATGAGATGTTTATTATAGATCCGCTCTGTTGAGCCTTCATCGAACCAATAACTGCCTTGCAACAGCGCCAAATCCCGCTGATGTTGACGTCTAAGCAATCATTCCAATCGTGCTCTGCGAGTGCATCGAAGCGTCCTCCCTTAAGAGAACCATAGAGGGCCGCGTTATTTACCAAAATGTCGATGCGGCCAAACTTATCGGATGTCATTTTTGCCATCGCATCGCAACTTGACTGATTTCTTACATCAAGTTGGACGCTCATACAGGTTCCCCCGAAGTCCTTAATAATTTGAGTGGTTTTGTTGCAATCCGTTATATCAGCTGCGATAATTTTTGCCCCTGCTTCTGCTAGTTTTACTGCGTACTCTTGCCCTAAACCTCTGCTGGCTCCAGTGATGATAGCTACCTTATTTTCTAGATCTTTATGCATGTCACATATTCCAAAGGATGCTTTTATGTATTTTGAGATTACTGGTTATTAGCTCTAAGCTCTCTCAATATTTCGTCTCTATTGGCGTCGATTTCAGGAGCGGCCTGATAATCGACACTGTTTACACCATCAATATGTAACGGGCTTGCTGTTGCGAGTGACTTTTGCCCCTCTTCGTCGTTTATCCAGCGGATCATCCCTCTAGCATGCAAGTTTTCGTCTTCAATGACTTCACCAAGATCTTTTACCATTCCACAGGGCACGCGAGCGTCATTTAATGAAGCCATAATTTCTGAACGGGCAAAGCTGGATGACCAGTCAGTGATAAGGTTAGTTAAATCATCTAGGTTTTTTACACGATCCGCCATTGTAAGAAATTTTGAATCCTCTTTAGCCTCGGGCATATCCATTGCGTCCAATAACCTATGCCAGTGAGTGTCATTATTACATATTATGGAAACGTATCCGTCTTTGCAGGGATAAACGCCATAGGGAGCAATTGATAGTCCTCCGTGAAAATTCCCTACTCGCTCGGGGATTTTTTTTACGTCGGTATCGAATATAAGTCCAAGGTTTGAAGCAAAAGACGGGAAGACAGCTTCTTGCATTGAGACGTCAACATAGGACCCTTTGCCGGTTCGCTCTTTTTTGACAAGTGCTGTCATAACTCCACCGAATAGATGTATTCCAGCAAAAAAGTCGCATAATGCTACCCCAGCTTTGACGGGTGGATTGTCGGGAAACCCTGTTGCGCTCATAACACCACTCATGGCCTGAACGGCGATATCCATAGCCTGGTAACCTTTATATGGACCATCTTGCCCGTAGCCGCTACCGGAAGCATAAATGATTTCTGGTTTAATTTTTTTAATGGTTTCATAACCCACACCTAGGCGATCAACAACGCCCGGTGCAAAATTTTCAATTATAATATCTGCCGTCGAGGCTAATTCTAAAAAAATGTCCCGGTCTTCTTTATTTTTTAAATCTAATAAAATGCTGCGCTTATTAGGGTTAAGCATTTTAAAAGGATACAAAGCGCCGCCTCTTGCATTCCTTCGTCTTAAATGCTCCCCTCCAGGGGGTTCTACTTTAATAACGTCAGCACCTGCCATTGCCATTAGAAAGGTGGCATAAGGGCCGTTATAAATTTGGGTTAAATCTAAAACACGTATACCTGTTAAAGGATGATCGGGATTTGACATTTACATTTCTCTACCGGAAAAATTGCTATCATTACTAATAGTAGTTATCTCCTTGTTGCGCTATTTTGAATAAAGTGACAAGTCCTTACATCATCACCTCGATATCTTTCTGGCTTTTTGTTTGGGAGAAAATGAATGGCATTGGACATAGAGTATTCGACGTTTTTTAAAAGTGATTTACCTNCCCCGNNTCAGCGATGGAGNGGCTTNCCGGAATATAATTTTATTGGTGGTCACAATGATGCNAAGAGCATTCCAGTNGACGACATGATAAAATCAATTTCGNANGTGTTAAAACGGGAGGGCANGACATTAGCAACATATGGATTACAGCATGGNCCNCAAGGATATAAACCTCTCAGAGAGTTTATATCTAANAAGGTNAACAAACGAAGTGGTCTGAGCGTTTCAAGTGATGATATTCTAATTACATCAGGATCGGGACAAGCATTAGANNTAATNAATGCGGCNTTTTGTAACCCTGGCGATACAGTAATTGTTGAGCAATTTAGTTATGGTAGCGCAATNAACAGATTAAGAAGGATCGGGGTGAAGCCTATTGGTGTACCACTTAACGATGAAGGTATNCGTTTAGATTTGNTNGTAGAGNGATTGGAAGATCTTNTAGATAAGTCGATAAAGCCAAAATTTATCTATGTAATTCCTACAGTTCAAAATCCAGCCGGCAGTATAATGCCAGAGAAAAATAGGCTTAAACTGTTGGACATCTCGAAAAAGTTTCAAATCCCGATCGTAGAAGACGAATGCTATGCCGACTTAATATGGGACAGCAGTAGACCTCCAGCGCTAGCTGCGTTGGATGAGGGTAACAAGGTNATTCATTGTGGATCTTTTTCCAAGACAATTGCACCTGCATTGAGAATTGGCTATCTGATTGGTAACTGGAATGTTCTGTCCCAACTTTTAGCACTAAAGAATGACGGTGGAACTGGTGCATTAGAACAAATGATGCTCGCAGAATATTGTGAAACAAATTTTGATAAACATATTAAATCTCTTTGTGAAACATTGGAGAAGAAACTTAGAATTTTAACTGAAGCTATAGAAGCAAATTTTGGGACCTCAGCGGAGTTTGAAGTTCCCGAAGGCGGCATATTTTTGTGGGTTACTTTACCTGATAGTGTAGACACCGTAAGGTTAGCAAGTATCGCTTTTTCAGAGGGTATAGCTATAAATCCTGGCCCGGAATGGTCTACTGACACCGTCCCCGCAAGGTCTAAGCTACGTTTATGTTTTGGGCACCCTGATGAAAATACAATAAAGGTGGGGGTGAACAAGCTGGCTAAAATTTGTCAAAGGGAATTTGGCGTCCCCATGCGAATATCAAATGAAAAAGTGCTCTAAGTTTGTCTCGGTTTAGGTATGGATAGTTCACACACAANNGACGAACCAGAGCAACCCTNCGATAAGAAGACATTTTTTAAAATAGTGGGCTCTTTTGCGGTTGCCCAAACATTGGTGTGGGCGGCTTACTATTATTCTTTTGCTGCATTCTTTCCAACATGGGAGGCAGANTTAAAATTCTCTAAGCCTGTGCTAACAGGAGCCTTTACCATGGCGCTTATTGTGGCGGCATTTGCTGCCCCATTGGTCGGCCGACTCATAGATTTTGGTTACGGAAAAAGTCTATTTTCTGGTGGTGCTTTAGTGGCAGGTGTGCTCTTACTTTTATTGTCCCAAGTTACTGAAGTCTGGCAGTTTTATCTNATTTGGTTCGGGATTGGCTTGGCGATGTCGAGTTCATTATACGAAGCATGCTTTGCTATAATAACTTATACGATGGGCCTCGAGGCGCGGAGAGCAATTACCTACGTGACACTTATCGCAGGATTTGCNTCGACTATCTCATTTCCNAGTGCACATATTTTGATAAAGTTTTTCGATTGGCGTATAACTTTAATTATTTTTGGCGTGATTATAATCACGGTGGCAGTCCCCCTAATAATTTATGGCTCGAAGCAGGCAGCTTATTACTCAAGAGAAAAACGNCAATCACCAAGTCCTACTGCGCGAAAGGCGATGCTGGTGGCCAAAACGTGGACTTTCTGGCTTATTGCCGTGACGTTCACTCTTGCAGCTTGCGCGCACGGAATGATAACGACGCATATGCTTCCAATATTAATTGGTAGNGGGTTTANNGCAGAGATGGCCGTTCTTGGGGCATCTATGATTGGTCCAATGCAAGTGGCCGGTCGTGTGATCATGACATTATTTGAGCGTCATGTNTCTGTCTTNGCGATATGTCTTGTATCGTTTCTTTCGATATTCATAGCTGGCCTCGCCCTTTATTATAGTAATGTGATCCCTCTTGCTATTGNTGTATTTGTTATAGCTCAAGGCGCAGGGTACGGCGTTTTCAGTATTATCCGGCCAACAATAATTGCTCAGTTATTAGGTCGTCAGAATTTTGGAGTTATAGCTGGTTTTCTAGCCATTGGGTTCATGCTGGGGTCAGCTGTTTCGCCCACGATTGCCTCGTTATTGTGGGAAGCCTCTGAATATGATCTAGTCATTTTAGTGGCAGCGTTTCTGCCGATAGTATGCCTGATTACGCTGACTTTTGCCTGGCGATATAGGGTGAAGAGTTCCGATAACGAATAGGATAGCTTGAAAAATGGGGGGATCGGGTACTGGACATTTTCTTTTGTTCCAGTACCTCGCCACCGATTTTTCTACTTATTATGAAACTGTATTTCTTGGTATATCCTTAAACGGTTTATCCGCGTCAAAACGGGTTTCCTTAGGCATATTTAGTACACGTTCTGATATAATATTTTTTTGTATTTCATCGGTGCCGCCGGCTATTGATGATGCTGGAAATGAAACAAGGATTTCAGCAATTGTTCCATCCATTGGACTATCTTCGCCAGTTAGCATCGCATCGGCACCGCTTATGAGTGTGTGTACTTTCGCGGCAGCTCTAGCGACATTACTGGCTGCTAGTTTGCCAAGGGAGCCTTCTGGCCCTTGTGGCTTCCCTTGCTCTTGTGCCGCCCTGGCGCGACGTGCTGTCCACTCGGCCGATTTATGTAGAGTCATAAGCTTCGCTATTTCCTGGCGAATGGCTGGATCCTCAATCGCGCCTGTTTCTTTTGCCCGGTCCATGATCAGGTCAACCCTACCAGCTCGTTGCGGGTACCATTTATAAGGCTGCATAGTGGTTTCAGTTTCAACTCGCTCTTGATCATAAATAGGTCCATCTCCCTTTGAAGCCTGTCCCCAAGAGCGAAGTGAGTCTGCCGCGCGTCTTTCGTGCATCAGCGTAGTGGTGGCCACCTGCCAACCATCGCCTAATTCCCCAACTTGAAAATCGGGTAGCACTTCCGCGTCTGTCAAGAAAACCTGGTTAAACGAGGCATGGCCATTCATTTGCATTAACGGTTGTGTTTCGACGCCTGGTTGGTTCATATCAATAATAAAATAGGATAGTCCCCTATGTTTTGTATCATCCATATCAGTTCGAGCTAATAATAATCCCCAGTGGGCTTTATGCGCGCTTGTAGTCCAAACTTTCTGGCCATTGACCACCCATTTATTACCTACCATTACTGCTTTTGTGGTTGCGCCGGCAAGATCTGAGCCGCTTCCAGGTTCACTAAATAATTGGCACCATACGTCTTCCCCAGTTATTATGCGTTTTAAAAATTTTTCTTTATGCATGTCAGAGCCATGGTTAAGAATAGTCGCAGCTGCTAACATTCGAATTCCGGATTTTGGAATTGTTAAAGCGCCAATCTTACTAAATTCTTCTTCTACAGCCGGGACTAAACTGACCGGTAGATCGCGGCCATACCATTCAGCCGGCCAATTAGCCATACCCCAGCCAGAATTGGCAAGCTTTAAACGCCATTCCACTAAATCGAGATTGGGGCTCCAATTTTCCTTTAACCATTCACGCACTTCGTTGCGGACTTGTTCTTCATTCATTGACATAATTAACTCTCCTTATTGATCCCAAGACTGCATCATCAACTCACGATGAAAATCTGCTGTCCCTAGAAATACTTCTGAACTTTTTGCTCTTTTAAACCAAAGATGGGTGTCGTTATCCCATGTGAAACCAATGCCCCCGTGCATTTGAACAGCGTTAATTGCTGTTTGCATGTAAGCTTCAGACGCAGAGGCTTTGGCTATGGATGCAGTTGCGGCTATATCGCTCTCACCATCATCAAACGCCGCCGCAGCGTAATAAGCCGCTGACTTTGCAAGCTCTACATCAGCGAGCATATCAGTAGCTTTGTGTTTAGTAACTTGGAATGACGCTATCGATCGCCCGAATTGCATTCGCATTTTGACATATTCTAGCGTGTCTTCACGAAGTCTTTCAGCTCCCCCTACCATCTCGTTAGAGAGGCCGATACAAGACTTCAAAAATGTTTTTTGCATAGCTTCCGTGACGTCGTCTTCGCTGGAAATACAAGTCGCTTCGACGTCGGTGAATATTAATTTCGCGAGTTTCCTCGTTTGATCGGTGGAATTGAGAAGGTTTTTTGTTAACCCAATCGCCTTACTATCAACTGAGAAGAGTGCAAGTCGTTGGGACCCTGAACCATCATTTACTTTTGCTAGTACTATAATTAAGTCTGACATATGGCCATCTAGCACAAAGCTTTTTACGCCTGTGAGACGATATGCACTTTCATTTTTTTC
>PCAV01000095.1 GCA_002730675.1 Rhodospirillaceae bacterium | reverse complement strand
GCTCCTCCCCAGATTAAAGACACTAACAATCCCAATGAAGGCTCAATACCTAAAATAGTAAAAAGCGTAACGACCGTACCCTCTCTTACCCCCCACCCTGCTATAGAAACTGGAACCAATTGAACAAGGCTTATTATTGGAAGTATCCCCAACATCGTAAAATAATCAGCTTGAACGCCAATTGCTAAAGTAAGATACCAAAGGCACAACGCGCCAAGACCATGAATGATAAGGCTAATTAAAATAGCGTAAGCTGTTATAAAGCGTTCTCGCCCTAATAAATTAGCTTCTACAAAAAGCTGCCTTAACCAATTGTAATGGATAAGCCTGCTAAAACGCTTTTCAATATCTGCTCCGTGGTAAATGATAATCAAAGACCCTGCTACAAAAATAGCTGCTAGTAATTGAAATGTTGCAACAGGCCATGTTGGAGGCAATAGTTCCCTCATAATAAAACCGGTCGACAACAATAGTAACATCAGGGAAGCTAAACCCGTTGTGCGATCTAAGATAACCGTGCGTGTTGCACGGCCTACCGATAATCCGCGTTGTCGCGAGAGCTCGATCCTTATCAAGTCTCCACCAATTGAAGTTGGCAAGATTTGATTACTAAACATTGCTCCAAAATTAATTTGAAAAATGTGGGATGCACTCAAAAATGGCCCTGTCATTCTTCCAATTAAGAACCATCGGAGCCCGGCTAGTATCATCTGAATAAAGCATACCAAAATTATGAAAAATACCGAGCTCATATTTATCGATAGCAGTGCTTGTTTCATCGACGAAATATCAACTATAAAAATTAAGAAAGCTATCAACGCCAGACTTATTGATAATCGGACGCCAACTAACGTCCATGAGGAGTTTTTAGACCGCTCCATTTGGAACCTTTTTATTTTTCATGCTGCTTTCCGAATTAATAGAATAAGCCCGTCTTTCGCGTAAAGTTAACCAAGGCTGTGATCCAGTATCCAAAATTCTTTGGACTTTTTTCCTTACCTTGAACCTAGCTTATCATAAACTCCAATATTGCTGATTGCCCTCAAGGAGAGTGCGATCAAATGCGGATTTAACATCGATGAAAATCCCCCCTGCTTTTAGTGTTTTGAATAATGCCAATCGCTTTTCTTTTAGATAAAAATCATGCGGCACTAATACGAGCACCGCATCAAGATCTTTTTGATCTTGCCAGTCTGTTAACTCTATTCCATGTGTTTCAAGTAACCCTTGATCAGAGATGTATGGATCATGGGCCAAAACTTTGGCGCCATACTTTTTCAACTCATTTACAATCATAGGGGATTGACTGTTTCTTAGGTCTGAAACGTTTTCTTTAAAAGTCAAACCTAGAACGCCAATTCGACTGTCAATAATTGATACTCCTGAGCCCACCAATAAATCGAGCGTCTTTTGGCTTACATAGTCGGCTAGGCTATTGTTCAAGCGCCTTGCTGCTCGAATTAGTTCCGGATAATAACCGAGCGACTCTGCCTTTGATATCAGATAATAAGGATCAACGCCTATACAATGGCCCCCGACCAAACCAGGAGTGAATTTTTGAAAATTCCACTTTGTACCAGCGGCCGCCAATACATCGGCTGTTCTTATCTTCATCTTGTCAAATATAATTGCTAACTCGTTCATCAACGCAACATTAAGATCCCGCTGTATATTTTCAACAATCTTTGCGGCTTCTGCTGTTTGAATTGAAGATGCCACAAAAAGACCCGCTTTAACTACTGGCTCATAAATTTGTTTAACTCGGTTTAAGGTTTTATCATCCTGGGCGGCAACCACCTTTATAACAGTCTCCAAAGTATTTTTATCGTCACCCGGATTTATTCTCTCTGGTGAGTAACCCAAAAAAAATTCCTTGCCCTGCTTCAATCCCGATTCTTTCTGAATAAGGGGCCCACAAATATCTTCTGTGACACCTGGGTAAACTGTAGATTCAACTATAACAAGGTCACCTTTAGATATTACCTGCGCAATATCTCGGCACGCCTGCCTTAAAGGGTTAAGGTCCGGTAATCTTTTTTCGTCGATTGGCGTTGGAACCGTGATTATATAAGTTGTGGCCTCTTTAATCGTCACAAGTTTCGCAGTGAAACTTAAGTTACTAGGCACCACATTACAAATGTTGTCATTTCTATCAAATCCCGAATTAAGCTCGGACACTCTTTTACTATCTAAATCGTATCCAAATACCCTTGGATGAAATTTTGCTAAACTCAAAGCGAGAGGTAATCCAACATAACCCACTCCGATAATAGCGATCGCATTCTCTTGCAAAAGTTCTATCCTTTTACTGGGGTTCTTCTACTACGAGAAAATTTTGCCTTGGCCGCAATCTAAAAATACGTTGTTACAAAACACTAATTTTTCCCACGTTCTGGTTTTCTCCACAATAATAACAAGTATAGTAAGATTGCTAGCAAAATAAGAACGATTGGAAATTCTTGTGCAAATAGAAAATTTGGACAGCAAAGACAAAGTAATCATCGTAGCCGAAATTGGTAATAATCATGAGGGATCTTTTTCACTTGCGAAAAAGTTGATCGATGAAGCAGCTCAGGCAGGCGTCGATGCTGTAAAGTTTCAAACGTTTCAAACGAAAACATTCGTGGCACCAACCCAAAAAGAACGTTTTCAGCGCATGAAAGGTTTTGAACTTACTTTTGATCAATTTAGCAAGCTCGCCGAACACGCCTGGAGCAATAACTTAAGGTTTATTTCCACGCCGTTAGACATGCCGAGCGCTAGTTTTCTGGCACAATTCGTCGATGCTATAAAAATAGCCTCGGGAGATAATACATTCTATCCACTTATCAATTACTTAGCCAGCACCCAAAAGCCCCTGATAATATCTACCGGTTTTGCCAATGAAGCGACAATCGATCAGCTTGTTTCCATTGTTCTGAAGGCACGGCATCAGATTTGTTTGGAAAAAGACTTTGCTTTGCTTCACTGTGTTTCGGCTTATCCTGTAGGAATACGGGACGCAAATCTTAGGGCAATCTCTACATTGTCAGATAAGTTTTCAGGTAAACTTTCCGTGGGATACTCTGATCATACACTTGGCGTTAAGGCAGCTACTTTAGCCGTGGCGTTAGGAGCAAGAATTATAGAGAAACATTTTACACTCGATAGAAATTACTCTGATTTTAGAGACCACCAACTCTCCGCTGATGCAGATATGATGAAACAATTAGTTAGACAAATACGCGATTGTGAAACCTTTCTGGGCGACGGAAAATTAGAACCTCGTAAGGTAGAAATTGAATCAGAAACACCTGTAAGGAGGTCGATTGCGTCAAACAAAAATTTAGAGATTGGCCATGTTGTTGAAGAAATTGATTTAATGTGGATCAGGCCTGGAGAAGGTCTACCTCCCGGCACCGAACACGATATTATTGGAAAAACTCTAGCAGAAAAAATTAAAGAAGGTGAATTATTTTCCAAGCAACATTTTTCAAATATCAAAAACCATTAGCTTAGAAATCTAACAGGTAACACATGTGCGGAATTGCAGGCGCGATTAGTAAAATAGATATTTCCTCTGATCGTATAAATCGAACCCTAGGGCTCATGAGAAACAGAGGCCCAGATGGCTCGCGGAGCGAGGTTATAACCTTCAGTAATCATAAAATATTTTTGCTATTTTCTCGACTTTCGATAATTGACCTAGGGCCGCGCGCTATGCAGCCATTTTCCAGAGGTAACTTAAAAATTATTAGCAATGGAGAACTATATAATCATACTGAGCTTCGGCGAGAATTAAAGACTCTCGGCCATCGTTTTAAAACCAAATCTGATACCGAAGTAATGTTAGCTGCATGGGAGCAATGGGGCGAAGAATCCCTAGATAGAATGGAGGGCATGTGGGCATTCGCGCTCGTTGATATAGATAAACAAAAAATAACCCTCTGCCGAGATAGATTTGGAGAAAAACCACTGTACGTTTGGAAAACAAATGAAGCCTATTTCTTTGGTTCAGAACCAAAGTATTTAGCAACTCTGGCCGGGATTAAACCAGACATAAATTATGAGCAAATCTCGAGATTTCTGGTGAATGGGTATAAGGCTTTATACAAAAGACCGCAGACATTTTTTCAAAATTTTAACGAAATTGCTCCGTCGAACTATCTTACTATTTCGGGCAATGGTTTGAGCTCTAAAGTAAGATATTGGGATCTGAAATATGCTCCAGCTCATATGGATGAGAAAACTGCTGTAGACGGCGTTACAAGTCGGCTGAAACATTCAATGAAAGTACGTTTAAGGTCGGATGTACCCATGGCACTATGTCTTTCCGGCGGCGTGGATTCCACTATTTTATCAGGACTGGCCACACGCGAATTCAATGAAAATATAAGTACCTTTTCTATTATTGACGATGATGAACGCTACAACGAAAATGGAAACATTGATGCTCAGGTTTCTTTTTTGGGATGTAAAAATTATAAGATACGTACTAGCCAAAACAACTTTTTGGATAGAATGAGTAAGCTGATCGCTTATCACGATAAACCTATATCAACACTGTCATATTATTTGCATTCATTTATGTCGGAACAAATATCAAATTCAGGTTGTCGTGTAGCTATTTCTGGTAATGGTGCCGATGAATTATTTGCTGGCTACTATGACCACTATTCGTTTTGGCTTGCGGAAATGGGAAGCCGTACAAATCACTCAAAACTTGTCGCTGATTGGAAGAATAGCTACGGGAAATATGTACAAAATCCCATATTGCAAAGCCCAGATGTTTTTCTCCATAATTCTTCCACAAGAGATCACATCTATCTAAATGCGGAAGAATTTTCCAGCTGGCTGGTTGAACCATTTTGTGAGCCTTTTTCAGAAATTAAATATTCTGACAATGTTCTCCGGAATAGAATGCTAAACGAGCTGAGACATGAAACTATTCCAGTTATTCTGCATGAGGATGACCGCAATTCGATGTTTTACTCTGTTGAAAATAGATCGCCTTATTTAGATCGAAACCTTGCAGAGTTTCTTTTCACAGTTCCCTCAAGACATCTAGTAAAACACGGCTTTGCAAAATATCTACTTCGAGCGGCTGGAACCGGATATGTAAGTGAAAACGTGTTATGGGATAAGAGAAAAAGAGGGTTTAATGCACCGATAGATAGTCTTGTCGATCGAAAAGACCCACAAACTAAAGATCGTCTTTTATGCCAAAGTCCCATTTTTAATGTTGTAAAAAGAGAAAAGATAGAGAAGTTTTTACAACACGATATGAAAGAAAATTCTCTATCAAAAAATTTATTTAGTTTCATATCTGTTAAACTATTTCTCGAACATCATGAAGGTTGGACAGTTTGAAATATTGTAAAACCTGCATATTACCCGACACCCGGCCAGGCATATTTTTAGACGAGGACGGTATTTGTTCGGGTTGCCATGGCTACTATGATAAAACCAAAGCAATAGATTGGCATGATCGCGCTTTAAAATTCGAACAGTTAATATCTTGGGCCAAAAAACAGTCAACCACCTACGACTGTATAATCCCCGTCAGTGGCGGTAAAGACAGTTGGTATCAAGTAATTAAAGCGAAGGAAGCCGACCTAAAAGTCCTTTGCGTTACCTGGAAAACACCCGGCCGGACCAATATTGGGCAAAAAAATTTGGACGCGTTGGTCGCGAAATTAAACGTAGATCATATTGATTTCACTATAGATCCTGAAGTTGAAAAAAAATTCATGATTGCTTCTTTTGAGCGAAAAGGCGCCACCGGGATTCCGATGCACATGGCTATATTTTCAATTCCAATGAGGCTAGCCAATCAGTTTAAAATTCCTTTGGTAATTTGGGGAGAAAATCCACAATTAGAGTATGGCGGGAATAAAAAGGAACGACTTGCTAACAATCTCAATCTTGAATGGATATCACGGCATGGCGTCACAAACTGTACAAGTTTGAATGACTGGATTGGCCAGCAAGGGTTAACCTCCTCGGAGTTGGAAGCCTACAGACTGCCTACAAAAGAACAACTAAATTTGTTCAACCCTAGGTCAGTTTTTTTAGGTTCTTTTTTTGAATGGAACTCTTGGGATAATGCAGAACTTGCTAAGCAACATGGTTTTAAGAGTAATCCGATTTATCTAAAAACAGGTATGTGGCATTTTGCGGATGTCGACTGTCATTTTATATCGATCCATCATTTTCTAAAATGGTTCAAATTTGGTATCACACGGAGTTTTGATAATCTTTCTTTAGAAATCCGACAAGGTTTTATAAACCGCGATACTGCCAAAAAAAAATTGACAGAATTAGGATTACAGCAACCTTATGAAGATATCGAAAAATTTTGCGAATTCACTGGAAAAACTCAAAAGTGGTTCTGGGATGTAGCTGAGTCGCATAGAAACAAAGGGATTTGGAAACTCGTTGACGGTATTTGGAAAATACCTGATTTCCTGATCGAAGATTGGAAATGGTAAATTTAGAAGAAAAAATTAATAGAAGATGTGGCTTCTGTGGGGGCGACCTCTACGTCCTCGCTAGTTACAAATATCCTCCAAAAGGCGAAACAAACTTTAACCTTGAACCATATTGGCGTCGTCTCCTTAAATGTAGACAATGTGGTCACAGCGTGAATCAACATTGCTTCGAATTTAACACAGACTTCTATTCAAATCTCTATTCAGCTTCGACCTATAAAGGTCAACTACGATCTAGATTTCAAAAAATAATGTCGTTGCCATTTGACAGCTCTGATAACCAACAAAGATTTGATTTCATCAGTAAATTCATCATTGAGTTAAATGGTTCTACGCCAAGCCGATGCCTTGATGTGGGAAGTGGGCTCGGAGTATTTCCTGCTCTACTTAAGGAATCTAATTGGACTTGTACGGCACTAGAACCTGATCCAATTGCTTGTAATTTGATTTCGGAACTAGTGGGTGTTGAAACCATAAATACTCATTTTATGAATGTAAACAATATCGGGCTATTCGATTTAATTACCTTCAATAAGGTGATTGAGCATGTTCGAAACCCAGTCTCTTTTGTTAAAGCATCAAAAAAACTTCTTCCCCCGAGAGGCATAGTCTACATTGAAGTTCCAGACGGAGAGATGGCTCTAAAGAATAACGGTACAGAAAGCGAAGAATTTTTTATCGAGCATTTTGACATTTATTCAAAAAAATCATTGGAATGCCTGTTTAATATGGCTGGATTTGAAATTTTACTCCTTCAAAATGTCACTGAGCCTAGCGGAAAATTTACCATTCGAGGTTTTGCTAAAATGCCAGAAAATTCTACTATCGATGAATGACAAAAATTTTATATTGCAGAATTTTGATAGCCAGATTTTTGGATATCCTGTCTATACGTATCAACCAAATTCGGTTTTAGATATAGAAAACGTGGACGCGAAAATCCCAAAAGACGCTGTGCTGGTTAGCATGCGGACTCCTAAAAGCTGGACCCATTTGATGCCAAAAACAGAATTTAGGGAAATAGAATGCTTAGTTATTATGGAGAGGCCGCCTGAAAAAAGCACCTCAAACGAGTTACCCGCTAATGTCCGTATTTGTTCAAAAGCTGACGCCCCAGCTTGTAAATTAATTGCGGCGGACTGTTTTCAACATGATAGATATCACAAGGATCCAATGATAGATGACCAAATTGCAGCCGCCGGCAAAGCCCAATGGGCTTTTAACAATGTTAACGGGCGGTCTGACGCAAGTTTCGTTGTAGAAATAGACAATGAGATTCTAGGTTTTAATTCCTGTCTGAAGAACAAAAATACCGCGACCATTGACTTGATAGGTGTATCGCCCAGTCACCAAGGAGGAGGCTTGGGCCGAAGGTTGGTAGAAGCAGCGCTTGTTCATTACACAAATAAGGTTCAGCTTGTGAAAGTAGGAACACAACGAGACAATCATGCTTCTATATCTATTTATAAATCGCTCGGTTTTGAGGAAATAGAAGAATATGTGACATACCACTGGACACCGAATCAAAATGAAAAGAGATGATAGATAGAAAATTAAAAATAGGCGTCATTGGGCTGGGCGTAGGAGAACAACATGTTATCGGATACCAACGGATACCAAATGTTGAGGTCACCGACATTTGTGACATTGATCCATCAGTCTTAAAAATTATTGGTGATAGAAATGATGTACCAAACCGGCACCAAAATTATAAACAAATTACTGAAAACCCAAACATCGACGTAGTAAGCATAGCAAGCTACGACAACTGCCACGCCATCCAAGCCATAAGCGCGTTTGAAAATGGTAAACACGTTATGATTGAAAAGCCGCTTGCCTTAAACCGGCATGAGGCGGAAGCCATTTTGCGAGCACAACAGGATAGTGGAAGATTTTTGAGCTCCAATCTTGTTCTTAGGAAATCACCCCGGTTTCAAGAACTTAAAAATTGGATCGCTAAGGGTTATTTTGGGGAAATTGTTACCATCGAGGGCGATTATCTTCATCAGATTCTTTGGAAGCTTACTCAAGGTTGGAGGGGGGAGATGGAGTTTTACTGTGTAACATATGGCGGCGGGATCCATATGATTGACCTNATGAGATGGTTGTTGAACGAGGAGATTGTTGAAGTTTGCGGAATGAGTAATAAAAAACTCACACGTGGCAGCAAATTTGATTTCGATGATACAGTCACAAATTTGCTCAAGTTCAAAAGTGGTACCGTCGGCCGAACGACCTCAAACCTTGGAGCACAACGTCCACAAATTCACGGGCTTTCTGTTTACGGGACGGAGAAAAGCTTCATAAATGATACACCTCACGCTAAATTATTCCACGGTGATAATAGTGAGGACCTAGAAATAGTGGAAACCACCTATCCGGGGATAGACAAGTTCGGTCTTTTACCTGATTTCATATCGTCAATACGTAACGGTGACGAACCGGAAGTATCAGCGAAAGATGTATTTCGAGTTATGGATATTTGCTTCGCATGTTATGAGTCCCTCAANGCAAAAAAAACCGTTAATGTCGACTATCTCATCTAATCTTTTATTCTAGGTAAATTATGCGAAAGACTGATATTCCTTTTGGCAGGCCCATTGTAGACTTCGAGGAAATAGAAGCTGTAAAAAAAGTTTTAGAGAGCCCTATACTGGCCCACGGGCCCGTTTGTGCTGAATTTGAAAAAACCTTTGCGGAACTTATTGGAGCGAAATTTGCTATCTCAGTTGCCTCAGGAACTGCCGCACTTCATCTTTCTCTTTACGCATCAAATATTGGTCCCGGCGATGAAGTGATTGTGCCGGCTATGAGCCATGTCGCGACAGCCCATGCCGTTGAATACTGCGGCGCCAAGCCAATTTTTGCTGACGTTGATCCAAAAAGCGGCAACATATCTCCAGAAAGCATCTCAACTTGTCTCTCAAAGCGCACAAAAGCTATCATAGNAGTCCATTTTCTTGGGCTACCTTGCGAAATGGATGCAATTAANAAAATTGCTCAATCCGTTGGCGCTTTAGTGTTTGAGGACGCGGCGTTAGCTCTAGGCGCAAAGTACGGTAATAAAATGTCTGGAAATCTGGCAACTGCCGGATGCTTTTCATTCTACCCAATCAAACATATTACGTCTGTAGAAGGGGGCATGGTGACAACCAATGATGAAGAACTAGCACGATCCATTCAACAGCGAAAAGCCTTCGGCTATGATCACAATCACCAAACAAGAACAAAACCTGGAATCTATGACGTCCCCGTTTTGGGCTATAATTATAGAATGAATGAAGTTGAGGCCGCCATTGGGCTTTGCCAGTTAANGAAGTTANAGGATAGGGTGANAGTTAGAATAGATAACTATAATAAGCTTAAATCGGTTTTAGAAGGNATAGAAGAAATTACCATTTTTGAGCCACACCAAGGGAAATCTGTTTCTTCATGCTATTGCTTAAATGCGGTTCTAGCTTCCAACTCTGGCATTAGAAGGGACAGCATAGTCCAGAAACTTAAAGACCACGGCATTGGCACGTCCGTTCATTATCCAGGTCCAATTCCAATGATGAGTTACTATAAAGAAAAATACGAGTATGTGTCTGGACAATTTCCNATAGCAGAGTGGCTAGCAAANAAAACTATTTCACTTCCTGTTGCACCACACGTCCCAATAGGTTTTGAAGATCGTATCGGATCTGCAATGAGAAAAGCAATACTCGATGCGTATAAAAGTATATAGCGATTGGAAATTAAAATGACGCTAGAAAAACCCTTTTTATCCTCCACCCTTCCGGAAGGGGTCACTTCTCGGTTTGTTGATAATTCAAACGGCTTGAAAATGCATCTTTTAGAGGCGGGAAGTGAAGATGTTGAAAAACCNTTAGTTCTGCTNCTGCATGGTTTTCCAGAGTTAGCATATAGTTGGCGGAAGATAATACCTTTATTGGCAAAAGCCGGATATCGTGTTTGCGCTCCCGATTTAAGAGGGTACGGTCGAACCNTAGGCTGGGGTCCAATAAAATACGAAGATGATATGAGCTCTTTTACGTTACTTAACACTGTAAGAGATGCAATTGGACTTATTAGAGCCCTTGGCTATTCCGAAGTATTTAGTGTGGTGGGTCACGACTATGGAGCATCAGTTGCCGCCTGGTGTGCGTTAGTCAGACCTGATATTTTTAAACGCTGCGCGCTAATGAGTGCTCCNTTTGATGGACCACCCAAATCACCCGCAGTCTTGAGAGCAGAGGTCGTAACACAAGATATGACGGACGATATCCATTCTGAAATGGCTAAACTAAGCAGACCTCGAAAACATTATCACTGGTATTATTCAACCCCAGCTGCAAATGACGATATGGTTAATTGCTCTCAAGGAATTCATGACTTTCTNAGGGCCTATTATCATCACAANAGTGCNGATTGGCTCGAAAATCAGCCGCATAAATTNGAAGCCTGGAAAGCNNCNGAACTTGAGAAAATGCCAACTTATTACATTATGGACNTAAATGATACTATGCCAGAAGCAGTGGCGCGAGAGATGCCTTCTAAGNNAGAAATANAGGCCAACACATGGCTAACAGATCAAGAACTATCAATTTACGCTGAAGAGTATACCAGGAATGGCTTCCAAGGAGGTCTGAATTGGTATCGCAGAGGCACCACGGATATGGATATTAAATCATTAGAAATTTTTTCGGATAAAACGATCGACGTCCCATCTTGCTTTATTTCAGGAAAGAGTGATTGGGGTGTTTATCAACGTCCCGGTGCTGCTGAGCGAATGAACGGTCAGGTTTNTACTAAAATGTTAAATTTTGAATTGATCGAAGGGGCTGGACATTGGGTGCAACAGGAGCAACCTGAAAAAACTGCTGANCTGCTTCTNAAATTCTTCCAAGNAAGTTGATAGCTCGNTTNATNTTTAACANATAACANCAATTNATTGATGAGGTACGAATATGCTTAATAANNTTNNTCAGATAGTTANGAGAGAGACAAAAGCTCTCGTATTTGATCAGTATGGCACTNTAGTGGATATGCAAAGTGGCTTAGTTGAAATGGTAACTCCCTTCCTCAAGAACAAAGGTTGGGCAGGAAATCCAAACCAGTTTGTCACATGGTG
The DNA here is from genome assembly GCA_002730675.1 of Rhodospirillaceae bacterium. GTDB lineage: Bacteria > Pseudomonadota > Alphaproteobacteria > Thalassobaculales > Thalassobaculaceae. The sequence goes on along the minus strand of PCAV01000095.1, from coordinate 3,891 downwards.
GCGTCGAAAACATTTTGAAGACTCGATGATCGACTCACTCATCGATAACGGACATACGCCCTATAGACAAATTGGCCACCGGGCTGTTAGCCACGTAATGGATAGGGCTGAGATAGCGTATAGCCAGAATGACGTTGAGTGGCTTATCTCGTGTATTGAAAGGCTTAAACCATTTCCAGACGTCGTAAAGAGCCTTGAGGCCCTAAAAAACACATACCGACTATGCATATTATCTAATGGTGATCGCGATATGCTGGAGACCGCAAAAAAATATATCGGATTTAATTTTGACTTAACAATATCAGTGCAGGAAGCTGGAGCTTTTAAGCCCGACTGGCGNACTTACGCCGAAGCTGAAAAAATTATCCANCAAAAGTTTGGAGAAATTGANAGGAGTGGNATTCTTTTTGTTGCCAATCACGCATTTGATTGCATNGGCGCNAAGGCTTNNGGATTTAGGTCCGTNTTCATCGATCGACGCAAACGACCCTTTGGGGAAAGTCCATTCCAGCCTGACCTTATTGTTAAAAACTTCGATGAATTATCAGATNTCCTGACATAAATTTNGTCTAAAATATNNAACCACGGCATGTATGNGGGTCAGATGCGTATATTAGTTGCAATGATGAAGCACGAAACAAATACATTTTCTCCAANCCCTACATCTTTAGATCGTTTTTTTGAGTGGGGGNAGCACTTNGGTGATGATGCATACCATGCATATAAGNGCACTNGCATGCCCTTTTCTGCATATATAGACGTGGCAGAAGCAGCGGGCCACGAAGTTATAACTCCGATTGCCGCAGAAGCCATGCCATCAGGAATTGTGCAAGCTGAAGCCTACAACTTTATGAAAGAGAAAATCCTTGATGCTGTTCGAATAGGTGTGGATGCAGCCCTGCTCGATCTTCATGGTGCGATGGTCTGTGAAACGACCGACGATGGAGAAGGAACTCTTCTTCATGAGATGAGAAAAATTAATCCACAACTACCGATAGGTGTGACCTATGATCTCCACGCAAACCTCACTCAGAAAATGGTAGAGAATTGTACCTGTCTAATCGGATACAAAACATATCCTCATATTGACATGTATGAAGTAGGCTCACAAATCGCTAGGATTTTACTCGATTCAATCAAAGAAAATTATGAACCTATTATATGTTGGGCACGGCCTCCTGTTCTAGCTCAAACTTTGAGAATGGGGCACATTGATGAGCCAATGAAAAGTATCCTCGCTCTAGCCAAAGAAGCTGAGAAAGACCCTAAGGTGTTAGCTGCCACTGTCTTTGGGGGATTCCCTTTGGCGGATTTTCAAGATGCGGGGAGCTCCGCGTGCGTTGTAGCAAAAGGTGATGCCAATCTTGCAAAAGACTGGTGCGATAAAATTGTAAAGCAAATTTGGGAGAACCGCAGAGAGTTTGTTTACTCGGGAAGGCCATTATCAGAAGCCTTAACTTATGCGAAAAGTCTTAAGGATGGCCCTACTATCTTGCTCGATCATGCAGATAACGTAGGGTCTGGCGGAACCCAGGACGTTATGACGGTAATTGAAGAAGTCCTCAATGCTGGTTTGGAGGACGTTGCCGTTGCAGCTGTTTACGACCCCGACGCGGTGAATTTGATGGCTGAAGCGGGAGTCGGTCGGGAGATAATTTTAGACCTCGGTGGTAAGGCTGATATGCCGTCAATTAATAAGAAGGGTAAACCACTGAGAATCAAAGGAATAGTCAAAACGCTCACTAATGGAGAGTGGATTGTACNTGGCCCCATGTATACGGGTGTTAAAGTNAGNATGGGTAATACTGCTGTNTTAGAGGTTGGAGGCATAGAAATAGTTATTACGTCCAAACATCATGAGCCATGGGATACTGGAGTATTTACCTCCGTTGGCATACAACCCGACAAAAAAAGATANCTTCTTTTAAAGTCACGAATTCACTACAGGGCTGGTTTTGAGCAACTTGCTAAAAACACAATAACATGTGACGGTGAAGGCGTAACAACTTCGGATAATAATCTTTTAGATTTTCGAAAAGTTCGACGGCCTATATATCCACTNGATAACATAAATGAACNNTAAGGATCAAAAATGAAACGACTTGGCATTGCATTTTCTGGNGGGCCAACTGCCTCCGAGATTGTTGACTGTGTGAGACTTGCCGAGGACTTAGGTTATGAGTCGGCTTGGATAGCGGAAGGCCACGGTGGCGATCAATTTTCAATACTTTCCGGCTGTGCTGCAGCCACGTCGAAAATTAAGCTTGGTACAGCTATAAGCAGTGTTTTTGTTCGTTCAGCACCTACACTCGCGATGGCAGCAGCTACTGTAGATGAATTGTCANAAGGTNGNTTGATACTNGGGCTAGGTTCCAGCCACAAGGTACAGGTGGTACCCGAACATGGGATTGAATATAGCAGNCCCATATTACGACTTACAGAAACAGTAAAAATTATTAGAGAGTTAATTAAAACTGGATCTGTGGAATTTGATGGTCAGACCATCAAAATCGAAAAATTTGATTTGTGGTTCAAACCGCGGCGGCCGCAAATACCGATTTACTTGGCAGGTTTATTTCCAAAAATGGTCACGACGTGCGGTGAAATAGCCGATGGTATTATTTTAACCCGCAGCACTCTCCAGACGGCCGACGAAATCCAGCCACACCTATTAACAGGTAGTAATATCGCAGGAAGAAATTCCAAAAATATAGATATTACGTCACTCTTACCTACTGCGGTTTGTGAAACGAAAAAAGAAGCTGTAGATATGATGCGGCCTGGATTAACTTTTTACGTCGGTTTTTTCCCCCGATACAACAAGCTGGTCGCCTCATATGGATTCGAACAAGAAACCGCTGATGCAGCTGAAGCATTTAAAAAAGGAGATATGCANGCAGCAGAAAGATGCATAACTGATGCAATGGTAGAGGCAACAAGNATCGCCGGCACTCCCTCGGATTGCCTAGATAAAATTGAGGAGTATAGGGATTCAGGTATACAACTCCCNATCTTAAGCCCATTTGTTCGCGGGAATAATGCGAAACTTNTATTCGAGACNACAATTCGCGCCTGTGCNGGAAAGTAAGNTAGTNTTATAATGGATAAAAGACATCAATCGGCCGAGGAAGTTCTNAAGGAAATTAAAGACGGTTCAACAATTATGATATCTGGCTTTGGGGAAGCCGGTGTTCCAAATACTTTGCTCTCTCAGTTAAAAGATCTTCATCCNACTAATCTCACAATAGTTGTTAATTCTGTAACAAGACCCCACTCNCTACCTCATGCTCTTATCGAAGCTAACATGGTAAGTAAAGTTATCACGACCTCAGCTAGAGGAAGGGGTAAAGGTTTATCAAAATTTGAGGAGAAACTTCGAGATGGTGAAATCGAACTTGAATGTCTTCCACAAGGAACCTTTTCAGAACGTATCCGGGCTAGTGGAGCTGGCATACCAGCTTTTTTTACACCTGTTGGATACGGGACAAAACTAGGAGAAGGAAAAGAAACAAGAAACATACAAGGAAAAGATTGCGTTTTAGAGGAAGCCTTNAAGGGCGATTTNGCANTNATTTCTGCTAATAANGCNGATCGATTTGGAAATGTNAATTTCANCTATACNCAAATGAACTTNGGNCCAATNATGGCCACAGCTTGCACNACTACAATTGTTGAGGCGAGGCNATTACTNGAAGAACCGCTGCCCCATAANCANATACAATTACCTAGTGTNTATGTNGACTACCTTATNGAAAGTGAAGANACAGACCATGGGTCTTGATAAGAGCCAAATAGCCTGGCGTGCCGCCCAAGATTTAAAAAATGGTTCGGTTGTGAACCTCGGACTGGGTACACCTGTCCTGGTCTCTAACTTTGTTGAAAGCAGCAGGG
>PCAV01000094.1 GCA_002730675.1 Rhodospirillaceae bacterium | reverse complement strand
AATTCCCAGAAACCAGCCTTAAGTGTCGCATGCTTAGCATCAACTCTGGCACTAAATGAATTTTCGCTCTCGAAGATAAAGATCGTTATATTCGAGAGCATCTCTCCGTCGTCAGAAATTGCTCTCGCATGCAGTACAGAGTGCCCATTGGCATTTTGTTCTCGTATCCACAAGCCTCCAGGAGAAAGGCTCAGCGCGCTGTTTTGATTTCTCAAAACGCTATTTTCTAGGGTTTCAAATTTAGCTGTTAGAACAGAAGAAACTGGATTTATGACTAATATCCAGAATGTACCAATTATTAAAACCACACATATCGAGGGAATGATAATCTGCCAGATCGTAAAGCCAGCCGCGTGTGTGGCAACTAGCTCTCTGCTTTTTACAATTTTTGTGAAAGCCATCATGCTCCCGAAGAGAACTGCAAACGGAAGAATTTTATGCCCTATGCTAGGTGCTTTGAGGATAGCCATTTCGAGAATTAAACCTAATGAAATGCTGTCCTTGGAGGCGCCTCTACGCAAAAATTCCACTACATCTAAAAGATAGATAACCGCCATAATAATTAAAAAAATGCTGAGAACGTAAAAGATAAAATGTCTCGCAAAATAATAAAATAAGGTTGGTGAAAAAAACAAATTGGTAGCCTTTATGCGTTTGTAGGAAAAGACATTTAAAAATCTCTCTTAGGTCTAAACTTGAAATTTGATGGATACGAGATCAGCGATACGAAGGCTATAGCTAGAGGTGCAGCGACGGTTCCATACATGATGGGGATAAGCATTGCATTTTGTGCAACAAAAAACTTACTTCCCAATACCGTACATTCAACCAACCCTGCGACTATCACAGCAGAGCAGATTCGGAGGGTTTGGCCACGTCTCGAGAATTCACCCTTGAGCAATACTGCGAGCCCTAGAATTGGGAGCACTATAGCTAAAAGTGGAGATGTAATTCTATAATGTGCTTCTGCTATAAATTTTTTGTATCTTTTAGAATTCTCTGCTTCATTTCTAGGATTAAGTAATTCATGCACAAAATATTCATTTTGATCTTTCCAAGCTCGCTGCGACATAGAATTTAATCCGCTAAGGTCGACGGTGTAACTGTCAAAGTACAGCAATCCAACTTGACCAGTTTTGGTGTTTCTGGACTGCCTGTTACCATTCCGCATGAAGACTTGTGGTCCTTTTTCTGTCACGGACAGCGCCCCACTCTCAGCCATAACTGTTATGCTTTCAAGAGAATTTCTTTCATCGTTGATAATAATTCCAGATAGCTCCCCTTTCAGGTTTCGCTCTCGAATATATACGGTAATATCCTTCCCGACAGCGTTAAAGGTTCCTTCGCGAAGTAGAATATCTGTGTAGTTGTGCCTAATTTTAAATTGAAGCTCTTTAAAAGCTTGATACGAAACCGGAATAAAATATAGCGTCATAGAATAACAAAGGAATGTAACTATCAATGAAACAAGAACAACGGGAGAGGACAGGCGCCATGGGCTTAACCCCGCGGCTACAAGGACGATAATTTCTCTATCTACCAGCATTCGGTTGTAGATGTAGAGTGAACTAGCAAAAATAGCGATTGGCATAACTATAGAAAGCCAAGTTGGTAGAAGTAATATGGTGAGATAAATGAAAGTTGGTAGAGGTAATCCCCTGTTTACGATTAAGTCTATAAAACGAAGCGATTGGCTTAACCAAACGACACAAGTAAGCGATATGACCACTACCATAAAAGCGAGAAGAAGCTGCTTGGCAAGGTAGGTATTTACTTGCAATTCTAGGCTCCACATAAAAATTAGACTATAGTGAATTAAACACAAACGCACGAGTAAGTCATGCTACTAAGAATACTAAGATAATATTCTTGTAAGATTGACATCGTCTTTAGGCGCAGTTACCCATTTTGCTGCCAAATGTTAAGGAGATAAAAATGCAAATAGGCTTTTCGAAAATTGTTTTCCCGAAGCAGGGAGCCTTGGTTTTAGGTGTCTTGGAAGAATGTAAGATGTTAGCAAAAACCCAAGAAGCTGATCGGGATAGTGGTGGAATGATCACAGCTGCCATTAAGAACAGTAACTTTTCAGGAAAGTCACATCAAATATTGAGCGTATTTACTCCAGAAAGGCGAATCGTGCTTTATGGCTTAGGTACAGGTGATAATATCGACGAGCTTTGGAGTGAGGAAGCAGGGGGGCGTATATTTTCGTCTCTTGAAAAATCAGGCGAAAAGACAGTCACGGTAATATTCGAGAATCATTCCAAAGCAAAAAAAAATATTGATAAACGTGCAGCTCACTTTGCTTATGGTGCTCTTCTTAGATCTTACAAATTTGATAAGTACAAGACGAAAGACAAACTTGGCAAAGATATAACGTTAAAAAGAATTAACGTGGCGGTAGAACAGCATCTACGAGCTAAAAAAATATTTTCGGAGTTTAGTGCCGTGGCGGATGGCATCTTCTTCGCTCGAGACTTGGTGTCTGAACCACCTAATGTGCTTTATCCAGATAGTTTTGCTAAAAAACTAACTACATTAAGGAAACTAGGTCTCAAGGTTGAGGTGCTGGGCGAGAAGGAAATGTCAAAGTTAGGCATGGGGGCGCTGCTGGGCGTTGGGCAGGGCTCCTCTAGAGAGAGTAAATTAGTTGTAATGCGTTGGAATGGTGGAAAACGGGGGGAAAAACCAATTGCCTTTGTTGGCAAGGGTGTTTGTTTTGATACTGGAGGAATCTCGTTGAAACCTGCATCTGGTATGGAGGACATGAAATGGGATATGGGTGGCGCCGCGACAGTTTCTGGTTTGATGATGGCATTAGCTGGTCGAAAAGCTAAAACGAATGCAGTCGGTGTTGTTGGTCTGGTAGAAAATATGCCTGATGGAAACGCTCAACGTCCCGGAGACGTGGTCACCTCTATGAGTGGGCAAACTATAGAGATTATAAACACAGATGCTGAAGGTCGCTTAGTACTAGCTGATGCTCTTTGGTATACAAATAGACGGTTCAAGCCAAAATTCATGATAGATTTGGCTACTTTAACTGGAGCAATGATGGTGGCGCTTGGTCAAGTGAATTGTGGGTATTTTACAAACAATGATGGCCTAGCCAAAGAGATGGAAAGTGCGGCAAAAGACGCTGGTGAAGGTATCTGGAGAATGCCACTTGGGGTTGAATACAACAAAATGATGGACTCGGATATCGCTGATATGAAGAATGCCGGGCCACGTTTTGCGGGCAGTGTCACCGCAGCGTGCTTTCTCGAGCGTTTCGTTGAGAACTGTCCTTGGTCCCATTTCGATATAGCTGGAATGGCATGGTCGTCTAAGGATAGTCCTACAGTTCCTAAAGGTGGTACCGGCTGGGGTGTAAGAACACTTAATCAGTTAGTGAAATCAAGTTATGANGCATAAAGCGATTCTAAATATATGACTGATATAAGTTTTTATCATCTTATTAAACGTTCACTAGAAAATGTNCTTCCGAAGCTTTTGGAAAAAACACTCGAGGCAGGCGGCCGCGCCGTGATTTTTGCCTCAAGTGAAGAANGAGTTAAGGAAATAGATGNCTTACTTTGGACGTACAACGCCAATTCNTGGTTGCCTCATGGTACCAGCAAAGATGGTTTTNCTTCAGAACAACCGGTTTTGATAACTTGTGAAAACNATAATGCTAACGATGCGTCCTATTTATTTTTAATCGATGGGATTAGGCTTGAGCAANTTAACGGGTATAAGCGCATTTTTGATCTCTTTGATGGGCATGATGAGAACGCAGTCATTGAGGCTAGAAAAAGATGGATTTTTTACAAGGAAAAAGGTGCGCAACCCACCTATTGGCAGGAAGATGAAAATGGTAAATGGGCTAAGGCACAATAAACTCTCTAAGAGTGATAGGGGTTATTTTTGTGAATGTTTTGATGTTTCGAATTGTAGCGGGATTGTTTGATGAAATTATTACTTCTTCCTGGCGATGGCATAGGACCAGAAATTTCTAGAGTAGTAGCCGATGTTATTGAGCGCTTAAATAATAAGTTAGATTTAGGGATAGAATTAAAAGAAAAAGATGCAGGGTTTAAGGCTCTTGACAGTTATGGGACAACTTTCCCTGCTGATGTAGCTAAAGAAGCGGAGGCTTCTGATGGAATAATTTTAGGCCCTTCGGATAGCGCAGCGTATCCGCCACCTGAGCAAGGAGGTATAAACCTTTCAGCGGCTTTTCGCCGCAAATTCGATTTATTTGCGAACATCCGTCCTGCTAAATCTTGGGCAGGAATTAAATCTAATGTGCCTTCAATGGATATGATTGTAGTCCGTGAAAATACTGAAGGCTTTTATGCTGATAGGAATATGTTCACCGGTTCTGGGGAGTTTATGCCGACGCCCGATCTAGCTTTAGCTGTAAGAAAAATAAGTCGGGATGGATCTCGCCGGATCGGACAAGTTGCAGCAAAAATTGCGTCGGAACGGCCAAGACAGAAGATCACTGTAATAACGAAGTCAAATGTTTTAAAACTTTCTGATGGATTATTCAGAGATGAATGTATCGAGGCCGCAAAAGAATATCCTAACCTCGAAGTTGACGAGATACATGTTGATGCGGCCGCTTCTTTGTTTGTTAGAACGCCTGAAAATTTTGATGTAGTTGTGACGTCCAATATGTTTGGAGATATATTGTCCAACTTAGCAAACGAGCTATCGGGTGGGCTCGGATTAGGTGGGTCGCTGAATGCTGGACATAATAAAGCTGTAGCACAAGCAAGTCATGGTTCTGCTCCCGATATTGCGGATAAAAATATAGCAAATCCATCGGCACTCCTGCTATCCACTGGCATGTTGTTCGATTGGTTGGCTGAACGCAATGACAGCAATACGTTGAAAGAGGCTGCAAGATTAATTAGGTCCAGTATGGAACGAGTATTTTCCCAATCAAATAATTTAACAATTGACCTAAGCGGTAGCTTGGGAACTAAAGAGTTTGGTGCCCAATTGATAAAAAAGATTGAGGAACTCTAAAATGGGCTCGACTGTCGTTCTGCCAAACGGTCGTGACGCTCCATCGTTAGGGTTGGGGACATGGCATATGGGAGAGAGGATCGGTGATCCCGTTGCTGAGGCACTAGCTTTAAAGCGAGGTTTAGACCTTGGGGCTACTTTGATAGATACTGCGGAAATGTACGCCCGCGGCGGTGCAGAAAGAGTTGTTGCCGAAGCTATTAAAGGAAGGCGGGAAGAAGTTTTCATCGTCTCAAAAGTATTACCTCATAATGCCAGCAGACATGGCACAATAAAAGCTTGTGAAAATAGTCTGCAGCGTTTGGGTATAGAGTCGATAGACTTATATTTATTACATTGGCCGGGCCGCCATCCTTTGAGGGATACGGTTGAAGCGTTTCATGAGTTAAAAAACACAGGAAAAATAAAAGCATGGGGTGTCAGTAATTTTGATACCTCTGATATGGAAGAACTTTGGAATGTCCCCGGTGGAACAGACTGTCAAACAAACCAAATTTTGTACAATTTAATGCGACGCGGTGTCGAATGGGATCTTTTACCTTGGTGTGAGAAAGAGTCTGTCTCGGTTATGGCATATTCACCGCTGGAACAAGGACGATTACTCGGCAATGAAAAGTTGAGACTGATTGCTGAACAGCTTAATCTTTCACCTGCCCAGATAGCAATTGCTTGGACACTTCGCAAAAAGGGAATAATTTCTATCCCAAAGGCCAGTTCGATAAAGCATGTTGAAGAAAATATAGCTGCTTGGAGCATTGAACTAGAGAAGAAGGACTGTGACATGCTCGACGATGAATTTAAACCGCCTTTAAAAAAAGAAATGCTAGATATTTTGTAAATTATTAGAGGCTAATTTAGGTGAGAGAATGGTTGCTCGAATATTTTTGACAATTTCATTGCTGGTTTTTTTGGTTTTCTCTTCTGGTAATACCTTTTCACAGGAAGAAGTATCAGGTAGAGCAACGATTATATCGGGAGATACAATATCAATAAAAAATATAGAGGATGGAAAAGAATTTATCGTTCGACTATGGGGTATAGATGCTCCTGAATTAGAACAATCTTGCGAAAAAAAGAATGGTCAGTCGGTAGACTGCGGTGTCCTTGCTCGCAACGCGGTGCGGGCAATTGTTCGGAAAAACGAGCTAGTGTGTGTTGATTTTGAAAAAGATCTAGAAGGTAAGCTTACAGGATTATGCTACATGGGAGACAAAATCCTTAACGGAGCTATTGTTCGAGCTGGTTGGGCTTTGGCATACCCACAAGAAAGTAGGGATTTTTTAGACGTAGAAAAAAAGGCAAGACTAAAAGATAGGGGTGTATGGAAGTATAAATTTATGGCTCCGTGGAGATGGCGTAAGAGCCAAAAGAAGTAAAGCTCTAAGCTAAAAGGTCATCGATTTTACTTTGCATTACGCCGGCATCTCTTGCTGCATTTAGAATATCATTCCAAACTTCTTTTGCTAAAGGAACACCAGCTCTCAATCTATCGGCCATCACTTGTCGCTCTTTTTCCCCGGGTATCAAAACCACGCCACTTGGTTCAGTAGGGCGTGAGCTTTTTAAAAACTCCACGTAAGCTCTTACTTCGCTCACAAATGAGTCGTCACTATGGCCAAACGCTTCTGGGGATAGATAAATAGAGAACATGCCATTACAAAATCTTCTTTGAGGCTCATTAATCGTTCCCGCACAGCCAGAACCTGTCAAGGCCCCTGCCATCATTTCCATAAGAAAGTTTAAACCCGACCCCTTATGATTTCCAAAGGCTCTCAGCGCACCTAATCCATTATTTGGGTTTGGGAACATACCCTGCTTTGTGTCCCCGTAGAGCGGTTTGGGGTCCCCTGTAATTGTTCCATCTTCAGATACTATCGCATCTTCTGGTAAAGGTTTCCCGCCTTTGAGTGCTACAAGCGCTTTCCCCTCTGCCACTACTGAAGTTGCCATATCGAGTATTATTGGTTCATCTCCATTGTCTAATGGGATCCCTGCGCAGAATGGTGAAGTACTCATGCGCCTGTCGATACCCCCGAATGGAGCAACAATCAAACTCCCTCTAACATTAACCATGTGTATAGACACTAATCCTTTTTCTGCCGCTCTTTCAGCCCAATCCCCAATTCGCCCCAAATGACCAGCGTTTTGTAGTGCTGTGATGGCAATCCCGTTGTTGAGAGCTTTTTTTATGCCAATATCTACCGCTTGTTCGCCTACGCTTTGTCCAAAACCAAATTTACCATCTATGACAGCAAGCGTTTCATTTTCTATCTTTATATCGACGGTGACATTGGGGATTTGCCTACCTTCTTCTATGTAACTCGCGTACCTTGGTGCTCTAATTACGCCGTGGCTATCATGCCCGCGGAGGTTGGCACCAGCTAATCTCTCAGCAATTCGACTTGCCTCCGAATCTGAACAGCCCAACTTGAAGAAGGTTTCTGAAATGAGAGCTTTTAAAGGGGTTGCTTGGACCGTAACTGACCCATCGGCATTCTCTACTAATGATGACATGACAAAACCTTTTTATGATCGAACTGCATTGATTTGCGATGTTACAACTTGTGTCAACAATCGAACGTCATTTGATAGTGATGCGAAGTCAAAGCCACATTTGTACATTTTCTTAATGTATTCGGGGTCCATACAGTGAAGTCCAGCGCGAATACCTGACGCTTTTGCTGTCGTTAAAACATGCTGAATGGCATCATAGACCTTGCCAGGTCCTCTATCGAGCCCAGGTCCTTCGCCCATAGAAATAGCAAGGTCGCTTGGCCCGATGTAAATGCCAGTCAAGCCGGGTGTGGAGCATATCGCTTCGGCGTTTTCAACTGCTTGCTCCGTTTCAATCATTGCTAGGCTGATAATCTGATCATTGGCAGAGTTATGATAATCAGAGTGAATTATATTAGCTCTAACCGGGCCTGAGCTTCTATATCCCTTTGGAGAATAAAGGGTCGCACCGACAAATTCTTCTGCTTCCTCTCGTGAGTTAATCATGGGGCAAATAATGCCCATCGCTCCAGCGTCCAGTAATTTCATAATAATGCCCGCTTCCAACCAAGGCACTCTGCAGAGCATAGTTGCATCACTCGCTGACATGGCCTGCATCATTGGAACAGCTATAGAATAGTCGGTGAGGCCGTGCTGTAGATCGATAGTAATGGAGTCAAAATTTTGGTGCGACATAATTTCCGCAGAAAAGGTGCTAGGGATGGCGAGCCACCCATTTAGTGCAGGTTTCCCGGTGTTCCAAGTTTCTCTAAGTCTATTT